>JAMPDU010000036.1 GCA_023665505.1 Ruminococcus sp.
GCGCGAGAGGAAAGACCATAGAGAGGGGGAGGGGGCGGGCGCGCGTCCCATAGTTACAATGAGCCCCCTCCCCCTTTCTTTGGTCTGTCCTTTCGCACCGTTGTAACAGTTTATGACAAAATTAACCGTATTCAAAAGTAAAGAAACAGTTTACCAAAAAGCAGTACCAAACTCCAAAAAACAGAAATAACCGGCAATTGCAATCCTAAAATAAAAATCCCCCGAAAAACGGGGGAAATGTTGGATTATCATTTCTCGGAATTGTTTATAATGTGCATTCTCGCCTCGCTGTTTTTGATAACGTTTAAAAGCGAGGACGCCGCGCCTGAATATTCCTCCGAAAGGGAATTCGCCGTTATAAGGGTCTCGTCCGTGGCTCGGGCGGTGTCGCCGCCGTTTACCGAAACGCCCTTTGCCGCCGCGGAGGCGTTCGCCTCGCACACAGCCATTGCCGCCGAAGAGCTGCCCCCCGCGATAACCTCGGGGACGGTGAAAAAGTTGGGGTCGTTTTTGGGGTTCGCCGAATAAACCACCCGAAACATTTTGTACACCGCAAGCATCAAATAGGTCGAAACCTCTTTCAGCACGGTTGCGCTGCCCGTTTTCTGCACAAGGGAAAACAGAGCCGACAAAGCGTTTATCACAAGCTTTTTGTTGAAGGACGCCATTACTCCGCCCGCCGAAACTTTCTCTTTATTATTCGGGTCGAAGTCGGGTATGTCGTCGTACTGAATGGTCTTTCCCGCAGGCTCGGGGGAACGCCCCAGCAGATAGTCGCAGGAAACATTGTAATAATTGGCGGTTTTAACAAGGAAATCCAGACCGCACTCCCGTATGCCTTTTTCGTAATGGGAGAGCAGAGCCTGCGATATGCCCAAATCCGCCGCCGCTTTTTTCTGACTGATGCCGCGTTCTTTCCTTAACAGGGTAATAACTCTTGGAAAGTCCGTATTCATCACGTCACCTCCTAACGGTTTGTTCTTTAGTTCTACATACTGTAAATTATACAATATTACGTACGTTTTGTAAATAGTTTTCGCAAAAAAAAGTCGATAAATGTTACGGGTATTTTTTGTGGAATAGTATACAAAAATTGTCATTCAAGGCACTTTTTAATAATACGTTCAAATTTAATTCACAGAAAGGAAATTAATATGAAAGGCTACAGACTGAGCATACTCCGCCACGGCATTACCTCCGCCAACGAAAACGGCGTTTACATCGGCAAAACCGACCTGCCTCTTTCGGAAAACGGCAGGGAGGCTTTGCGGGAAAAATACGAGACCCACGAGTACCCAAAGGTGCAGAGGGTCTACTCAAGCCCCCTTGAAAGAGCGGTGCAGTCGGCGGAAATACTTTTCCCCGACAGGGAAATCGTGCTTGTTGACGACCTGCGGGAAATGGATTTCGGGGTTTTCGAGAACCTGGCGGTGGACGATTTAATCGAGCTTGACAGCTACAAAAAATGGCTTAAAGGGGGACTTGACAACCCTCCCCCCAACGGCGAGAGCCTGCGGAATATGATGCTGCGGTGCTATTCGGCGCTGAACCTGATGATACTGGACATGATGAAAGAGGGCATAACCCACGCGGGAGCGGTCACGCACTCGGGGATTTTGATGAATATGATGTCCTGTTTCGGCTTGCCGAAAATGAAACCCATGGAGTTTGCCTGCGACCCGGGGGAGGGCTACGAAATAATCGTCAGCGCGATGATGTGGCAGAACGGGAATACCTTTGAGATACTGGGAAAGATACCCGACAACAGAGCATTAATTAATAATTAATAATTATTTTATGCAATTTAATTACAGAAATTTTGTAGGGGACGGGTTTCCCGTCCCGCCGTCACAACCTGCGGGCGGGGAAACCCCGCCCCTACAAACACATTATTAATTAACAATTAAAACAAATTAATATTTTAGGGAAAAGACAAACCGTTTACAAATAATTATTAATTATTAATTATTAATTAAATAAAGAGGTTGATAAACAAAATGAAAAACCCAAAAGAACTGAAAAAACACGCCCGGGAGCGGCTTGTGTGCTGCTGGGGGGAAAGCTGCGCGGTGTTCTTTATTATCGCGGGGGAGCTTTCCGCGGTGGCTTTGGCGTTGATATTGGCGTACGATTATCTTATGAATTTCAGCCGCTCCGACTTCCCGGTATGGCTTGCGGCGGGAATTACGGCGGCGCTGGCGGTTTCCCTGTGGCTCGCCGTCGCGCCCTTCGCCTACGGGGTGCGGTGGTACAGAATACAGCAGATACGGGGCAACGCGGTTTTCGCCCGCGGTATGTTCAGCTGCTACGCCTCGCTTAAAAAAATGCTGCAAGTGCTTAAACTCAACAGCATGCTTACCCTGCGGCGTATTCCTGCGTTTCTCCTTATTTTCGGCGGAATTGCCGCTGAATTTCACCTTGCGGGCAAACCCGAAAGCTCCGCGCTGCCCGCCGTCGCCGTTTTTGCCGCCGTTACGGGTTTGCTGCTGTATTTGATTTTGGGACTTAAATACGCCCCCGTGCCCTATCTTTACGCCTTAAAGCCGGACGCGTCCCCCAAAAATCTTATCGCCGAAAGCAAGCGGCTTATGAAAAACAATTACCGCTATCTTGTGGAAACAATGCTTTCAATGGCGGGCTGGCTTGCGCCCTGTCTGCTGATATTCCCAACGGTGTTTATTTTTCCGTACACCCAAATGGTCTATACCGCGGCGATAAACGAAATTATAACTAATGAGGAAAGGAACGGTCTTGCCGAAAATGAATTGCTCGCAAACAACGCGGTTTGAAGTACCCCTCGGGCAGACCTGTACATGCGGCGAATTTTTAAGAAACAACGGCGTTTCCCGCAGGCTTACGGCGAAATTAAAGCGGGTGGACGGCGGCATTACCGTTGACGGCAGGGCGGCGCGTACTGTCGACACCGTTCACGGGGGAAACGTTGTTGCCATAAAAAATATCGACGGCGGACTTCTTGAACCCAACCCCTCTCTCGCCGTCCCCATAGCCTATGAGGACGAGGGCGTTATTGTCTTTGACAAGCCCGCGGGCATGCCCGTGCACCCGTCTCACAAGCACCGCGGGGACACTTTGGGCAACTTTTTTGCGGCGCTGTACCCCGACCTGACTTTCCGCCCCGTTAACAGGCTGGATAAGGACACCTCGGGACTTTGCGCCGCCGCCAAGAGCACCTATGCCGCAAGCGTTCTTTCGGGAAATATTTCCAAAATATACGCCGCCGTAACCGAGGGAGTACCCCTGCCCCGCGAGACGGGAAACCCGCTTATAAAATGGTACGAAACCGAGGCGGGGTACAGAATAGCCGCGCCCGTAGGCAGAACCGCCCAATCGGTAATAACCCGTGAGGTAAGAGCTGACGGACGGTACGCCGCCACGAACTATACCATATTAAAAGAGGACGGCAAGCACGCTCTGCTGCGCATAGCTCTCGAAACGGGGCGGACGCATCAGATAAGGGTGCATTTTTCCGCTGTGGGATACCCTCTTGCGGGGGACGACCTTTACGGGGGAAGTCCCGCGTACTGCCCGAGACAGGCTCTTCACTGTATGGAAATGCGGTTTACTTCCCCGGGAGGCAAAGAAATTTTTCTGACGAGTGAACTCCCCGAAGATATGCGGATAATTTTCGGGTACAACAAATAATTATTAATTATTCATTATTAATTATTAATTGCGTAGTTGCGGCACGGTAAACCAATTCAAGCCAAGTACATATAATAGTATTGCCCGTATAATTTTTGGGCAAAAAAATTTTTTGTGATTATTTTCAAAAAAACCGTCAACAATAATACCATACGGCAGGTGATGTAAACATCTGCAACTCGGTAAAATAGGAGTGTATGGAAATGTCAGTAAAAAGGGGAGAAATTTATTACGCGGACTTAAGTCCCGTGGTAGGCTCGGAACAGGGCGGCATACGCCCCGTGCTGATAGTCCAGAACGACGTGGGCAACAAGCACAGTCCCACGGTTATCGCGGCGGCTATCACCAGCCAGCGGGACAAATCCAAACTTCCCACCCACATTGAGGTGAACGCGGACAAATGCGGACTTCAAAAGGACAGCATCGTTCTTTTGGAGCAAATCAGAACCATCGACAAAAAAAGGCTCAAGGAGCGCATGGGCGAGCTTGACACCAATTCGATGACCAAGGTAAACAGCGCTTTGTCCATAAGTTTCGGACTTCGGCAGGACGCTCCCGCCGATACCGCGGTTAGAAGTTAGATGATAGAGGGCAGAGGTTAGACTTCGGTACTCTGCCCTCTATGTGTACCCTTTGAATTTTAAATTTTCTGTAAAATTATTAGTGTTAAATTGTTGACTAATCTTTAAATATTACAAACGGCTTTGTTTTTTGTAACCTTTTTTTGGGGCTATATCTCAAAGGGGTTTTAAAAGGTTACAAAAAAGGTTACAAACGGTAACAATTTTTGCAGACATTTTTTGGAAATTTACCTCAGGAAAAATTTCCCATTAGGTTGACGTTCATAAAATATCCATAAATAATTGCTAAAACAAGCCAAAGCAGGGAAGTTTAAATTGTGCAAGCAACCAAAAAAGATTAAGAAAATGTGACATAAAGCCAATTGCTGTTGATTTTTGAAAAAAATGAGGTATAATATAGTTAATGTAACTTTTTTGTAACCTTTGTAACTTTTTGAAAAATACTTGTAACCTTTGTCCAAATCAGCAAAATAAATGTTCGGAAAATTAAAAAAAATAAAATAAAAGATGTGTAGAAAAAAAGAAAGGAGATGTGGTCATGTCAGTTGATACAGGCGCAGCCGAAAAGATAAATAAATCGGAAAAAACAAGTACAGAAAAAGAAAACAAGCTTGAAAGCGCTATGGTCGGCATCGGCTCGCTGGTTACATATATGGCGGTTTCAGCAGTAAGATATTCCGTGTACGCCGCAAGAGCCGCCGCGGAAAAAATAAGCGGAACTGCCGTGCCCGCCGCGTATAAAATATCGGGAGCGTTCAAAAGAACGGTGAGCGGCATCGCCCGTTTCGGAAAAAATGTTTCCGAATTCGGAAAAAAATTTAAGGAGAGAATTGCCGACAAGGGTTTCGGAAAAGCCCTTATGATGCAGCTGTCGGATATGGTTACGGCGGCAAAGGGCGGCAACAGGCTTTTAAAATCGTTTGTGAACCACGCAGCGCCCGTGCTGGGTATAGCTTGCCTCGTGTTTGTGGTTGCCGACAAGGCGTCCGCGGACTACGGCGTTACGGTGGAACTTAACGGTCAGGAGGTAGGCGTGGTTTCCGAGGCGTCGGTTATCGACGGCGCACAGCAGGTTATCGCCGACAGAGCGGTTTATTACGATACGGGCAGCGAGTACGTTACCGCTACCCTCTCAATCAAGCCTATAGGCGCACAGGACGAGATTTTCGACGAGCAGATGCTGGCGGACGTTATTCAGGAACAGATTGAAACCCAAGCCCCCGTAAGAGAAGAGCCCGTACCCGAAACCGAGGAAAGAGCTTTTGAACTGTACGGCGGAGACGGCGGCGCGGAGGGCGAGAATTACTCCGAAAACGCCGCGGGATTTATACAGAACGAAACCGAGGACGAAAGCGGCGTCGACCCCAACAAGGTAAGAGCTTACGCCGTTACGGTGGACGGCGAGTTTATCGGCGCGGTTTCGGAAAACGGCGATATTGAGCAGTTCCTTAACGATATTAAGGAGCAGTACGACGGCGAGGATATTGTCTCGGTGGACTTCGACAAGGATATTGAGTACACCTACGAGCAGTACGTCGACCCCGAGGAAATCGTCGACCAGCAGGAAATTATCGACATTCTGGACTCTAACGTGGAAGAGCCTGTTTACTATGAGGTACAGCAGGGCGACAACCCTTGGAATATCGCACGGGCAAACGATATGTCCGTGGAGGAGCTTATAGACTGCGTTGCAACCTACGACGGGGAGAAAATCGACGACCTGTCGGAATACTGCCCTATCGGCGCGATCGTTCAGCTCAGCGAGGAAGTCCCCTATCTTCAGGTTGAAACCACCGAGGAAGTTACCTACAGCGAGGTTATCGACTATCAAATCGTCACCACCGAGGACGACGATATGTACGAGGGCGAAACCGAGGTTGACGTCGCGGGCGTCGAGGGCGAAAAGGAAGTTACCGCTCTCGTTACCTACAAAAACGGCGTCGCGGTGAAGAGAGAGGTTTTGAGCGAAAGGGTTATCTCCGAACCTGTCACAAAATATCAGCGCAAAGGAACAAGAGCCACAAGAACCCCCGTAAGCACAGGCTCGGGCGGCTCGGGAGACTACTTCTGGCCCGTTGAGGGCGGATATATTTCCGCGTATCAGGGCGACGGAAGAGGTCATAAGGGCATTGATATTGCCGCGCCTTACGGCACACCCATATACGCAGCCGAAAGCGGCACGGTTATCGAGGTCAGCAACGGCGGCGGCTGGAACGGCGGTTACGGAAACTGCGTGAGAATTTCCCACGACGACGGAAACGTCACCGTTTACGCGCACCAAAGCTCCGTTGCCATCGAGTACGGCGATTACGTTGTAAAGGGACAAATTATCGGCTATGTTGGAAGTACGGGCGACAGCACGGGCAACCACCTCCACTTTGAGGTACGTTCAAGCGCGTACGGTACTTATGCTAACCCGACGAACTACGTATCACAATATTAATTAAGCGGGGTCGCCCCGCCGCGATAGTCCCCCCAATGTTAAGTACGGAAGTGCATTTAGTTTATTAAAGCCCCCCGAGGGGCGGGCTAATAATGAAAACCCGCTGACGGTTAATTGTCCGTCAGCGGGTTTATTTCATTTTAGGGTTACGGAAAATTATTAATTATTAATTATTAATTATTAATTATTAATTATTAATTAAAAAAGGCTCCCAAAGGAGCCTTTTTCCTATTTACTGATAATAAAATCCTCCGTAACAGCCTCGCCGCCGCCCGTATCCTTTTCCTTTTCGAGACGCTGCTGCTCCCGCTCGTCCGCAAGCTGTTTTTCGTTCTCACGGAGCTGCCGCTCGTCAGGCTTGTGGAGCTTGTCGTAGCTTTCCAAAAACTCGATTGCGTCACGTTCGTCCAAGGGCTTGCTCATAAGGAAACCTTGAATATAGTCGCACTTCATTTCCGCGAGGAAGTTGTACTGACCTACCGTCTCGATACCCTCGGCGACGGTCTGTATGCCCAAACCGTGCACCAAATCAATAATAGAGTCGGTTATGGCGTAATCACGCTGGTTGTTGTTTATCTCGTCAATGAAAGACTTGTCTATCTTCAGGCACTTGATAGGGAAGTTTTTCAGGTAGTTTAACGACGAATAGCCCGTGCCGAAATCGTCCAAGGCAAGGGCGATGCCAAGCTCGTTTATCTCGTTTATCACGCTGCTGTTGGAATCGGTGAAGTCGATAAGTGTGCTCTCGGTAATCTCAAGCTGAATGTTTTTCGGGTTGACCCGGGTTATGTCGATTACCTGCTTGACGTGGGCGATATAGTCGTCACGTTTCAGCTGCACGGGGGAGACGTTTATGGACATTATAATATTCGGGTCGATTGTCTCGTTTATCTGCTTAAGGGTACGGCAGGCGCTTTCGAAAATCCAAGTGCCGATTTTTACAATGTCGCCGCTTTCCTCGGCAACGCTTATAAAGTCCGTCGGGGGGACTACCCCAAACTCGGGGCTTATCCAGCGGAGCAGCACCTCAAAGCCGTGAATGTCCCTTGCAGCCGCCGAAACGATTGGCTGATAGTGGAGGAACAGCTCCCCGTTTTGCAAAGCGTCCGGGAGACTTCTTGCGATAGCCGCCTTGCTGAACGCGCTCCTGTCGCGGGCGGCGTTGGTGTAGAACGCCACTCTGTCCTTGCCGCTGTCTTTCGCCCGGTGAAGAGCCGTCTCGGCGTTGCGGAGCAGCCTTTCGGCGGAAACGTCGTCGTCGGGGAAAATCGACACGCCTATGGAAAACTTGATGTAAATTTTGTCGCTCATTATTTCAATGGGGCTGTTGAAACGGCTGTGCAGGCTTTCTATGGCGGTGTACACCTCGGAATAGTCGGTGTCGAACTCTTTGATGATGATAAACTCGTCGCCGCTGAAACGGTACACCGACATATCGTTGGGCAGCTGCTCCTTGATGATAGAGCCGAAACGGCTTAAAACCTCGTCGCCGTAATTGTGCCCCAAAGTCTCGTTGAGCCAGCGGAAGTTGTCGATGTCCACAAACATCAGCGCAAAGCGGCTCCTGCCCTCCTCGCGGGTCTGAATGATGTCGTTGAGCCGTTCGTACATTGCGCTGCGGTTTTTAAGTCCGGTAAGAATATCGGTGGTGTTGTAGCTGTTGATGACGCTTGTTTTCGCCTGCATTATCTCGGCGATGCGGTTGACGTTTTGGGCGACCGCTCCAAGCTCGTTTTTGGTAATATTTTTAATTCGGTAGTTGTAATTGCCCGAAGTGATTTCCTTTGTGCAGTCCCGTATCTCGTGGAGGGGGGAGCTTTCCCGGTGCAGAATATTCAGAATATATATCACAAGCAGTACGCACATGCAGACAAGTATCAAAAGCTGTCTCACAAACGAGCTGTAGATACCGCCGTTTACCGCGCCGCTGTCGAAGAGTACAATAACGTTCCAGCCGCTTATGCCGTTTGATTTGCAGTAGTAGTAAACCTCGTCGCCGTTTTCGGAGATATAGCTGTCCAGACCGTTTGTATAGGCGGTATTGCCGCTGCTTAAAAGCTTTGTGAAAGTGGGGTCGTTAATATCGAATTTCTGAGAGAATTCCGCCGACGGCGGCATGTGAATAACCTCGCCTCCCGCGGCGATAAGGGGGTAAGTGCCCTTGTTGAAAGAGTACTGAGAAAGCACGTCGAAAACGCTGTCCGCGGTGACCTCAAGCCCGCAGAACGCGTACACGCTGCCGTTTTTGCTGACGGGGACTATGACGGATACCACGTCCGTGCCGAAAATTCCCTCTTCGGAGTAGGTGCAGATATACTCGCCAAGCTCCGTGCCCGACAGGTATCTGCCGTACCAATACTCGTCGTTAAGCCCGTACTCGTCGGCGAAGAGAACCTCGCCGTTCCCGTTCACGAGCATGCCGTTCTGTTCGGAGATTATCCAAGAGGACACCGCCCCGCCGCTGCCGCTTACGAGGGAGAGGTTTCTCGCGATTTCGCCGAACCCGTCGGCGTTTTGAACGTCCTCTTTATTTTTGGCGGCGTTCATTCCCGACACAAAGCCGTCCAGGTTATCGTTTTCGGCGATGATGCCGAGCCGCCCCGAGATATACTGCAAATGGTCGTCCAGCATATCCGAGATAAGCTCGCCGCCGTTTTCCGCGGTATAGATAAAGCTGTTTTCGGCGTTTATTTTTGTAACTATGTATGTCATTATTTCAAAGCAAGCCAGCACCGCTATCAAAGCCGCCGAGATATAGACGGAAAGGCGTTTTGAAAAGCTGGTGCGGATAGCTGACGGATTTTTTTTCGGCATAAGAGCAATTCTCCTTTAAGCAAACTTCGTGCAGTTTAATTATAACATATTATAAACAATTTTAAAACACATTTTTTTAATTTAATATTTTTTCGTCGTTTTGCACAAAGTTTTTTAACATTTTTATAATTATTTTGCTGTACAGCAGATTTGTAGGGGACGGGTTTCCCGTCCCGCTGTCGCAAACCTGCGGGCGGGGAAACCCCGCCCCTACAATCGTGCAACAAAATTTTGTAGGGCGGGGGCTTGCTCCCGCCTTTCCGAAAATGTACGGTACAACAAGGCGGGAGCATAGCCCCCGCCCTACAAAATATTATAGCAAACCTATGAATTAACGCTTTGTAGGGGCGCATTCTATATGCGCCCGATTAAAATGTGCTGAAATGTACACGGCGGGCGCATACAGGATGCGCCCCTACAATTTAAATTACACAAATTTGCGGGGGACGGGTTTCCCGTCACGCAAAAATGCAAACCGTATGCAAAATTATGCAAAGCATATGCAAAGTACATGCAAAGCACATGCAAAGCATATGCACGAATACGAATACGATAACGAATACGATAACGATAACGAATACGAATACAAAAAACAATTAACAGTAAATACAACAGTTGCACTCCGATTTGTATAAAAATTGTTAAATTGTTTTGTTGACAAATTACAAAAAAAAGGGTATACTTATTATTAAAGAGCAACAATTCTATCCTCTGTTCTCTAATGCTCTATTCTCTAAAAAAGGAGCTTTTTTAAATGACAAGAAACCTTAACGGAAAATGGACTATGCGCCGCGCCGACGCGCCGGACGAGATTTTCGAGACCGCTGTTCCCGCCTCGGCGTACGATACCCTTATCAAGGCGGGGAAAATCCCCGACCCCTATTACGGCGAAAACCAGTACCCCGCTTTCCAGGTCTCGCGGCACGACTATATCTTCGAGCACGTATTTTACGCCGACGAGGAGGTTTTGACAAGCGATAAAATTTACCTCCGTTTCCGCGGGGTTGACACCCTTTCGGACGTGTTTCTCAACGGCGAGCCTGTGGGCAAAACCGAGAATATGCACCGTACCTATGAGTTCGACGTCACGGGCAAAATCAAGGCGGGGGAAAACGCCGTTTCGGTGTACATTTTCTCCCCCGCGGAGTACATACGCCGCATGCAGGAAAAAGAGCGGCTTTGGGGGGTTAATTCCACCACCGAGGGTTTCCCCCACATCAGAAAGGCGCACTACATGTTCGGCTGGGACTGGGGTCCCTCTCTCCCCGATATGGGAATTTGGCGGGGCGTTGAGCTTGTAAGCGTGCGGGGCGGCAGGATAGATAATGTGTACGTCCGCCAAAAGCATGGCAGGGACGGCGTTGAGCTGACCTTTGACACGAAAATCTCGGATATTTCCTCGAAAAATCTGCGAATGGATATTTCCCTCATGTCCCCCGACGGGGCGGAATTTCTCATATCCGATAACTGCGAGGCGGTTCGGGGCGGCGTTAAGGACGGCTCTGCCCGGGTCGAGCCTGTCTGCAACATCAACCGCCCCCTTTTGTGGAATCCGAGAGGGTACGGAAAGCAAAATCTTTACATGGCGAGGGTTATGCTTTTCGACGGGGAAGAGCCTGTGGATTTGCAGGAATTCAACATCGGTCTGCGGACGGTTGAGGTGTCCCGCGCAAAGGATAAAGACGGGGACGGGGAGGAATTCTGCTTTGTTGTCAACGGCAGGAAAATTTTCGCCATGGGCGCGAATTATATCCCCGAGGATCAGATTTTGGCGAGGCGTTCCCCCGACCGAACGAGGGAGCTTTTGAAAAGCTGCGCGGCGGCGAATTACAACATGATAAGAGTGTGGGGCGGCGGATTTTACCCCGACGATTATTTCTACGACACCTGCGACAAGCTGGGCATTCTCGTTTGGCAGGACTTCGCTTTCGCCTGCGCGGTGTACAACGCCGACACCGATTTCTGCAACAACGTCAGGCAGGAATTTATCGACAATATCGTCAGACTTCGCAACCACGCCTCGCTGGCAATGTGGTGCGGAAACAACGAAATCGAAAGCGCAATTCTGTACTGGGGAATACCCGTTACCGAGGAGCAGAAACAGGGCTACATACGCATTTTTGAAAAGCTCATTCCGAGCGTGGTAAAGCTCTGCGACCCGCAGACTTTTTACTGGAGTTCCTCGCCGTCCTCGGGGGGAAACTTCGACGAGCCGAGCGCGGAAAACCGCGGTGACAGCCACTATTGGGACGTGTGGCACGGTCTTAAGCCGTTTAAGGATTTCCGCAAATACAAGTTCAGATTTTGCTCCGAGTTCGGGTTTGAGTCCGTGCCGTCAATGAAAACCGTGCGGGAATTCGCGAAAGAGGAGGATTTAAACCTGATGTCCCCGGTAATGGAGGCGCACCAAAAATGCGAGGCGGGTACGGAAAAGCTCATGTACTACATCGCCCAAACGGCGCACTACCCCTATACGTTCGAGGACTTGTCCTATGTCAGCCAAATTGTGCAGGCGGACGCGGTTAAATGCTGCGTGGAGCATCTGCGGAGGAACAGGGGGCGGTGCATGGGTTCGCTTTACTGGCAGGTGAACGACAGCAACCCCGTTATTTCCTGGTCGTCCATAGACTATTTCGGCAGGTGGAAAGCTTTGCACTACTACGCGAAAAAGTTTTACGCACCCGTGCTTTGCTCGATAGACGACAGCGATAAAAATAATCTCGCTGTAAATATTTCCAACGAGACGGTTAACGATTTTGTTGGGAAATTCCGCTGGAGGGTGCGGAGGAACGACTGCACGGTAATTTCCGAGGGAGCGGAAAATATTGTGGTTTCCGCCCTGTCGGCGCGGAACGTTATGAGCCTTACTCCGCAGTACACAAAGGTCAGCGGGAATATGTACCGAGACCATTATATCGAGTACTCGCTGATAGAAAACAACGCGGTTATTTCAAACGGCACGTATATGTACGTACCGCCTAAGCAGTTTAAGTTTTTACCCCCCGAAATCACGGCGGCGGTGGACAAAATCGGCGAGATGTTCAGGCTTTCGGTCACAAGCAAAAACTTCGCCAAAGGCGTTTTGCTGGACTTTGAGAATTTCGGCTGCGTGTTCGGGGACAACTGGTTCGACCTCCACGGTCAGCCGTATTATATGATACTGAACCGCTCGGCATTGCCCAGCAAAATCACCGAGACGGAGCTGACAAACACGCTGCGGGTGAAGAGTTACTACGATATAATAAAGAGCAGATAGGAGACTGCGAAATGGATTTAAAACAAGAATTTATCGACATTTACAAAACAAACATTACCCGTGAGGGCGGCGACAAGCTGCTGGAATACCTGCTGTCCCCACAGAGCGATTTTTTCACCGCCCCCGCCAGCACGCGGTTTCACGGCTCATACGAGGGGGGACTTTTAGAGCATAGTCTGAACGTCTACAAATGCCTTAAGGACTACCTTTCGCGCCCCCGCGCCAAAGAGGTTTACGGAATGAATTACAGTGAGGAGAGTGTTGCGGTTTCCGCCCTTTTGCACGATATTTGCAAGGTGAATTTTTACAAGGTGGACTACCGCAACTCCAAAAACGACCGGGGGGTTTGGGAGAAAGTCCCCTACTACACCATTGACGACAAGCTCCCCTACGGGCACGGGGAGAAATCGGTGTACATAATAACGGGCTTTATGCGGCTTTCCCGGGAGGAGGCTTTCGCCATACGCTATCATATGGGATTTTCTGCCAACGACGCGGACAAAAACGCCGTGGGAAAGGCGTTTGAGATGTTCCCTCTTGCATTCGCCCTCAGCGTGGCGGATATGGAGGCGAGTTATTTCCTTGAGGGCAAAGCTGAGCCTTGACCCGTGTTCTGCCCCAATGTTAAATACGACATCTCTAAAACTTGTTAAGCCCCTATCAAGGGGCGGGGTACTGAATTTGCCGCATAAAATAAAGGCGGGAATTTTTCGTTCCTGCCTTTTATTTTTTTGCACATCCGTTGGTAAAATTGCATAAATTTATAGCTTATTATACCGTAACAGTCGCGGCTTGCTTGGCAAGCTGTTCTACTCTCTCGATGGGGAGGTCTGTCACCTCGGCAATTTCCTCAATAGAATTTTTGCCTTTGTTGATTAGTCTGACGGCAATTGCTGCGCTGGTTTCTTCAATGCCTTCTTCAATGCCTTCTTCACGGATTTCTTCCATTATTCTGCACATATTGCTCACTCCTTATACTGTAACAGGTGTTTGCTTGGCAAGCTGTTCTATTCTCTCAATGGGGAGCTTGGTAACTTTTGCTATTTTTTCAACGGACAACTCCCCGAGAGACAGCAATTCAACGGCAATACTCACGCTGCTTTTTTCAATGCCTTCTTCAATGCCTTTTTCAATGCCTTTTTCAATGCCTTCTTCACGGATTTCTTCCATTATTCTGCACATATTGCTCACTCCTTCCGTTTTTTCTTTATAATACTGCGTACTTGCCGACATCAGCTCAAGCTCCATATCGTCAGCGCGGCAGCAGTTGAAATCATGTATCAGCTTTGCCAAATCCGAGCTGTCGCCGGGATTGTTATACGCGCCGTTTACGTATATGATATGCTTTTCGTCGCCGAGGAAAATATTATTCTCGGCGTCATAGTTCTGAAAATGATATATGGGTTTGTTTATTTTATGTACGTCGTTCTCGGTTATAAATATGACATAGGCGGGGGTAAGCTCGCCGAAGTCACGGCTTTTACCCAAAAACTCAACGTCCATTGCGCTTGCGTGGTATCTTGCGCGTTTGGCGTCGCTGCCGCCGTCGGAACGCTGTATCTCAATGTTGTATTTTCTGTTTTGGGTATCGGACGCGAGTATATCGAGTATAAGCGACCGTCCGCTCAGATTTTTCAGGTCGTACTGCGTTTCGGCTGAAATAACCGTCAAATCGGCGATATTGGTTATTATTCTCAGAACAAGCTGTACTAAGGGAATATTATTCCTGAACAGCTCCCGCATAAAATCGTCGTCTATGGGACGGAGCTTTTCAAGCCGCTCCAGATACCGTCTGTCGAATTGTTTCGCCGTTTCGTTCGGCATGTCCATGGCAATCATACTTTCATATTTATTTAGGCATATTTTTTGCGGTCTTTCTATGTTTGATTATAGCACAGAACGCCGAGGTTTGTCAAGAGCTTTTTCAATTTTGCGAACGCAAACCGCCGCGGCAATTCCGCAAAATAATAACCGCGTATATTTTACCGCGTTTCAATTTTAAAACGCGTTTCAAATTCCTTTCCGCCGACGGTGATTACCGTTCTGTAATACCCCGTTTCGGGCGGCAGGGAAAAGTCGGCGCTTAACGTTCCGTCCGCGCTTTCGGCGTCGCAGGCGGCGTTTTTGTCAAGGGTAAATTCTTTGACAGCCGTCTCCCAGCCGAGAGCGGTTTTCTTTTCGGCTTTTACAGAAATATCCTTTCCCGCAAGGCTTTCGGAATTTATTTTTATGTACGCCCGCACCTCCGTTTCCGCGCCCTTGGCGGCGGCGTAAATATCCTCCGACATTTTCACTTCCGCGGGAGGGAGAACCTCGAAAACCGAGTACGCCTTGCCGCCGTCGTTTTCGCCGCTTGCGTAAAACGTCACCCTGTAGTACCCCGCCGTCAGTTTTGCGCCAATGTATTCCTCGGGGTTGAAAGAGGTTTTTTCCTCAAATTTTTTTTCGCCCAAAAAATCGCCCTCGGAATCGAATGTGTACAGACAGTCGCAGGTGATGTACTCCACGCCCTCGCCGCGGCAGTCCACCCACTCGCCGAGAGCGTTCAGCCGCTCGAGCTTTGACGGGGGTATCATATCGTAAACGCCCTCGCCGAGAAATTTTACGGTAAAGTTAATTGTTTTGTCCCCCTCGCAGACCTTGCCGTCGGGCACGGCGGTAAACAGCGCGGGCTTTTTCCCGGTGAGAACGCCGTTTCCGTCAAAGGTGTACACATTTTTGCCTATCGGCATTTCGCCCTTTACGGAACAGCCGTCAAGGAAATATTTCCGTTCGCCCTTTTTGTTTTTCGTCCAGCCCGTGTAAGGCAAGCCGTCGGAATAGTACATTTTTACCTCGCCGTATGAAACGTAACCGTTATGTCTGCCCGTACATATGCCGCCGTCAAAATCGTACAAAACGCCGTCTATTTCGCAGTAAGGTTCGTAAAAATCAATAAAGGTGTAGGTCCAGCCTTTTGGGGTGTGTTCCCAGCCGATGTACGTTCCCTCTTCGGGCGGGTCAAAGGCGGAAACGGGCGTTGCCGCAGTGCAGAAAATAACGGCGGCGGCTAAAATTGCCGACAGGGTTTTTCTTAGATTTTTCATAGCAGTTCCTCCAAAAAATTTTTTTGACAGCCTAAAAAGGCTTTCATATATAATACACTTCGGAACGGCGAAATTTTTCATGGGATTGGAGAATTAACAAAATGTTTACAATTATTGTAACACATTTTGTTTTGTACGTTTCCAAACGGCGGCTTAGCAGCCAAATTTTTACAGCACCTAACCAAAAGCCCTTTAGGCATACGGCTGGTCCAGCGCAGCCCCGCAGCCTTGAAAGGCTGGCGAACTTTTTGCTTGCCTAAAGGGCTTTTAGTTAGATATTGCTGACTGTTTGATTACTAAACCGCCATAACGTGCCATAATCAAGTACACAAAAAAAGCCCCCCTAAATAAGGGGGACTTTTAAATTTTATCTTTTGGTTACGCTCTTAATGCGATACCGCTTTGAGCCGCTTTGCACAATCCTGAGCTTGCGGTTGTTGGGCATTATGTCGGGAAGTGCCGTGAAAAGCAGTACCCCGGAGTTGAACGTGTCCGCAAAACCCGTATCCATAAGTCCGCCGCCCGCGGCAATATCCTGAATGTGCTCCTTGTAGATTACCAATGCGTACGGCGAAAAGCTCGAACACTTGAACTGCACGCACCAAACGTTGTCAATGTCCACAATCGCGCAGGGCAGCACTTCCAGCCGCTGGTCATAGTTGTTGTACCAATCCTCGGCGAGAGAAATTTCCTCGGGCTGCGCAACGCCGTCGCCGATGTGCACCACGGTAATGTAGTCGCGGTAAGCGATAAGCCTGTCGGGAACGGGCATTGTCACCGTAACAATGTAGCCGTCCTCGGGGTCAACCTCGATATACGTGTTCTCGCGGTAGATGCTTATGTCGAACGGATACACGATAAAGCTGGAAAGACCGTCCGCGTAGTTTTGCAGCACGTCTCTTACCTCTTGCGTTGCCTCTCTGCTGGTGGAGAAGTAAACGTCCACCGACTCATCAAACGCGCCGTGGTTTGAAACCGCCGTAATGTACTCGCTGTGAGAAATTCCGTAGGGAGCAGTACCCTTAACGATAAGCTCGTGATCCATATCGGTAATCGAGCCTGTGGTTGGGATAGCCGTCACGGAAATGGAGTAATCGCCGTAAAAACGCTTGCCGTTGATATTTTTGTAAGGCGCAACCATGTATGTGTACTGCTTGCCGTTTTTCAGACCCACATGGGAATATGTGGTTTTCGACGTAACGGTAATAGGCTCGAATTCCATAGTGGAGCTGTTGTAGAGGTACACAACGTAGCCGTCCGCGCCGTTTACCGCCGTCCAAGTAAGGTCTATCTGACGGTTGCCTGCGGTTGCGGTAAGGTCAACAGCCGAATTGAGGGAAGTGCCGATAGTAACGGACTTCGACTCGGAGGCGTTGCTGTACGTCCGCGTGCCGTTTACGGTTTTGTAGGCGGTGACGTAATAAGTCCACACGTCGCCGTTGGTAAGGTCGGTATGAGTGTAGTTTACCCTGCTGACGTCAAACTGGTAATATCTTCCGCCCGATGATGCGTGGACGATATAGCCCTCCGCGCCTTTAACGGCAGTCCAAGTCATATTTACCGTGCCGTCCGCGGTTGTAACCGTGAAATCTTTGGGAGCGTCCAGAACGTCGCCCACCAAAGTGCTTACCTCAAGGGATTTGGGGCTGTAGTCCCGCGCGCCGCTTACTTCCTTGTACGCGATAACGTAATAGGTGTAGGTATCGCCGTTTTTAAGCCTTGTATGAGTAAAACTCGTTTTCGCAAGGTCAAAAACGTTGTTTTCGTTAAAGCTCTCCTCGTTCTTTTTGTAGTAGAGCAAATAACCCTGCGCGCCGGGAACGGCAGACCAGGAAACATTTACCTGACCGTCCACGGTGGTAACAAGCAAGTCCTGAGGCGTGGTAAGACCCGTGCCGACCTTAGCTTTCGCAACGCCCGAGGGAGTGCTGTCCACAAGCTGAGTACCCTTGCTGCCGTCGCCCTTGATTTCCTTATGAGCAACGATGTAGTAGCTGTACCGCTCGCCGTTTTCAAGGTTTGTGTGTACGTATCTTGTACCCGTCAAGCCGTCGATTTGACCCTTGTCGGAGGAGCTGTTCATATTTTCGTAATAAACCGTATAAGAAGTCGCGCCCTGAACAGCCTCCCAAGTAACGGTAATCTGACCGTCCACGCTGCCGTCGGCGGCAACGTTCTGGGGGATAGCCATAGGCAGACCCACGGAGGACATCCTCGTCGGCTGCGACCATTCGCTGTACTTTTTGGTTTGCAGCTTACCGTCCTCGTCAACCGACTGTATGTTTATGTACGCCCGCACCCTATAGGTATAGCCGTCGGTATTGTACAGATAATTGTGCAGGAAGTTTGTTTTGTTGTAGTTGTCGTAATTTTCGTAAATCGTCACGGGGAACTGGTCGCTGGGCTCGTTGTAGCCTGCGGTCTGGACGATTTCGATTTCGTAGCCCTGCGCGCCCGTAACCGCCTCCCAAGTCAGGTTGACCTGACCGTCGCGGTTTTCGGCGGTAAGACCGATAGGTCTGTTAAGGGTGAGGTTAAGCTTTGAGCTGTTTCTCGCCGCCGAGCCGTAGAGCCACTTGCCGTCGCCCTCGTTCAGATAGGCAACCGCATAGTACCAATAGGTCTGACCCTCGATAATATTTTTGTCGTCCAATGTATTCTCATTTTTTCCCAGCTGGGCGATTTCCACAAGTCCGTAAGGATTTGTTTTACTTTTCGCCGTATCATAGAGCCAGTCGCTGAAACGCTTGCTGCCTATAACCGCCGACAGCGCGGGGTCGTTGGGGTCAAGCTCGCTGTCCTCGCCGGTGGTTCTGTAAATTCTTACGCCGCTGTAGTCGCCGCTGTTGGGACCCCACCTTAACTCGATTGAGTTTTTGCCGGGACTTGACGTAACAACGAGATTAGGCTCGTCGGGCGCAACGTAAACAAACTTCTTTTGGTTTGTATATATAGTTTGAGCTATATCCGATACGTTGCTGTCGTCAATGCCTGTTCCCAAAGAGGTAATGCCGTTACTGGTAATCAATCCCGCATTGTTGGGGTCATAGGCTGTATCGCCCCATACGGAACGGTAAGCCTCTATAAAATATTCGTATCTGTAACCGTTGAGCAGGCTGTCATCTGTATATTCCGTACCGTTTATTACAGAGGCAATTCTTTCATAATTGCCGTTTTCACGCCGTCTGTAAATATTATATCCGCTTGCGGTAGCCGTGCCGCCGTCCTGACCGCCTATCTGCACCGCCTCAGCCCATTTAAGCTCTACCGATGTTGTGTAGCTGTCGCTGTTTTTGGAAACAGGCAGATTTATTGTCGGCGGGTTGAACCTTGCGTCCAAAGTACCTATAAGCTGTCTTGTGGTCTGACCGTCGAAATTTGTATACTCGCGGTTAAGTCTTTGAACTGTCGCCGTTGAATCGGGGATAGTGGGGTCTGCCGCAGTATAATCCCATTTTTCAACCTTAACCAACGGAGTAATCGCCGCCGTAACGCTTTTAGCCGCAAGCTGCGAAGTAAAATTCGGAACGGTAAAAACGTCCTCGGTTTGGGTCGATACATATTCTTTAGTTATGTTGATGCTGTTATCGTTTGAAAAGATGTTAACTCTGTATCCGTAAATCATTTCCATATTAAGGGTATGATCTATCGAATTGCCGCAGCTGTTCGTCATTACAGGCTGCCATGCCAGTCTGAAAGAGCCGTAAGCAACGTCAAAACTTGTTACTTCGGTGCTGTAGCATTGTGTAGCGTGCTCCCAATCATCTTCAAGATATACTATATTATCCGTCGAGCTGTCACGTACAAAGTAAAGAGAATTGCCGTCACCGTCAACAGCGGGAATTCCCGTCTGCATTTCCGCACTTGCCGTAATCCCCAAATCAATCTCCAACTCCGGCGCAACCATAAGCACAAACGCCGCCGCCAGCACGCCGGACAGCACCCTGCCTATAAACGGTTTCTTGACATAGACAATATCGTCCTGCCTGCGGACTTTCTTAGCCGCGGGGGACTTCCTTTCCCTCTTAATGCCCAGAAAGTTGCCGTTCCTGTCGGAAAAAGCCATGCCTATCCCGCACACCGCGCCGTACCATAATTTGACAAACGCCGCCGCGATAACGCATGGCAGCCACATCAGCTTATTTTCCGCCCGCTTTTTCGCCAGCTTTCTCAATATATTCTTTTTTGTATTAAAGTCCATAATTTATACCCTCCGGAATAACTTATTTTCTTGTAAAAAAACAAATTCAGCCGAAAACTTCTATGCCCTTATATTATAACACGTTTTCTCCAAAAAGTAAAGCGGTTTATACACATCATTTTGCACAAATTTATGCAAAATTTACTGTGATTTGCTTAAAGAATGAACATATTTTACAAAATTATGGAAACGGGACCGTTTATTTCCATACCGTCCGGCGCGACCTCGCAGTCGTACGCCAGCAGTTTCACCCCCGCCCGTTTCGCCTCCTTTAACGCCTCGCCGAATTGGGGGTGGGTCTCGTTATTCGGTGTAAAGTATTTTACCTTTCCCATTTGCACCACAAACAATAAGTACCCCTCATACCCCTTTTTTACGCACTCCGCAAGCTCCCGCACGTGTTTCAAGCCCCGCTCCGTGGGCGCGTCGGGGAACATGACCACCCCGTCCTTTTCAAGGGTAACGCCTTTTACTTCCAGTAGTATTTTCCTGCTGTTCAACTCTATGTAAAAGTCAAAACGGGATTTCCCGTACGTATATTCAGACTTGATTATACTCCCGGGAAAAATTTTCGGCAAAAATTCCCCTGCCGCAAGGTTGGGAGCGTAGCTGTCCATATTAATCAGCCGTTCGCCCTTTTCAGCCGCCACAAGGTCGTACTTCGTTTTTCTTTCGGGGTTTTTCGCTTTATCAAGATAAACCGTGCACCCGTGCACAAGCAACTCCCGACATCGCCCCGTATTTTTCACATGGCAGACTTCCTCCCTGCCGTCTATTTCAACGTACGCCACAAAACGGTTTGGACGTTCCAGAAACCTGCCCTTAACAATATTTTCGTACTTCATATATCATGCCTTGGAAGTTTTTTCCTCTTCAGCGCCAGCCTAATCAGCGCGGAAAGCACCTCGCGGCGGCTTTGCTGTTTCATTTTTTCGGCGCGTTTCACGTCGTCCTTGTTGTTTATGCGGACTTTCAGCGTCGGGGTGACTTCCAGCGCCTCCGTCATAGCGTCCGCGTAGCACACCCCGCATTTGCAGCACTGAAACCTCGTCATAACCCTCGGCAAAAGCTCGCTCACAAGCTCCCCCGTGATGTCGATTTCCGTGCCCTTTGAAAGGCTCGCGCTTTTCGAGGTTATTTTTTTCACCTTGAATTCCGAGTCGAGAATGGGGTTTCCTGCAGTCTTTTTTCCCGTCAGCAGGCGCATAACAGCATCGGTTTTATTCGTTTTTGCCGCCATTTCCGCGCCTCCCTTCCAAATTACTGCACATACAGGTAACAGATTTCCCGTCCCGCCAATACGGGCGGGGAAACCCCGCCCCTACAAAATTTACCAAAGGAAAATATATTACCATAAGTAATATATTTTAAAAATATTACTACCCGAAAAGCCGCCCTTTTCTCTTCTGCACAATTATTTCGGGGTACAGATTTTCCGCCAGCTTTACGTAATCCTTAGCCGCGCGGCAGTTGGGCGAATAGGTGGTAATAACTTCCTGATGAGCGGGAGCTTCCGCAACCGCCACCGAAACGGAAATTTTATTCTCCAAAACCACGGTGTGGAGCTGCTCCGCCACGATTTCCACCATTTCGGCGACTTCGGTTGCAAGCTGCTGTTTGGCAACGTACTTCGTCAGCAGAATACCCCGTATGTTCAATTTTTTGTTGTAGTACTTCTTAACCGCCAGTATTGTCTGCTTAAGCTGGGCAATGCCCTGCAGCGACAGTATTTCGGGGGTCATGGGTATAATAAGGTCGTCCGCCGCGGTGTAGGCGTTTATGGTAAGAATTGACAGCGCGGGGGGCGTGTCGATGATAATATAGTCGTAAGCCTCCCGTATAGTCAGCAAAATCTCTTTCAGAATGAATTCCCGACGGTTGGAAGTAAGTTCCAGCTCGCTGCCCGAAAGCAGGATATTGGACGTTATAACGTCGCATATATGGGTGGTTTTAATCGCCCGCCTGATATTGCACTTCCCCGTCATAACGTCGTGAATGGTGTACCCCTCGTCCTCCGCGCCGAGGGAAAAGGAAAGATTTCCCTGAGGGTCCATATCTATGGCGAGCACCCGCTTGTCCCTGCTGCGGAAAATGCCCGCAAGGGCGGCGCAGGTAGTGGTTTTCCCAACGCCGCCTTTTTGATTTGTAACAACGATAACTTTAGCCGGTTCCATACTACTTCAAATTCCTCGCTAATTCTTTTTTTCCTTGCTGCGGCGTCTTTCAATTTCCATATGCTGGCAGTCGAAAATAAACCTCGCCAATTTTTCCTCCTGCGGCTGCGTAACGTTGAGGAATTTGCAGCCGTAGCCGATGATATTGCCGTTATCGTCCCGCTGAATTCTCAGTATCTCGATCAAAAGCTGCATTTCGCCGTCGAGGAAATTCAGCATTACCTGATCGCCGCACTCAAAGGGGGAATCGCTCTCAAAGAAAACGCCGCCCAGATTAAGGTTAAGCAGATGCAGCTCCACGGGGTCGTCAAAGGAGAACATCTCCTCGCCCCTGATAAAGAACGGGGACATACCGTCCATATCCACGGTAATCTTGAAACTTCTGCGCCGCTCCTGGAGAATTTCGCCCTCGCTTATGTGGAAATTCATCTGATACTCCGTGCAGAGGTCGACGGAGGTTTTGTACCGCACCCTCGTTCCGTCCTTGTATTCAAAAATCGCCTGAATAGGCTCGCCCTTTGAGATAAGGGGGAAATCCTTGCCTTTGAGCATAACAAGGTCGGTACCCTTTATCTTAAAGAAGTCTTTCGGGAAGTACACCGAATTGGTGGAGATAAGCAGTTTTTCGCCCACTCCCAGCCCGTAAATCAGCACGCGAACTATTTTATCCTTATTTATCATAACGCAGTCTCCTCACCGGGATTTTTTTCAATCACTTTAATTATACACAAAAATTCCCCATTTTGCAATAGAATTTTTTTATCTTGTGAAATATACTTTATATTTAAGAAAATTTTTGTGTATTTTGTGCAAAATAGAATGAAATTGTTGTTTAACCGTACAAATGATGCTATAATAAAATTTGCAGGGGACGGTTTTCCCGTCCCGCGGGCGGGGAGACCCCGCTCCTACAGACGAACCGGCGTCCGGCGTGCCAAAGGAGTTGAGGAAAAATGCAAAAGATGATACGGGTAAACGAAAAACGCCTTGCCGTAAAATATAACCGCAGGCTTTTTCTCGCCTCAATCCCCGCGGTAAGCGTGATAGTCTCGCTTTTGGCGGTGGTGCTTATCTTCGTGCTGTGGCTGCGGGAGGAAATGCCCCTCGAAATGTACCGCACCATATTTTACGCCGCCTACGCCGCCTGCGCCTACGGCTTTGCGGTCTGCCTTATCGGCTCGGTTATCGAGGACATTCTCATCAAGGCGCACCGCGAACACACCTATATTCACATCGCGGGCACGGTTATGGTGGTCTCGCAGCACGTCCGTACCGTCTTTAACGAGGGCAGATGGGTGCACTACAAAAAAATGTGGGTGGTCAAGCTGGCGGACGTGGAGAACGTCGAGTGCGTGAGAAACCGCCTTACCATAACCGCGAAAGCACGGTTTTTCAACGAAAACTCCGAGTGGCTGGGCTACCGCCGGGAGGGGGACGGCATAGCTTTCGACCGCTGGTGGTACGACCAAAACGGCGGAAAAGACGTTTCCTCCATTGAGATAACGGACTTTTACACCTACGGCGAACGCATCGCCCGCCACATAACCAACATCGCCCAAAAAACCCGCGAACGGGACGCCCGCCGCAAAGCGTACCACGCCGAAATGATGGAAATAGCAAAAAATGCCAGTCACCCGAAAAAGCTCACCGACAGATATGTTTCCGCCGAGAAACGGGCGTGGCAAAGTCCCAAAAAAAATAAACGAATGTAAATATTTTACATTTATTGTAGGGCGGGAGCAAGCCCCCGCCCTACGGTCATTGTTTTTTTTCTGCCGGCAATTTTTCCCGCGCAGGTAACGGTGTAAATTCCGGGTAGCCCGGTTCCGAGGAAATCGCCCTGAAAAACGGCACAAGCGTAAAAAGCCTTATATGCCGCGCTATGCCGTACAGCGCGAAAGGCAGGTACACAAGGCTCTGCGCCGTTGTGAGGGATATGAACGCCATTGCCCCCAAAATAAGTATTTCGGCGGCGATACCCCACTTATGCATCGTCCCCGCCGCAAATTCAAACAGAAACGCAAGCACCGCCGCCAGCGGTATCAGCGGCGGTATGGGCGGCAGCAAGCTCCCCATGCGCAGCGCCCAGAACACCCCGAAAAAGGTGTACAGCGCGAAAAACGCCGCACCCGCCGCACAGAAAATAAGCGTGTACTTAAAAACCGAGCCGATTATTTTGTTAACCGCGTCGGCGCAGTCCCGCTTGTGGGCGTCGTCAAGAGACGGCAGGTCTTTTATGTCCACGTTGATTTCAAGCTTATATCTGCTCATAGGTACTACTCCTTCCCTTTCAGATGTCAGAGGTTAGAGGATAGAAGTTAGAAATTTATTCCTCCTCGGGCGGGTTGACGATATTGCCGTTAAGGTAGTTTTGCCAAAGGGCAACTGCGTTGTCGAAATTCTTTTGAAAGTCCTTTTCGCTTGCCATAATGCCGCCTTTTTTAGGCTGTCTGAAACCGAGGAAAATATTGTCAGCCAGACCGTCATAGCCTATATCCTCGGCAAAGCCCGTGCCGTTCAGCATATAGCCCAGCTCGGTAACGTTTTCGTCGTTCGGGAAATATTCGCTTAAGTCCGCAAGCACGCCCTCGGTAATTCCCAGCACCTCGCAGGACTCATAGTCCCCCATAACCATGATAGCCTCCGTGCCCTGAAATTCCGCCAGCAGCTTTGTCTGGTCGGCTTGCTGGTAGTACATGCTTGCCGCGTCCTCGCCGGGGTCGGCGGGGAGGTAGCTTACTCTTACGCTGACTTTGCCGTCGCCGTTATTGTCGGCGCAGTACCGTTCCAAAAGGGCGGCAATGTCCTCGGTGATATAGTTGAACTCGCCGTCCGAGGCGATTATCATAACCACCGCGTCGGGGCGGACGGTTGAAACGTAGTCGTAAATCAAAAACGCTGCAAGTGCGGCGATGAGAGTACCGAAAATGATGTACATCTTATTGTGGTAAAAATAGTTGCCGATTTTCTGCCAAAGGGTGTAATGCTTTTCGGGTTCTTTTTCGTAAACCACGTCCTCCTCGGCGATAACGCCCTGTTTCAGCTTTAAAAGCTCCAGCCGCTCCTGCCGCAGCTTAGCCTCGTAGCTTTCTCTTTGGCGGCGTTCCCGTTCGGCTCGGCGCGCCTCAGCCTCCGCCTCCCGTTTAAGCTCCTCGGCGTGTTCCCTGGCGTTTACCTCGCGGTAGACGTCCATAAAAGATTTCCCTTTTTCCTTTTTTGGGGAATTGTTTTCGTTTTCGGGCATAATTATTTTAGTTCCTTTCCACCCCAAATGTTACAGTATAATTATACAATAAAGGACGGTTATTGTCAAGGGGAGGGGAATTAATAATGAATAATTAATAATTAATAATTATTTTATGCAATTACATTTGACACAATTTGTAGGGGACGGGTTTCCCGTCCCGCTGTTCAGCAACCTCGGGCGGGGAAACCCCGCCCCTACAAAAACGTTAATAAATTAAACCCGCCGACAGAAATTTGTCAGCGGGTTTATTTCATTTAACGGTT
>JAMPDU010000037.1 GCA_023665505.1 Ruminococcus sp.
TGCCTGAATACGTTTGTCATTGATAATTCCGTCAGGTACAATCCTTTGCTGAGAGAGTTCCTCATCAGGTGCTGTAACATCCATCGGGACAGCGTATTTTTCCGTAAAAAGTTCCAGATTTTCTGAATAAACATAAATTTCTATATAGTCATCGCAATTTTTTACAGAAATATTATTTTTAAAAAGGCAGGCAAATTCGTCATTGTCATCGTCCATGGTATGCAGCTCAAATACCGCGCCCGACGTCAGTGCGGAAATGTCATCAGAATAAATTGCGTGCTGTGAATTTACTTTTTCAAGCACGGCAAAATACTGCTGCAAAAGTGCTGCCGGCAGTTCTCCGTTGTTATATTTTCTTTTATTATATAAGCTGTTGCGGAAATACGCTTTAAAGTAAATAACATCATTTTCAGCCAAATAATTTCTGTGATTGAGATATTTTTCTATCAGCTTATCTTCGGATATTTTATCAAATAAATTCATATTAAACGCCTTCCTTTAAATTTTTATTTTTTTATTCCGGATTTACTGCAAACCTCTCAATAATCAAGAATGCAAAAATAATATCGCCGCAAATAACATTTTTGCCGTAAGTTATCACGCAAATTATAATAAAATCAGTATTTATTGAAAAATCCCAAATCAGGATTATCCGGCAATCCTACAATTGATGCTCTGTCAAGAAAAATGTTAAATCTTTCACATGATGTTTCCGGCAAAAGTGTACAATCATGACATGCGGCATAGTTCAAATTTTTGTAACCTTGATTCATTGACGAAATACATAGCGGGTCGGCACTGCACCAGCTTGCGCGTTCAAGCATGCTGGTTATTATTTTTTCAAGTACATCAGCATTGTCCGCAATACTGATGAGTCCGCCAAGACTGCTGTCACTGTCTGATGATGAAACATACACCAATACACCACACATTTTGATTTCGTTTTTTTCATCATCTGTTTCACTGTATATTTTTTCGCGGATTGACGCCGTACTGTAGCCGCATACATTTGATATTTCACGAATGAAAAGATGTGCGAATGTATGTAAAAGTACATATACTTCAGAAAATCCGTCAAAAATAAAATTGCCGTCTTTCATAGCTTTACGCATCTTTTGGTACCTTGATGAATTTTTATTCTGCCATTCCAACACCTTTTCCTTATTAAATCTGATGAAAATACCTTCTCCTGTCAGTTCAACAGCAGGCAGCCACGGTTTTTTATGCTGTGAAACAGCAACTTTATTTGACTCATTTCGGGTTATTCTTGTAAAACCTGCAAAAGCCTGCGTTACGGTAAGTCTGTCAACAACTGCAATCTGTTCAAAAAAATCAATGTACTTCCGAGGAACTGCCGAAGAATATGACGAAAAATTTTCCTCACTGTTATTTTCCGGATTTGACAGAACAACATACTCATCTTCAATTACAGATAATTCTGTCCTTGATTTTTTCTGATCAAGTGAATTTTTAACTACATTCCATGAACGCATAATTTCCTCGTCGGTAATAATATCATCGTACAGTGCGTTGCGTACAGCAGATATAATATTTTTTTCATCATCGATGTCTTTCAGTATATTATAAATTTTCTTAATACACTTTACTGCTTTTTTGCTCCAAGGCGGTATCAGCAAAGCGGATTTTGTTATTGGAAAATATACTCCCGATGAAGAGCGAAGCATAACGCGCATATTTTCGTGGCAGCCGAATGAAACTCTCGCTAATGGTTCTTTGAAATGCGGGTGCTTACAAGTGCATTTATAATCCGACAGCGCATTTTCTGCAAATATCTGCACCATACCGCGCGTAGCATTGCACTTAGTACATTCAAGTCTGAGGCTGCTTATATCTGTTCTGTTATTTATATTGACCATTTTTATTCTGGGAGATTTATCACCCGATGGGCATGGATTTCCGTTATGCACCCACCAATCATATGGGAAATCATCCATATGACCTTTTTGGCAAACAACAATAAATCGCGAGGCGTTAAGATCGCCTTTGCATTGAGGGCATTCATGCAGATGCTTTAAATCCAATTCTCTGAAATTGTAAATATTTCCGCATCTTGAGCAATGCATCATTTCGGGGAAAATATATGATGCAACATTTTTTTCTTTTGGAAAAGAGTTTGCACTTTTTTGAGTACGCGGGGTCAGAAAATATTCCGCCCCTGTTATAACTGAAAGGTTTTCGTTGAAAATTTTCCTGTTATCAATTTCCTCGCTGCCATTTGAGTTATAATCCCAGTCATCTGTCGACGCAATTACAACAGTATCATCTTTAAAATCGACAATAGAACCTACGCCGAAAGTTGTTATCAGCTGAGTTTTTCTGATGCTGCCGGCATATATTTTTTCACCTGAAAATATTGAAATGCTGCTGCGTTCATCTTTTGTTTTATTTCCATAAGTTGGCTTTTGCAAAATTATTTCTCCTATCTTTTTATAAAATATATATTTACTGACGGCTCTACATTTCTTACCGAATTAAGTATCGGAGGAATATCTGAACCTGTTTGATTACCTGCGTTTTTGAAAAGCGCACTGTCCTCATTGTGATAATCCGAGAATACCAACCTGTTCGGGAGACACTCGGAAAGTTTCTCCCAGCATTTGAGGTAGAAATCGAGCCATTCGCCCGCATATTCCGATATACGCGGCTCAATATCTTTTACTCTTTTCAGTATATTTTGCTTAACCATTTCTATGTCCTCATCATTCCCGATAAATTCACAAGCGTTTTCGTTCGGATTATACTTTGGAATTGTGTGCCTGATAATCGCCATCAAAGCGCAGTGCAGCGCCTTTTCAACCGCGCGCGGAGAATATGACGTAACACTTGTTGCCTCAACATATTTATAAAATGTGCTGTGATAATAATCAAACTGTTCATAGTATGATTTGTCTCTTGAACGCATACCATTGTAAAGCGATATGACAAGTCCCGGATTAGTTCTGCCCACACGGCTTGTCGCCTGAATATATTCGGAATTTGATTTTGGCTGCCCGTATACGCACATAATTCCAAGCCTTTCAATATCTATACCGACCGAAAGCATGTTTGACGCCATAATATAATCAAAGCAAGTATCATCGGTAAACCTGTTTGTCAGCCGCTCAAGTATATTTTTAATTTCTCTTGCGGAATTTCTGCTTGTAAGTTCATTGCTGTTCAAATAAAACGGAATATCAGATGGCTTTAAACCGTACTTTTCCGTTTCATTACGGAATTTATACGCCGCAAGATATTTTATTTCCGAATTAATTCTGTCGGAAATGATAATGGAGTTTGACCCCAATTCCTTCAGGGAATTAAAATATCCGATACAGGTGTAATATTGGTCAATAACTTCCGTCGGTTTATTCTGTTTTTTATAAAGATGTTTCATAAAAGTCAGCAAAGCAAACATTTTTATAAGCATTTCAGACATGCCCGAACCGACAGAACATATACCTACATAGGTTCTTGCAGGTCTCATATCTTCGCCCGCCTCAACCGCAAAAAATGAATCCTTTTGCGATAAGCCGTTTGGCGGAAACTGTATCATAGACCTATTGTACAGTATTTTTATTTGGTTTTCGGCATTTTTTACAGTTGCCGTAGAGGCAATAATTTTAGGCGGATTACCATAATGTCTGCATATATTATCTACCGCAATTTCATATATTCCCGTTATAGAGCCTATCGGACCCGAAATAAGATGCAGTTCATCCTGAATTATAAGTTCGGGAGGTTCGCAGCCGTTTGCACCAAATAAATTGCCCGCTTTTTCCTCCCATGTTATCCTTGCGAATTTATCTACAGTACTGAGTATAATTGTCGGCGCAGTACGATAAATATCATCATCAACAATGTAAATTGGAAGATGACTGTGAAATTCACATTCCGGATTATTGCGGCATGAAATATTCATGGCATTATTTTTAACGGAATACCCGTTGACATCTATCTCCGCTCCGCACCATGGACATTTTGTAATCTGCATTGGATTTCCTCCATATAACGAAACTTCGGAATTTTCACGGAGTTTCCCCAATGCCTCCTCAGCGTCTTTTATATGATTTGGCGTCATACCCGAACCAATCCACAAACCGATGGATATTTCTCTGCCGGGTATATTGTACCGATTTCGCATATGTTCACAAGCGCAAATTAAAGCGGTGGCTCGTTCAAACTGCTGTATAGTCAGAAGTCTGAGCGTATACCGCATAATTATTGTTACGCCGTCGGAACAGGTATTCTCTTTTCTGAGCCTCCTGTAAAATATCGTAAAAGCGGACAGCCCAAGATATGCCTCTGTTTTACCGCCGCCTGTCGGAAACCACAAAAGGTCAACATCATTATGAAACGGAGAACCGCTGTCTGTAATGTCGGGAATTATCTGTAATATATATGCCATCTGAAAAGGATACCAGCTTACACTGTCAGGCGGACAATGCTTTGTTTTTATTCTTTGAATAAGCATAGCCTCGTTCATATATTTAAATGACTTCCACGCAATATCATTTGTTTGCAAAATTTCAACGCCGTTATAAAGTCTTTTTATACATTTTTCAATATTTGCAAATGAATTTTTGGCAGGCTCAGGATATTTTCCTGTAATCTCGGTATTATTTTTAAGTTCTGCGTACCATTTTTCATATTGCATTATAAAATCGCTCAATTGACTGCAAGCTGTTTCCCTGTCGGCATTTCCCCAGTATTTCATATATAAATATTCTGTATTTTCAAGCATACGCGGCATCATCTGAAGCATTCTGTACTGCGGAATAAATTCGCTTTTTATCTCTTTGACAATTCCATTTTCTTCTATACAAGCCGATGAACACCCATGACCATAGGAATAATTATCTATAGAATCATATAACATATCGTTTTTTTCTTCCTCAAAAGACCTATGTATGTTTCTCCTGTAAACAGGAACAAAACCTTTTTTGCTTTTTATAGATAACTCACATTGAAACATCGCATTGGTACTGCTTTCAATAAATTCGTTTGCCGTCCTGTTTTTATTCAGTACCGAAACAGTTACAAGCTTGCTGTTATCATCATTAATTTTGCGTACATGAAGATATACTGCAATATCCTGTTTCGGCTGCGATACAGTCACATTGCAAATTTTATCCGGGACAAATATTTCCGCTGAAAACAACTTCGGTTCACGTGAATAAAAATGTTTATTAATGGATTTGCCGTTTTCTTCGCATTGCTGCTCCGTATGGCGGTATACCGCATATGAAAAAGAAATTTTCAGTTCATCACCGGGAGCAACAGCAAACGATACCCCCATAGAAGATGGTTTAAATATACTTGCACTTTGAAATTCTCCGTCGTCCTCCAAAGCATTTTCAAACATTTCCTCCGTTGAATTTGCATCCTCAATCGTTTCACTGCTTTTATTATTTGGCTGAGCCCATAAAATACCGACCGAGTATCTGCTTAACGGGTCTTCGCTCCCGATAGTCTCATATTCTTCGGCAGGACCGATAAAATCCGTCCGCATATGCTGTACAATATCGTCTATTGTGCTATAAAATTCTGAATAGTTTTGCATATTAATCACTTCTTTTCAAATTTTAGTCTTGCAAGTCCCGTAATCTGTATTCCAAAACAGATTTTTGATTTTTGGAACTCCATTGGAATATTGCTGCTTGATTTATTTAATATTTCGGAAGTTATTGCACTTACATAAATGTTTTCCAAACAATCCGGAAGATTACGGTTGTAATCTGTAGCTTGCACTCCCATTTCAATTTCAGTCAGCATTTTCTTTGAAAGCGAGCCTATACAGTGTCCCTCATGAATAATATCATATGTGCTGCTGTACGAAAAGCGTCTGGCAGTCAGCTTATCATAAAGTTTCACATTATTCGCAATATATTCCTGCAATTCCAATGCAGTTTTAAAATCACCCGAAACAAAGGAATTACTGTCAATATCTCCGCTAAATCCAACAGAAATACACTTGCAAAATGTATTATTTGATTTATATATACTATGAAGTCCCGTTTCAATAACGCGTCCCGAAATTGTGCGCTTAAAATATTTGTCATTTTTTCTCATTGTGATAAACCGTGTTTTGGGTCGCGTCAAAGCAACATATTTAATTCTTGCCTCCTCTGCACTTGCAGCATATGGATTTATATTTGATTCAATTAAAATCACATTGTCAAATTCGCTGCCTTTAGCTTTATGTATAGTCGAAACAGTAAGCAACGGCGTTTCTTCATAAAACCCACCCGGAATATTATTTGTAACCGTAAATGCCGAAAGCATTTTCGGAATATTTATGACATTTCCCTCCCGAGATTTTGATATTTTGCAAAGCTGTTCCCATATTTTTTCAGGTTCGGATTTAAAATTGCATCTAAAATTGAACCGTTCAATGAAATTGTTTCTGCTCATAGTTTCGCTGCAATAATCCCAAAAAACATCAGCTATCCATCTGGGAAGAGGAATTGTATTGTTGACGCCTCTGTTTAATGTGTGATGAATACGATTTTTGCATAGCAATTCGCTGACATACTCAGCCTCGCCGTTACTGCGGCAAAGTATTGCTGTTGAAACCGAAAAAGTTTCATGCAACGTTTTAATATACGATTCGATTTTTATTTTTGAATTATATTTTGCAGTCACTTCATTGACAAACCTATTTTGCTCCGCAAATCCGCAGTTTAAGAGTACGCGGCGCATTTCGGCAGTTTCCTTTGCCAGTTCCGGATTTTGCCTCCTGTTGACAGTAATCTCATATCTTTGCATATCATCGGGAAAAATTTTTTCCGCAAGCTCATAAAACTTTACCGAATCAAGCGTTGCGTCCTCATCAGCCTCATAGTCGTAAATTGCCTGACAGCGGTCTCCCGCAAGCAAATATCCGCATTTTAAATATTTCAGAATATTTAATACCATTTCAGCGCGTTCGTTAACGAGATCCTGTATTTCATCAACAATGAAATAACTTACACTGTCAAAATCCTCTGCCGAAATATATTTATTGAACAATTTTATTCTTTTATTGTAATCATATTCAGAAAAATTTTCTTTTATCTCGCCCTGTTCTTTCATATACATAAGAAAATACGAAGCGTAAGAATCAAATGTTAAAATACAAATATTTTTAGCTGAAGGTTGAAGTATGCCCCGGATAACTGCATCCTCAATTTTACTTTCCAGTACCTTTTTTGCCGACCGCGTATAGCACAGAATATAAATATTCTCTGCTTGGCACAAATTATTTGAAAGAATATATATCAATCTTTGAACAATGGTATATGTCTTTCCCGTACCCGGACCCGAATTCAATATGATATGCGAATTCAAAGGTGAATTTATTATAATATCAGGCGCTGAAATTTCCGTATAAGCCTTGCTTGATTCTTTTATTTCAGCAAAAGAAATCTCCGTTGGTTTCGCAAATTCATTCAATAAAGTTTCCGTTTCATTTGATGCTGCATGATTTTTATCACGTTCAAAAAACACCGTATTTTCATAAATCTTGATGCCGATAGCATCAGAAAAATTTTGGATATTCTTTGTTTCATCTGCGTCTTTTTCAGGTACAGTGCTGCGTGTAATTTCCTTTGGTTCTCTGCCGGCAGTACAGCTGTCATACAGACTGCAATTTACATTTTCACATCTGTTTATCCATTGCATTACACCGTCAACAATTACCGGTCCGTGAGTTCTTTCGCCGTTTTTTGCATATGCACATGAAATGCTCTCTGAGGCAATTTTCTCCTGAATATCAGTCACATTTAAAGGAGTAAGTCCAAAATATTTCTTTTTAATTTCTCTGATTTTTTCAGAACCCGTGATTTTATCCCTGTATTTTTTGTCAAATCTTATATCGGGATTACTTCTTATGTATATATTGGAACTAATATTTATGTTTGATTTAATCATAATTTTTCTTCCTCAATATCATTTAAATCGTAATAAAACTTAAGTTTATTAAGCTCGCATATTTCTTGATACTCACTGCCTATATCATTGTTTTTTACAGTAATTCTTGCAATTTGGTTTTTCCCTATTTCGGCATTTACTTCAAACTTTTCATCAAGAAAGCCCTTGGCTTTAACAAACGCCGCAGCATATCGGTTTTCACCGGACGAATCGGTAAAAATAAAGTGTGCGTCAAAAGAATCTGTGGTAAGTGAAAAAGAAAGATTATCACTTTTGTCGCCAACCTTATTAACGTCCTTTCTGAATATAGGATATGTACTCCCGTCGCTCAGCAAAATACAAATATCATCACTTAATCTGAAATCACAGCCGATAGCCGAAGTAACAGCCGCACCTTTGGCAACCATCCATTGGTACCTGTTATCTTCATCATCAAAAATGATTTTTTCCTCTCCAAACATAGAAAGAATAATATTGGCAAACGGTCTTAATCCGCTTGAACCTCCTGCAAGAATAACTGCATCAATATTTTCGGGACTGACATTTGCTTGCTCCATAACCTTTAAAATTGCATCAGTAACATTTTTCAAAATAATCGGAGTAATAATTTCCGAAAAGGTATCATATTCAACATCTATCGGTTTTGAACCTCCGCCTAAAGTAATGGTGTAATCGTCATACATTGAAAACTCGATTTTCATTCGTTCAACTTCATTCATAAGCTTATCTTTTCTTTTTGAATCAAGCTCATCAAAATTAGTATCGGGATAAACCTTAGGCATAAGTCTCAAAGCCAGTTCATTATCAATATCGTCTCCACCGAATTTCACACCGTAAACCGCCTCCTCATGCACCTGATTATGATTAAGCCTGAGTATACTTAAATCAAGAGTACCTCCGCCGAAATCAATAACCATAACCTTGGAAAACGCTTTAATATCACGAGCTTTTGAAATATATGCCGAAGATGATTCGCTTATAAACCCTTTCACTTTAATTCCAACCGTTTCAGCAGCTTCAAGCAGGTCTTTTCTTGCATTTGCCGAAAAATTAACCGGAATAGAAAAAATAGCCTCCGCAAAATCAGGTCTTATTGATTGTACAGTATTTTTAACATGTCCCAAAAATAAAGCTGTCAGCTCTTTCCCGTTATACCGCATACCGTTTACAACAATTTCCTCCCCTGTACCGAGCAGAGTTTTGAACGATGTTATTATTTTGTAATTTTCCGCGTATTCATTAATTTTTTCTTTTACCATGCGTCCGAATTTAAAGTCATCTGCATTTGTTTTTGAAATTGCTATACAAGAACTAAATGGAATAAGGTCTTTTCCGTCCGTGCCGAATCCGGTTTCCCTTGAACCTTTTCCCTCCTCATAGTTATACAAATAAACCGAAGTATTTGTTGTACCGAAATCAACACCGTAATATGCTCCGCTCTTCATTTAACATTCTCCTTAAAATTTATACCGTTTCTTTCAAGCGTACGGAAAAATTTTTTAATAATTGCCTGCAATGATTCATAATCATCCACAATGACATCAAGCCACTCTTCATACAGCATGCTGCTTTCTTTCGATATATTAGTCCGAATTCTTTCAACTTCAAGAGATTCCTCTCTGCTGTTAATGGCATACGCAGCATTCAGCTTTGCGTCAAGTTCTGCTTTTTCGGTTTCAAGCTTTGAAACTATTTCTGCAAAATTTTTTCTTTCAACCTGCATAACTTGTACTATTTTATTTAATTCCCGGATACGGTTTTCCATTTCCTCATTTTTAGCCTTCAACTTGACATTTTCCGCCGCAGTTTCATGACTTCTGTATATTTCGCCGCGGAACGAATTTACAGCATTGCTTAAAGGCGAAATTGCGTCTGAAAACGCAGATACAATTAATTTTTGTTCACCATTTAACTCCGTTTTTATATTTTCACATATTTTCTTTGTCAGCAAATCGGCAAAATTCCCTGCCTCATTTGACATAGGCTGCTCTGTTGATATTGTATCTGATTCTTTTTCGGCAGAATTATCCGAGCTCTGTTCATCAATTGTTTGTTTTGATGCAAAACCATATTTAAATGCCCAATCCGTTATAAAATCGCTGTATTTTGATTTTGAAAGCTCAGGATAAATCATGTTTGTAACATTCCAAATATTTTCCGTATCTTGTTTGCTTAAATCGGAATAATCGAGTACATATATTCCGCCGTCCGTATTATCAATCATCTTTTTGAATTTTTCTTTGTATGATGTCGTTGGTTTAGCGGCAAACCGAGCTATAAAAGCGACAAGTTTCGGGAGTTGTACAGATTGAAGTGCTTTACCCTTATAATTTTTCATTATTTCGGAAACAGCGGAAACATATTTCAAAACATAAAATTGTGATTTATTTGTATCCATATCTGATAATAAAAATTCATTTAACAGCATATCAATCAAATCAATAGGAAGCACTCCGCCTTTTGTAATCTGTTCAAAATAAATTCTTGTGATCTCCGCCGGAAACAGGGTAAGTTGATTTACGATTTCAACAGCGTTAATCTCATTTGAATTTGTCATTTTAACCAAAAGTGCCACTGTTTTTTTACTTTGGGAGCTGTTTAATTTTGAACCGTTATCTTTATATTCCCGATAAAGCGCATCAAGCTGTACTTTTATATCTGTTAATTTATCCATTTTAAATCTCCTTATTCTCTAAGTAATTTTATCTTATCATCATCTATTTTGCAATATTTTTTTATCATTTCCGTAATTTCCTGCAGCCCGGCATAGTTGTCAATCATCATAACCTGTGAACCGTTTGACAGTTTACAGTAGCCATCTTCAGGAACCGCCTTACGAAAGAAAACGTTTTTTTCTTTCAAGCGAATATTTTGTCCCGAAATACGAGCCATTCTGAAAGGACGACAGTTAATTGCAAAGTTACAAATTTTAATCAATGCGTCTGAATAATTGAAAATCATAACGGTATTTCCGTTAAGCTTAAGCGTAATTCTTTTATCTTCAGGAATTTTATTATCCTGCATATCATCGGAACATTGCAATGAACCCTCTTCGGATACAGCTGTTGCAGCATAATCCGTCAAATTTACAGAAGTTTCATTATTAATTGACTGCATCTGAGCAGCCGTGCCGGAAACAGACTGTTCCATATTCTGCGAAAAATTTACCAAAATATTATTATCATTTTTTTCATCTATCGCCTCCCCCGACATATCAGTTACATCATCTATTTCATCTGCAAGTTCCAATGCATTATACTCTATCTGTATACAACCATCATTGATACTGCATAAATCAGACAAATACTTTATATGCTTTACAATGTCAACAGCAGACAAATTAGCCTCCGCGTAAAAATCTTCAGAGATTTTCATAGGTTTTCGCAATTCGTTTGCAAATGTATTATCGGCGAAATCTATTTTTCTCCCATATAACGGCTTACCGGTACATTCTTTTAATAATTCTCGGTAATTGTCGGTATCATACATCAGAACAAGAAATTTTTTATATAATTCTATCCAATCTTTTGCTGTATATTTAACTCCCTCAAAAGTAAAAAAACAGGGTTTATAAAAAGTACAGTCATGCGGATTATCAAAATCAACAACTTTTACCGCCAATTGCTGAAAAGGAACTGTTTTCCGATATGAATGTCTATCACTTTTTCTTTTAAACAAATCAATTGAAATGCCGGCAAACTGAGCAAATCTGCTTAATGCCGTGTTAAAACTGTTGCCTCTCTTACTATTAACATCTGCATAATAATCGCTTTGAACAACAGCCTCAATTATCTCCTTAGCTGTTTCCGATGAAGATGCGCCAAAAATACATTCCTTTTTACAAAATAAACTATGATAAAGACTTTCAATGCTATGAATATTTGAAATATACTGTTTTGCTGTTATTACTGCAACGCCGCCGACAGTCACAAGCCAGTTTTCAAAAGCTTGCTCCGTAAGCCCCGCTGTCCGGGATTGCTTAATTTCAAAAGCATTTTCGTTCGGATATTTAACCTCCGTTTGCGGCAATTCAGATGTGTTCAAAACAACAGGGATATACTCTGCTGCAACTTTGAGACATGATGTACACATCTCATTCATTATCCGAAATTTTTTCCTTTCCTCGCGTATTTTTCCCTGTACTCTCGAATATTCATCATCGTCATCAATATCAAGAACTTCATTATTGGCTTTTTGTATTTTCCTCAAAGCCTCATTAATATCAGCTTGTATATCCTTTATATGCTGAACCGACAAATCGCAGGAGAATGTATCACAATCTGAATAATTGGGTCTAATGTCATTTTTATTGATAAATTCAGATAATAATGAATATAGTTTATAATTTAGTCTTGCCTTATTTAAATAATCCGCCAAATGGTTTAAATCCACAGTTTCCATTTGGATAAATTTTAGCATTTCGTCTTTATAAATTGAATAACAATTTACAACATTTTGCAAAAAGTCAATAAATTTATTTTCCGCTTGTATTATGCTGTCACCCTGAATTCCCAAGTTATTCATTTAAATTCTCCTTTCATTTTTATAGAAACATTATGCAACTATACGGTTGCAAAACATTTACAATTTTATTATAATATATTTTAAATAAAAAATCAAGTATAATTTTGACATTTTTTGTTTTTTTATGTCATTATTTCCAAAATTATCCTATAATGATATGCAAAACCATTTTAAAGTACTTTACTTTGACTTTTTAAGTTTGACGCTTAAATACGGGAAATAGTATATAAACTTATACAAAGTTTTTGACTTCTCCTGCAAAGCTTACCCTTTTAAAATACAAAAAGCACAGTAAACCAAGCCATATTTTGATACAGCTTGCATATCTGCTCCTAAAAACTCAACTTTTTTCTGAAATGTAACATCACAACCGCCTCATCGTCCTGTCGTAATCGAACGTTTGAACTTGCGTTATTGACGTTATAGCACATCTTCTTTAGTTTGTCAATAAGAATGCGGGAATATGCCAATGGCTGCACTAAGGAGGTTTGCCATATGACAATCGAAAAACGCGGTAATTTATACCGCTCCTGCGGCTATAACACAAGTAATTCAGCGTATGACTTGAACACCGTCCGAGGGTATGCCCCCAAAACAAATCGAAAAGGCATAAACCGTCAAGCGGGTTTATCTGACTTTACACAAAAAAATTTTCGTAAAACAAAAAACAAAAAAGCCCCCGTATTTCTACAGGAACTTTTATGGCTGCACGGACGCCGTGCTGGTGGAGATAAGGGGATTCGAACCCCTGACCTCTTACATGCGAAGCAAGCGCTCTCCCAACTGAGCTATACCCCCGGGAAACACCCTCGCAAAGCGGGGCTGGTTGATGATTTGGTGCGCTGCAAGGGACTCGAACCCCTGACCTACTGGTTCGTAGCCAGTCACTCTATCCAGCTGAGCTAGCAGCGCTTTAACCAACGCATTTTATTATACCACTTTTTTTTCCGCTTGTCAAGACCTTTCTCAAAAATTTTTGTGAAATTTCTCTTTTTCCTTTACAAACCCGCCGAAATGTGCTATAATAATTATGTATAAATTTTTTCGGAGGCGGTTTTATGTCAATTTACGAATCGGGCGAGGATTACCTCGAAACCATACTTTTGCTGCACAAGAAAACGGGGTACGTCCGCTCGGTGGACATTGCCTCCGAGCTTGGCTACTCAAAACCCAGTATCAGCCGCGCTATGGGCATTCTCAAAAACGACGGCTATATCACCGTTGAGCACGGCGGTCAAATCATGCTCACCGACAACGGCAAAGCCAAAGCCGAGGAGGTCTACGGCAGACACGTTATGCTCCGCGAGTTTTTAAGCAGGATTTTAGGCGTGTCCGACGAAAACTCCGAGCGGGACGCTTGCCGCATCGAACACATTCTCAGCGAGGAAACCTGTCAAAAACTAAGGGAATTTATGGAAAAGAATAAGTGAAGATTTACGCACGGCTAAATTACCGTGCGTATATTTTTATAGGTACTGTACTATTTGCAGTACCCTTATTTAGCGTACTGCACAAATAAAATAAATATTTTTGTGCACTCATACAAACTTGCACAAAAAAATTTTTAAAATGAAAAAAAACGGGCTTTTAAATTGTATTATATATGAAAGGTAAAAAAATTAGCTTTTCGGAAAGGATTGAAAAAAATGGTAAAAATGAAAAAAACAAACTCAATCGCGAAAATCGCCGCGGCGGCTATGGCTGTAATGCTGACGGCTGCGGCTGTCCCCTCGGCTGCGTACGCGGCGAACACCGCCTCTTCGCCGGCTAAAACGTCGGGCGGAACGTCCGCAAACACTTCCTCGGCGGACAGCGACGCAGGCATGAAAGCCGCCCTCACAAAGGTTAAGCAGCGGGTGAAAGTCCCCGAGGAACTGAAAGAATTTTCCTACAGTACCTCGGAAAGCTACGGCGTAAAGGTGTACGCCTTTACATGGAGCAGCCGCCGCGACCTGAACAGCGCGGGCGTTAAGTACATTCAAGTCAGCATAGCGGGGGACGTTATCACCCGTTACGAATGCTACGACGACAACACCGCCGCCGGCAGGTGGTCAAACGACCCAACTCTGGCAAAGCTCACCGAGGAGGAAATTCTTGCCAAAGCAAAGGGGTACGTTAAACAGCTCGACCCCGCCGCCGCCGACAAGCTGGAATACAAAGTCAATTCCCTGAGCCTTTTCGGCAGCCGCGCCACCGTCAGCGTTCAACGCGCCGAAAACGGCATAACCGTGGACAGCAACAGCGGCACTGTTTGCATTGACAAAAATACGGGGGAACTTCAAAGTTTCAGCCTTTCCTGGTGGGAAAACGCCGATTTCCCCAACCCCAAAACCGCGCTGTCACAAGAGGAAATACGGGAAAGCTACAAAAACCTCTGCAAGCTCACGCCGTACTACAGAATAGAAACCGACTGGATTACCGGCAAGAAAACCGCCCGTATCGTGTACGAGCCGAGCTTTAACAGCGAACTGGACGCTTTCACCGGCGAGAAGTCCACGGTGTGGGACGATATGTACAGCGCGGGAGGAACCGCGTACCTTGATTACGCCGAACCCGCCGAGTATGATATGGAAACCGCCGACACCGCCGACGAAAGCGGCAACCCCGCCACGGGCGCAGGCGGCGGCGTAACCTTTACCGAGGCGGAGCTGGAAAAATTACAGCAAAACGAAAACCTCCTTACAAGAGAACAGGTCTTTGAACTTCTCAAAAAGGACAAATTCGCCGCCCTTACCGACGATTACGAAATAAAGAGCAGCAGCGTCTACTCCGACAAGGAGAACACGGAAACGCCCCTCTACGAGGAGGGCGAGGAACCCCCCGCGCAGGAAGAGGAACACTATATAATGAATATCCGCTTTGCCGCCAAGGACAAAAATTACAAAGGGTACAAAAACATAAACGTCACCCTTAACGCCGAAACGGGGGAAATCATCAGCCTGTACAAATACGGCTCAACCGCAAGCCTGCCCAAGCTGGACGTGGGCGAGGCGAAAGCTGTCGCGGAGGCTGCCGCCAATCAGTACGCAAAGGACATTATGACCGAATGTTACCCCGACGTTGACAACGACCGTGAAGAGCCGACGCCCGTGGGCGGCAAGCACGAAACGTCAAGAAGATTTCGTTTTAACCGTTTCCACGACGGAATTCAGGTTACGGGGGATTACATAAACGTTACGGTGGACTCAAACGGTGTTGTTACAGACTACCATTATAATTATACCGAGAACGTTAAGTTCCCCTCGGCGGACATTCTCACAAGCGATAATGCATTCGCCAAACTTTATACACAGCGTAATTTAAACTACTATTATACAGGCTGGATAGGCAAAGACGGCTCAATCCACACCTATCTTGTGTACGAAATGCCCTACTTCCGCCTTAACGCCAAAACGGGCAAGCTCTGCGACTACTACGGCAGACCCGAGGAGACCCCCAACCGCGGCGGCGATTACACCGACATTAAGGGTATCCCTCAGGAACAGGCAATTATTACCATGCAGAAGTACGGCGTAACCGTCACCGACGAAAGCAAATTCGAGCCGAATAAACTCATCACCCCCGCAGAATTTTCCGATTTGCTGAACACGGCTCTCCGCGCCTACTATTACGACGTTGCCGACGTTGACGAACCCGTGGCTGCGGAGGAGGAGGTTTATGTGGTAGGCTCGGAAGAGGAAAAAGCCGCCAACACCGTAACCCGCACGGAGGCAGCCAAAATGTTCACCCAACGGGTTGACAGCGGCAAAACCGCCGAATTAAAGGGAATTTTCAAAACCCCATTCAGCGACGTTAAGAGCACCGACGAGAACATCGGCTATATCGCCATCGCATACGCAAAGGGATTTATTCCCAAAGGGGACGGCAAATTTAACGGTGGAAAACAGCTTACCCGCGCGGAGGCAATGCAGATGATTTACGACTATTTGGTATATATATCCAAATAGTGGCAGCAAGTCCCAAAATGGTTACAAAAAAGGTTACAAATGTAATAATTTCGGCTCTCTTTGTTACCGATTTGTTACGATTTCTTAATTGACTTTTGCTGAGAAACGTGCTACAATATATTTAAGATAAAAAACCGAGCCGCAAATAACAAATTTTTCCTGCGGCAAGGCTTTTAAAAAGGATAGGAGGAATTTTTATGTCAAAGATTTTTAAGTCAATGTTAAGCTTGTTTTTGGCAGTGTTTATGGTCGCGACGCTTGCGGCTGTACCGTCCAGTGCGGCAACGCTTAACTACACCTCGGTAACCGTCACAAAAGGCTACCAAACCACCCTTTCCGTCTCGGGAGCGTCCGGAACGGTAACATGGTCCACCGGCGACAAGTCCATAGCCACCGTTTCCTCAAAGGGAAAGGTAGTGGGCAAAGCCCCCGGAACTACCTACATCTACGCCAAAACGGGCAGCACTACCCTTAAGTGCAAAGTAAAGGTAGTCGCCTCGAAAATTACGGCTAACAAATCAAGCGTAACCCTCGACAAGGTTGGTGACACCGCCACGGTAGTATTTACCGTAAAAGGCTCGAGGAGCGGAATGAAAGTCGGCTCAACCAAAAACAGCGTGGCAAGCGGCAGCTGGCTCACCGGCAAATGGGACGGCGACAAGGTTTCCGTAAAAATTACAGCCAAAGGCGCGGGCACGGCTAAAATCAAGGTTTACAACAGCAACTACCCGTCCACCTGCTACAAATACGTAACCGTAACCGTAAAGGAACAGGCGGCAGCGGTACAGTCCAACGCCATTCTGCCTTACGACCAAAGCGTTAAGGTAACGGCGGGCGACACAGCCTCCCTCAGCGTATACGCTCAAAATCAGAGCAACCTGCTTTACTCCGTAACAAATTCAAACGTCGCGACGGTAACGGCGGGTACTCTTAACAACAACATCAGAACCTACAACATCAAGGGCGTAAACGCGGGAACAACCACCGTAAGATTTTACGACAGATACGACTCCAAGAGCTATGTTGACGTTACCGTAACCGTTGAGGCGGCGAACGTTAAGTACTATGAGCTGTACGACAAAGCTCCCACGGTAAAACTTCTTGCCACGGATCAGATACTCACAATCAAACCCACAACCACTACGACGTACTACATGCTCGTTCCCGCAAATTACGATATAGCCTATGTAAACACCCTTACCGCGCAGAAGTTCAACAACTACGGCTACTACACGGTATACACCGTAGTACCCAACAAAAAAGCCAACAACGATACTTACAAGCAGTTTACTCACACCAACTCCAATTATACTTACGGCACAAGGTATGTACTTCTCCCCGCAAACTATGACGAGGTTGAGTACAACACAACGGTAGCCAAATACAACAACAAGTTTGACTACTGGACAATCTACAGCGAGAAACCCACACTTCAGAACAGCTGGGACTACACCGAAACATGGCAGGTAACCGACGCTCAAACGGGCAAAGTCGTAACCAGATACATGGTTGTCCCCTACAACAGCTACGACCAGACTAAAATAAACGAAATCAAGCAGAAAGACCAAGAGGCTAATCAGACATATAAAGAGTTTACCATTTACACAACGCAGCCTTCCGTAAACAACACAACCGAGGAAGTTATTTGGTTCATGAGCGGCGGATCATGGAAATTCATGATCGTTCCCAAGAACGCCGACGTTACCGATTACGTAAAGGCTAACGATATTATCCTTAAGGATACCGGCGTTTACGAGTACAACGTGGCTTACTCCACACCGCCTACCACGCAGGCTGACGACGAAAGGCTCATTACCGGCAGAATTGGCAGCGGCAATATATACGTTCTCTACAAACCCAATACGACAACACCCGTTGCCGATCAGGACAGTGCTGCACGCGACGCCGCAATGAGAACCTACGCGACAGGCAGAAAATAACCCAATACAACAAAAGGCTCCCAACCGGGAGCCTTTATTTTTTTAACATTTTTTAAGAGACAAATTCCTGTACCCAGTAGAACTTTCCGTCCGCGCCCTCATAATATCCGATACCAATTTTTGTAAAGCCTTTTGTAAGTATATTTTTCTTGTGCGTTTCGGAATTCATCCAGCTGTCCATTGTGTACTCAACATCAAAAATAGACGTACGGTTAATATTTTCAGCCGCTGTCGAAAAACTGTACCCCTCGTCGTCAAGAAGAGTTCTCCAACTTCTGCCGTCGGGGCGGTCATGTGTGTACTGCTCCGAAATTTCCTTTGCCTTTATCGCCGCAATTCTGTTAAGCTCCTCGTCCATTTCAAGCTCGTTCAGACCTTTCGCTTTCCGCTCCTTGTTTACAAGCTCCACAACCTGCTCCTCGGGGGTAAGCATTTCATTTCCGCCCACCGTCACGGTAATTTTTTCCGCCGTGGACTTCTGACTTCCCTTAGCGTAAACCGTTATAACGGCAGTACCCTTTTTCTTAGCCTTAATCGTCAGCTTGATGTTGTTTCCGTCCCACTTGCCCCAAGATGTCGAGCAAACGCTCTTGTCGCTGTTGCTCAGCGCGATGTCCTTTGCTCCCGTAACCTTAAGCGTAACCGTTTTTGTCTTTCCCTTTGCCGCCGAAACCTCTTGCGGGCTTGCCGTTATAAAGGACTTTTTAACCGTCACCGCGCACTTTAAAGTGGTGCTGCCCACCTTTGCGGAAACCGTCGCCGTACCCGCTTTTTTGCCTGTAATTTTCGCGGACGCGCCGTCCGCCTTTACCGCCGCAACGCTTTCGTCGCTTGAGGACCATTCCGCCTTTGACGCGCCGGTGAGCTTTACCGTCACCGAATACCCAATGGGCACGTCCGCGCTTGTCCTGTTCAGCTTAACCTTAGCCGCCGAAACGTCCGCCGCCGCAAGGGAAATTGCCATTGCCGCGGCAAGCGCCGCGCAAATCAGCGTTCTTAAAAGATTGTTCATTTTTCTATCTCCTTTTATGAAAATTTTACCGCACAGTTTCCCATGCGGTTTTTAACTATGGTAAAATTTGTTATGTACCCGCCCCTACGCTCTGGGCTTTTCGGTAAGCACGCTGCGGCTTTCCCGCTTAATTTCCTCGAGGCAGTCCTTAAACGCCTGCAAAATTTTCGGGTTGAATGTTCCGCACTCGCCGTTGAAAATCATGTTAATGGCAGTCTCCGTGTCGAAAGCCTTTTTGTAAACTCTCGGAGAGATAAGCGCGTCGTAAACGTCCGCCACAGCCACAACCTGCGACCATATGGTAATATCGTCGCCGCTGAGCTTGTCGGGGTAGCCGCGGCCGTCCCAGCGTTCGTGGTGATGACGGCATATATCGTAGCAATAATCGTAAATATCCTTGTCCATCATACCACGGGGCATGCTTTCAAGAATATCGCAGCCCTTAACGGTGTGCTGTTTCATAATCTCGAACTCCTCGGCGGTGAGCTTGCCGGGCTTGTTTAAAATTCCGTCTGGAATGGAAATCTTTCCCACATCATGGAGAATAGCCGCCATAGCGATTTTGTCGATTTCCTGCTTTGACATACGGTGCTCGGGGTACATCTCGCTGACGTTTGTCATAATAATTTTTGTAATGCCGCTTATGCGCTTAACGTGCTCGCCGGATTCGCAGTCACGGAACTCGATTACCGAGGCGAGAGTTTCAATCATGGACTGGTTCAGCCTGTTAAACCGCTGAATTTGGTCGTCGATAATGGTTTCCATTTCGTTCCTGTTTCTGTACAGCTCAATAATGTTCGCCACACGGTTTTTAAAGAAGTTATTTGAAAACGGCTTTGAAATAACGTCCACCGCGCCCAGCTCGTAAGCCTCCGCCAGGGTTTCGTCGTTGTTGGACGCCGTAACTATAAACACGGGGATATGCAGAATGTCCCCTGTTTCGTGCATAGTTTTAAGCACCTCGATGCCGTCCATTCCGGGCATCATCAAGTCAAGCAGAATAGCGTTGACCTCGGGGTGCTGTTTAAGAGTGCTGACGACCTCGATGCCGTTAGCCGCGTCGAGAATGTTATAGTCTTTTTTGAAGTACTCTGCCAAAATTTCCCTGTTCATTTCCATATCGTCGGCAATAAGAATAGTATCCTTGGAATTTTCCTCCGCCGCCGATTTAACAATATTTACATCTATATCCATTTGAATAGACACCTCCATAATTTTAGACAAGGGAACGCGCCGTTACTGATATTTTTCTATACAGGCGATAACTTTCTCCTGAACGGGGAGAATATCGTCCAAAATTTTCCTTGCCTTATCGGGATTGCCGGCTCTAAGCTCGTCGACAATCTCTGTATAGCCCTTATAAAGGGGCGTAATGGAAAGATTTCCCGTAACGCCTTTAAGCGCGTGAGCGTTTTCGAGAGCCTTGGTGTGGTCGCCCTCCTCGAAAGCGGGCAGCACCTGAACGTCTCTTACCGCGGCGGTAAGTTTGCCCAGCATTCTCTCATAAAGCGCGCTGTTGCCCATAAATCTGTCAAGAGCCTCGTCGATGTTAACGCCCAGCTCTCTCAATTCATCAATTTTACTCATAGCCATCACAAGTTCCTTTCCCTTTGATTAGTGTAACGCGTTACGGCAAAGCCGCGAAAAAGTATAACCAATATAATTATACCGTATCTTTTTGCGAAAGTCAACGTATTTTGCGAAAAAATTTATTTTGTTAGATATAATAATTATACAACATTTTTCCGCAAAATGCAACAGCTGCCGAGGCATTAACGTTAAATAGAATGTAAAAATATTTTAAATTTTTGTGTACAAAATGAATACAATTAATCTGTAGGGGCGGGGGCTTGCTCCCGCCTTTATTGTACGCGGCAAATTTTGTAGGGGCGCATCCTGTATGCGCCCGCAAAAAAACGGTTTACCCTCACACGGGCGGATATGGAATCCGCCCCTACGGTTGTGCATTTCAGAATTTTCGGGGTACGGTTTTTCCGTATCTTTTTTATTTTTGTGGACTTTCTACAAATTCCCCATCAAAATTTATGCACATTTTTCTTAAAAAGCTATTGACATTTATATCGGCAGCCGATATAATAAATATAACGGTTGCCGATATAACGGCTAATGATATAACAGCAGACGTTATATCGGCAAGACATATAAATTTACGCCCCAAAAAGGGACGTTCAAAAAAAATTTAAAAAAGGAGAAATTACTATGGAAAACAATTACAGCGAAAACCAAATCGCAAACGCGGAGACGGAAAACCCCTACAACACCTACAGCGAAACCCCCGCCGAGGGCGCAAAGAAAAAGGTGCACGTGCCGAGTATGGTGCTTATGATAATCGGAGCGGCTTTCGCGCTGATGTTTATACTGCCCATAGTTACGTACGGGTGCAGTATTACAAGCCTTGTGATGAGTATTAAAAAAAGGCGCACCCACATAACGGTTTACGCAATTGTGATAAACATAATCGCGCTTATTCTCGCGGCGGCGAACTCGGTTCTCGGGGTTATGGTGCAGCTGGGATATTTTACAATTCAATAAAAAGTCGGGAGATGATTTTATGCCTGAAAGCTTTGAGAGGGGCGCGCTGACGGAGGCTGTGTACTACGTGCTTTTGTCGCTGTTCGAGCCCAACCACGGCTACGGGATTATGCAGAATATCGAGGAAATGTCCTCGGGACGGGTCAAATTGGGGGCGGGTACGCTGTACGGGGCGTTAAACACCCTCTGCGCCAAAAAGCTGATAAAGCCGCTGAGCGAATTTTCGGGCGGCAGGAAAAAGGAGTACATCATCACCGAGCTTGGCAGGCAGGCGGTTTTCGACGAGATAGAACGCCTTAAGGAGCTTGCGGAAAACGGTGAGAGGGTTGCGGAAAAATACAGGGAGGGCTGACTATGAACGGTACGTACGAATACAAAAAACGCTTTTACGACCTTGAGAAAGAGGAGCGGTGGCTCAACGAAATGTCGGAAAAGGGGCTTGCCTTTAAAAGCATTGACGGCGGTTTTTTCGCGGACGTTTACGAATTTGAACCCTGCGAGAAAAAATACGTATACCGTATAGACTACAATATCGAGCCGACGGTGTACGCCTCCGACTCCGAATATATCGGCTTTGTGGAGGAAACCTACGGCGCGGAGTGCGTTTTTATGACGGGGGTGAATTTGTACTTCCGCAAGCCCGCCGAGGAGGGCGAGTTCCCCGAGGTTTACACAAACATCGCCAGCAGGATAGAGGCGGAGAAAAAAATGATAAAGCGGCTTTTGCTCCCCGTGTTTCTGCTTTTTTGCAACTTAATTTACGCGGTTGGCTCTTTGATTGGCGAAAATCCTGTTTTGAACAAGGTTTTCGTCGCGGCTTTGGGAATAATCTGCGGGTTGGGTCTGCTGTTCAGCGGGGTAAACCTTTTTAGGCACTTGCGCAAGCTGAACGAATTGAAAAAACTCCAAACCGAGAAAGGCGGGGAATGATATGTCCGAAAAATACGAATACAAAAAACGCTTTTACGACCTTGAAAAAGAGGAGCGTTGGCTGAACGAAATATGCGGGGACGGGTTGGTACTGAAAAAAATCGAGTGGGGACTTTTCGCGGACAAATACATTTTTGAACCCTGCGATAAAAGGTACGTCTGCCGAATTGACTACAACCCCGAAATGGATGTTTTGGAGGAAATAACCTCCCCCTACACAATGTTTGTTACGGGCACATACGGCGCGGAATTTATCTGCTGCGCGAACGGCAAGCTGTACTTCCGCAAGGCTGAGGAAAGCGGGGATTTCCCGCCCATATACACAAGCCTTGAAAGCCGTATCGCCGCCGAGAAAAAACAGTTTTGGAGAACAGTTCCCCTGTTTCTGTTAAGCCTGTTCGACGTTCTCTATGTGGGCAGCGACGTTTTCGGTCCGAACGGTTTAAACATTTTCGGCAAGGTACTGCTATGTCTTTCCTGCGTACTGCTGTTGATTTCCGCGGCTAAAATGTTGATACACATAAGAAAAATTTCAATGCTGAAAAAACGGGACGAAAAAGGAGGAAAATAATATGTCCGAAAAATACGAGTACAAAAAACGCTTTTACGACCTTGAAAGCGAGGAGCGGTGGCTGAACGAAATGTCGGAAAAAGGTCTTGCCCTTAAAAAAATAAACCGGAAAGCCTTTAAGGATATATACGTTTTTGAACCCTGTGAAAAAAGGTACGTCTACCGCGAGGACTACAACATCGACGACGCTTTGGAGGAGGCGACCTCGCCGTACATAAAATTTGTCACGGAGACATACGGGTGCGAGCTTGCGCTTATTTCGGGGGGCAGGCTGTACTTCCGCAAGGAGGCGGAAACCGGGGATTTCCCGCCCGTCTACACCGACCTTGAAAGCCGTATCGAGGCGGAGAAAAAAATATTCGGGAAAAACGCGGGCTATGCTCAACTTTCGTTTATGATGACGTGTATGTGCGTGACCAATTTTTTTAATTCTTTAAGCAGCGAAACGGTTTTCGGGCGGATAGGTCTTGTCATCAACCCCATAGGAATTGCCGCGGGGCTTATCGCTATGGCGAGCTTTATAGCAATGGCTGTACCTCACCGTAAAAAAATTAAAGAGCTTGAAAACCGCAGAAACGAGAAAGGCGGGAAATAATATGTCCGAAAATTTTGAGTACAAAAAAAATTTTGCCGACCTCGACAGCGAGGAGCGTTGGCTGAACGAAATGTCGGAAAAAGGTCTTGCGATGAAAAGCGTTTCGGGGGCGTTTATCGGGAGCAGATACAGCTTTGAAAAAAGCGAAAAAGCCTACACCTATCGGGTGGACTACAGCCCCGACGGCAGGGTTATGGAGGAAATAACCTCCCCCTATGTGATGTTCGTGAAAGACACCTACGGCGCGGAGTACGTCTGCTGCTCCGGGGGCAAGGTGTACTTCCGCAAAGCCATCGGCGAGGGGGATTTCCCGCCCGTCTACACCACCGACGAAAGCAGGCTGAACATTGAAAAAAGAAAGTTTTGGCAGTTCGTGTTTTTGATTGGCGCGGTGGTTGCGGAGGAAGTCTGTTTAAAATGGACGTACTACGCGGTGCTGTTTTTATTCGGCGGACATATCGGCGAGGGCGCGCTGTTCCTGCTTGCGGCGGCGGCTGACTGGGGGATTGGGGCGTACTGCGTATACAGCGCGCGGCGGCATTACAGAAAGGTTAAAGAGATAGAAAGGCGGTTGAAAAATTAATAATTATTTTCCGCAGCCTCGTTACAAAATATGTTATTACAATTAAACCCGCCGACGGTAATTTGTCAGCGGGTTTATTCATTTTGCGGTTACGGAAATTATTAACTATCAATCAAAATTCACGCCCCGTAATAAATCCGCCCAATAACATACACCATACCCACCCCCGCGCCGTCGGCGCAGAGCGAAAACGCAAACGCCCACACTATCGGCACTATGGGCTGCTTTTTTATGGCGGGGACGAGCTTTACCTCCGGGGAACGCATTCCCCTGCCCATTTTGCCCTCCCGTACCCCCGCGCTGCCGAAAGTCCACACGTTGGCGGCGGAGTGCAGAACATACGCGATAACGCACCAAAAAAAGCTGTCGCTGAACAGAAAAATTGAAAAGACGTACTCCACCGCCACGGCGAGGAAAACGTTCAGCAGAACCGTTTTGCTGAAACTCAGCTCGGTTTTGGTAAGCAGCGTAAAAATGTAAAAAAGAGGAAAAAGTATTACCAAGTTCAAAAGCACAAGCTGTACGTTGTTTCCCACAAGGTCGGCGAAAAAAACCGAGTAAAACCGCATTGGGAAAGCGTTCCACAAAAACGCCCACAGCAGGGCGAAAACAAGCGCCCCCGCCGCGAAAATAAGCTTTCTTTTATCGGTGAAAAATTTGTCTGCTTTGGTAAACATTTTATCAGCCTTTCAAATTTGCTTTCTGTATTAATTATAGCAGATTTTTCCCGATTTGTCAAGCAAGCCCGCCTGCGACTATAGCGTAATTCTTTTCATTCTTTTTCTTTTTTATCTTTCTTTATCTTTCTTATAGTGTTGTTGCTTGTTTGTTGCTTGCTTGTTAGTTGTTTGTTAGCTGCTTGTTAGCTGTTTGTTGGTTCATTATTTGGCAGTACCCTCAAACGCTGTCTGTACCTCAAATACAGTATGTTGATTGTTTGTTGCAAATTTCA
>JAMPDU010000038.1 GCA_023665505.1 Ruminococcus sp.
TTTTATCTCAAAACTTATCGCAAAATCAAATTCGCAAATCTCATACCTTATTGAGAAGAATGGAGTAAATTATGAAAAATTATATTTTTGGATACGCAAGGGTCAGCACCGAAACGCAGAACCTTGACCGTCAGCTTGATATGCTGCGGAAGTACGGCGTTGATTACATTTACAATGAGAAGATGACGGGAACAAAGCGCAACCGTCCCGAACTGGAGAAGCTCCTCGACCGAATAACCGAGGGCGACACTGTGGTTATCGAATCCCTGTCCAGACTTGGCAGAAGTACAAAGGATTTGATTGAACTTACCGAAATATTTCAGAGTAAAAAGGTCAACCTTGTTTCGTTAAAGGAAGCCATTGATACAAGTACGTCAACGGGAAAGTTGCTTTTCACTTTGATGTCCGCAATAGCGCAGTTTGAACGTGATGTTATTGCAGACCGTACCCGCGAGGGACTTCGTTCCGCAAGAGTGAGGGGCAGAACAGGCGGCAGACCCAAAACCGATTCCGAGGCTGTCAAAAAAGCTGTTAAGCTGTATGGCACGGGGGAATACTCTCTGAAAGAAATTCAAGAGCTTACGGGCGTGAAAAAGGATACGCTGTACCGAAATCTGAACGGCAAGTGATACTGGAATGAAATCCGTCGTGCGGACACTTGACAATTTGCCGAAAAAATGATAAAATATTAAGTATAATATTGGAGGAATATAGGTATGTCTTTGGAAAAGATTTGAAAAATAAGGGGGGATTTGCTTATGTCTAAAACAGATACTCAAAATACTATTTGTAAAATTGAAGAAGCAGTATATGCGATAATGTATTCAATTCAAAAAAGAACATCGTTTAAAAAGGGACTATCCCCGATTGGAAACTTTAAAGGATAGGGTAGGGTTTATCCCTACTCTATTTATATATTATGATTTATTATAAAGGAGGAAATTTATTTATGTTAGATTTTGAAGAATTGAAACAAAGTATAGGTTGTAGGAAACGACAATATGTAAGACATCTTAAAGCTATGATATTTGGATTAAAGTACATGCTCAAATATCACAAACCATTTGGTGAGGGAGTTGATGAATATTATTGGCAACTGGAATCTGAACCTATTGCAACAGATGTCAAATATAGATTTGAGATTCTGGCTAATGGATGTGCAGATAATGATATGCCCCCATTTATAAAGGTTAAATATTTTATACCGTATTTTCGTCTTCGTCGATTAAAAAAGATATATCCTCACAGTAAATATCTAAAGATGATGAAGAAGCCTCCAACGGTGGTACTGTATCTTCAAGAACCAGTAATTGATTATGATAGGTTGGATAGAGGTGGTGGAAAACCATGGCATATAACAGAGAAAGAATTGGAAGCTATCAAAGAGGTTTTACGTAAACCTGCATTTGGTAGTGAACCGTACACAGGGTGGCAGTGGGCTTGCTATTCATGGAACTTTATGAACTATTTAACCGGTTTGGAAATTGAAAAATATTTAGCAGGTGCTAAAGAAGAAGATGACGATGAAGAATTTTTAAATTCAGAATACAATAGGTCATATATCACATATGTACCATATGATACTCCAATGCCGGATTGGCAATTAGAAAGGCAGGAGAAAGATAAGTAAACAACAAGGCAGACGGTGCTTAGTGCGCTGTCTGCCTTTCTGTTTTTATCGCCGTTCACCGATAAGGAAAAAATGTAATTTTGCATTGGGGAAATCTATCTTCCCCCAACGCAGGAAATGTTTCAAGCGTTTGCATAAAACCGTATCATATTTTTGCAATAATTTTTTGTAAATATGAACTTACCTTCTAATAATAAAAAATCGAATTAGGAGATGATATTATGCAAAATATTAAAATCACTCTTGATAACGTTAGTTACAACAAAAAGCCCGTAGGAAAAGAAGTGGCTAAGATAAATAAGAGAATGGCAAACCAAGTGACAACTTTAAAAGATACAAATGATTTGAAAAATTTTCTTGAAAAAGTTGCCGAAAAGGGATATACATTCAACCCCTCGACATTCAGCGGCGGCTCTATGAAAGAGGATAACTTTGAGCAAATGCAGCTTATGGTGCTTGATTTCGACGATACAATATCGTTTGATGATGTCAAAGCAAGGGCAGAGGAATTGGAAATGCCTATTTTATCCGCTTACGATACCTTTTCAAGCAAGAACCACAACAGGTTCAGAGTGCTCTTTCTGAATGATGTATCTATCATTAATAAAACTGCAGCGAAAATATATAAAAAATTATTGCTTGAAATATTCCCCGAGGCTGATACTTCCGATAAGAGTGCAGCTCATATGTACTATGGCGGAAACAGTAAGCTTATGTACTTTGATGAAAATGTTCCCACAATTAACTTGGAATCTACTGTACGTAATATGACCTATTCTACGAAAGTAATACGCGGAGATAAACACTATAAGGAAGCTGTCAGAAGATTTGCAGAAAATAATCACATAAGATTGAATAATAAAGGTCTGCTTGACATTTCCGTATCTGAATTTGCGACAGAACATATTGGTGCCAATCTTTCCCCAAATGGGGGAAACTCGCCAAATCCTATTATATGTAATAACCCAAATGGCGAAAATCCCCCATTTGCGATTTACAAGATATATTTGGAGGAGAAAGGCACCAGACCCTATTCTGTCGCAAGTACAGTTAGCTATAATAATAGAGAATATCGTTCAGATGTGTTAAATGAAGTTGAACAGAAATGTCAATTATTCAGGGATTTCAAATATGGTGTACGCAAATTACATCACAATGAATTGTTTGGCTTAGGAACTAATTTATTTCATATTGAAACTGGAGCAGCAGTATTTGCGAAAATATTATCAGAATATCCCGATTACTATAGTAATGAAAAACAAAAGAAATGGAAACATTCCTTGAAATATTTTAAAGATATGAATTATAACCCCGCAAACTGTCGCTCGTTCTGTGCCAATTGTGATAAATGTAATCACGGAAATAATATATTATCTACGGTCAAGATGAAATCTGGCACAATTGAGAAGCTGCCCGGATACAACGAGGTATACTGCACTATTAAAGAAATGCAGGAGGATTTAGCTTTAAAGCTCAATAAGGCGGTTGATTCCGATAATGAGAAGTGGCACATAATAAAAGCTCAGACTGCCGCAGGCAAAACAGAAGCGTATCTTCGGCTTATGCTTGAATCGGGAAAGAATTTTTTGATTGTCGTCCCCACCAACAAGCTGAAACGTGATGTCGAAGCGCGGGCTGACAAAATGGGTATACAAGTAAAAGCTACGCTGTCTATTGACGAAATAAAGGACGAAATGCCGAGCTATATATGGGAAACCATATTGGAACTTCGCAGAACAGGTCAGCACAGTTTGGTGTATTCGTATATTTGCGAGATGTTGGAGGAAGAAAATATACCTTGTCTGAAAGAATATATCAAAGAGATAAATTCTTTAGAGAATTATGAGGGAAATCTGATTACAACGCACCGTAAATTTTTATGTATGCGTAAGTCTGACCTCGCTAAATATGATGAGGTGATAATTGACGAAGATATTATTCTGAGCAGTATAGCACCGAATCAATGCGAGATAAAGCTTTCGTTATTGAAAGACATAGCGAAGAAGCTAAAGGGGTCGCAGGAACATCAAGAGCTTGTTGAAAAAATACAGCAGATACTTAAAGCCTCAAAAAAATCCGAAATGTTTAAATTACAGGGCTTTAATTGGGACTATGATAAAAACAATGAACCTATTGAAGGTATATCGGAGCTTACAGACCTGCCGGCGTTATGCAAGGCAAAATATTTTATGTGTCTTGACGGCGAGGATTCAAACAGCAGTATTATTTTCCTGAAACCTTATAAATTCCATAAGAGAAAGTACATAATGGTTTCCGCAACGGTTGATAAAGACATATGCGAATACTGCTTCGGGAAGGAAAACGTTAAATTTTATGAGTGTAAGCAAGCTGCGTATACAGGACAACTCAATCAATACTATCAAAAATCAATGAGCAGAAGATGTATAGATGAGGATAAAAGCATTCTTGACAAAATACACAAATGGTCGGGTTTTGACCATATGATTACATTTAAAAAGTACGGTCGGGGAGATATGTACTTCGGCAACGCAATAGGCTGTGACACTTTAAAAGGCGAGGACATCGATGTTGTCGGAACACCGTATCAAGTCGATTTTCTGTACAAGCTGCTCCCGTTTTCTTTGGGGCTTGACATAGATGAATCGGCAGAATTGAAACCTTGTATAGTCAATCACAACGGATACCGGTTTAAATTTACTACATACGAAGATGAGGTACTGCAAAAGTTTAATATGTGGATGATAGAATCCGAACTGGAGCAAGCCGTTGGCAGAGCAAGACTGCTCCGATGTGACTGTACGGTAAATTTATTTTCCAACTTTCCGCTGAAGCAGGCTGTTATGAAAGAATTTGATTACAACAATATTTGACTGTAACAGCTTTCGGACAGTGGGAGAAGCTTTTATACCATTATAATAGTATACTCCCCGAACTGTATTGTAAAAAATATTTGCAGTAAGGGAGTTTTTAATATGTATTTAAACAGGATATTTGAGCTTACAAAGGTACTTGACACAGATAAATTCAATATTATTCTGAACCGTGTCGGCGGTCTTGATGAAACCGAGGACGGATACACAGACCGTTCTATGCTGACTAAAGGCATTACCGTCTTATACCGTGACAGCCGCTACAAGAAGAAAATTACCCTAACCGTCAACGCAAATCTGCTTCTTAGCTGTACTGCCGACGCGGACAGGATTATACAAAAATTGGATAAGAAGATTTCCGCATACTTTAAAAAATATACGCTTAACGATTTCACTCTTACTGGAATTACCGTCATAGCAGACATTGATGTGGGACGTGATAAAGTCGGGGACTATCTGACCGTCCTTAACCGTATCGGGAAAGTCAAAGGCTTCACTCCGTCAGAGTATAAAGGGGTAAATGGGTTCTGCCTTGACGGTAACAGCAACCATACCTTATTTAAGATTTACGACCTCGAACGCTTCGTTCAGACCAATACCGAGGACAACGGCAAACGTTTCGGCGGTATTCTCCGAACGGAAGTTCAGCTTACAAAGGCAAAAGCTGTAAGCGAATACACCGACAGCACAGACATAACGGGTCAGATAGCGGACATATGGGAGAAAAGCAGGGACGTGTTTATGGAAACTTTTGTTAAAATAGTGCCGTTCGGAGATTTCTGTAAAAAGGAAACAGCCACTGACATTATCTGCCAAAACATAACCGACCTTAAATTACGCCGCCGTATGCTTTGGCTTGTGGACTTGATACCCGAAAAGAAGTCCCTGCTTCTCGCTCAGAAAGCCTTGAACTATCGGAATGTTGAGTATGTTATGGAAACATTTGCCAAAATTAACTTGTCACCTGTTACCATAGGCAAGCGGGGGAATGTCGGTAAGTTGGAGTGCTTGTATTCTTATTTGCTATAATAAGAGAGTTGAATTTCTTAGACACTGTCATCTATAAGACTTAAATACATATAATGTTAAAAAATTGCCTGCACTCTTGACAATCTTCTATTGGTATAGTATAATTATAAAAAACATTGGAGTGTAGTGATATGGAAACAAGTGATGTAAGAGAAATCAGCATTGACAGCTTGGTTTCGTTCAGACCGTCAATGCCTGTATATACAGGCGAAAGGCTTAAAATGCTTATGAACAGTATCAGCGAAGCAGGGTTGCAGTATCCGATTATCGTCCGACCCATTGAAGATGAAAAATACCAAATTATAGCGGGACACAACCGTGTCGAAGCGTTTAAAGCTTTGGGTAAAAAAACAATACCCGCACAGATTAAAACCGATATAACAGATGAGAAAGCGGAACAAATATTTATCGAAACAAACACCAATCAGCAAAATTTTAATGACTGGAAGTATAGTCTGCGTATTGAAACAGTAAAATATTATAATAAGCGTATAGAGAGCATATCTCAGCAAGGCAGGCGTACAGACCTTAAAGAAAAAAGCAACGTGAAAGCAGATGATACAACTTCTGTCTATGTTAGACAGAAGTCGAAAACTTCCCGAGACAGAATGGCACATCGTTTAGGAATATCAACAGCTACATTCAGCAAATACAGACGTATCATAAAATTGCCCGATGATGTTTTAAATCTGCTGGCACAAATGCTTGACGAGGGCGTAATTTCATTTGGTGCAGCATATAGAATATCAAAGTTTAAAGCTGAAAATGTTAAAATAGTATTAAATTACTTTAACAAAAACAGGGACGTTAAATTTAAAATTGAACCAATTGAAGAATTGTGCAAAAATTATAACAATTTCGTACTGACGGAACAGTTGGTAAAACACGCCTTACCTGATGAAGAAGCTAACAAGCTAAACCTTACTTTTGCCCCTATTCCCCGCAGTGATACGAAAAATTAACTTAATATGAAATAACAAGGCAGACAGTGCGCTATGCACCGTCTGCCTTATTGCTTTTTAATATTTATTTCATATCTAAAAATGTATTTACATAGTTTGATTTTCAGAATTAGTATTTCTATTTTTGTTAAGACTATTCCATTTTAGAAGTAGTAAATACTGTACATCGCTTGCTAAATATTTAACAAATTTTTCCTGCGAATTCGGGGTATCAGAGAAATCTAAATCAGATGGGACGTAAAATACACGTCTTGACATATCGAATAAAATGTCATGAATTTCCTTTTCCCAATTTTCACCTAATTTGTTTTTCTCCACTAACTTGTCAAAAATAAAACTGCTACTTATAGCAATTGGTGCTAATAGATTAGAAAATAAATTACTAAATATGGAAATATCATATTCATCAAGTGTTATAAACTTTTCACGGACTTTTGGAAACCATACATTTCTTAAAAGAAAACTTTTGTCAATGATTTCTTTTTCATCTTCTTGAGATTTACAGTTTAATAGTTCATTTACCGCATAAATATTTTCATAAATTCTAAACTCTTTTTCTAATCTATAAACATTAATTCCGTAGTGTTGCTCTTCTTCAAATATATAATCAAGAGTAAATTTGCATGTTTTCAGATAGTTACTATATTTGATTTTATTTAACTTGGCTTCAAACTTTTTATACGCCGTTTCTATTTCCGCCCGAGTTATGTCAACCCTATCAGAATTTATAATGCCATATACTTTATTGTAAAGGTTATGCAAACGTTTATAAATATTAAATATAGGCTCTTCTTTTTCATTGGGGTTTTTCATTTTAAAATACAATTTCCATTCATGTTCAGCATCATTAGAAATAGTATTCCATTGAGGATTTTTATTTCTAAATCCCCTTTTTGACATCAAACGATGCCGATGCTGTCTAAGCGTAGCCGCATCGCTGGTTAAAATATCTGAATTAGAATTTTCTGTGTTATATTCATTGTAGTTTTCATATGGAGGATTATCATGTATAAATTTAGTTAAACTTTTATGTTTAAGGCGTTTTGTATTGTGTATAAAATAACATAATGCAAAAAAAAGGCAAGCCTCAAAAGCAATTTTATAAAAGCTATTATCAGAATCAGAATATTTTTTATCAAAAAAATCATATGGATCATTATTCATATCCGATTTTTTTGTTCTTAAATCTAAGTCGTATACATTTGAAAATGTCTCAATAAGCAAATCTTTTGTGGTTGAAAATTCACCTTTTTCAATCTTTTTAAAAAGATTCTCTTCTATGTCATAAAGACAACTCAGTTGAAAAAGTAGTATAGGGTTATCAAAATTAAGATTTAACTCGGCTGTAAAATTTTTAGTTCTGTTACGAAAATAATCTATTATATCATTTATTTCCATATTAAAACCTCCTATTGCAATTTTAACGTATTTCTATAGCAATTCTACAAAATAATAATCACATCATCTGTAGGGGACGGTTTTACCGCCCCTACAAAAGGCATATTTTTTACAGTATTGCTATAGTTTGATATTCTTTGTTGGATATAACTCCAAGATGTGTTGTAAAAATTTACCACGCAAATCAATGGTATTTTCATAAGCACCATTTTATGGTAAATAATATATGCGAGTATGTTGTCTCCGCATTAGTACATCATTATTTGTTGCTCACAAATATGACAGAGATAAAGTTGCTTTTTCGTGTTATGCATGTGAACCTTCGTTCGCATTATTGCCTATGTTTACACATTTCGACAGTTTATATTTTCGCTTGATGTAAATTGTGCTCTTGATAATTTACATTTTATTAGTAAAATAATCACAAATAATTCATTTTCTCTCGTTTTTGTCACAACATTGCGTTTTACAATATGCTATAATGTAATCATGAGACGCAGGCTGCCTATACCGAGCAGGCTGGTTTAGGCGAATTGAACGGTCTGCGATGTGCCAACAGTAAAGGAGGAAGGATTTTCCAAATGATAAGTATATTTTACTTTTTCATTGTACCACATTAGGTGCATTTTGTCAAGATATGTATTCTTGTGTGTTTAAAAACAGAATTTTTTTACCATACTTGAATATCTATATCCAAGAATTGATGAATACGATAAGAGGCAGCACAGAATAGCTGTCGATAAAATTTTGAAAAACCCTATAGCCGCTTCAGAGAGGAAATAGGTATGGTTGGTACATATGGTACGTACCATGTCAAAAGCTGGTTGCTTTATAATGAAACTAATGAAACACCAAAAATATACAGGAGGACTTCTCTATGAGAAAATTTAATAAAAAAGACACTATCAACATTTTAGGTTCACACTCAAAGAGTAGAACCGGTACACCCAACGACAACCCCAAATCCGGTTGCCAAGAGGACACTCGTAAAAAATGTAAGCCCTCATTGTGGGAGCGCTTTTTGTCCAAAATGGACGACATAAGGGAGCATATTATTCCCGTTGTAAGTGCCGTTGTTGACATGTCGGTTAAAGTCATTAAGGCTTTCCGACCATCTTTCAACATAAACTGTGCGAACGCATAAGAAAGGGACTATAATTATGAAATCCAAAATGAGTAAAAATGTTGCTAACTTTGAGTTGCACGTTGATAATTTGACAACTATGGTAGATATTGCCAACATGAAAGAGGTATGTAAAACCGTCGAACTGCATATGCAGTTCGATGGTGATAACCTCAGCAAATCATTTACCGTCCCTTTGGGAGAAATCAAATCTACAGATTGGCTTAAATTTGATGAACGGGCTAAATATAACCCAGATATTACACCCGCAAAAGCAGCTCGGTTTTTGGAGGATAGTGTACGGCAACAGATTAGCACCGCTCCACATATTACTGTTTATCAAGCGTCACAAAACGGTTTGTACAAAGTCGGAAAAGTACCGATTTACATTATGGGGCAGCATATCATATACTCTTCACGTGCGAAAGATGTTACTGTAACCGTATCGGAAAACAAGACACAACGCCTTGATATTGACACTAAGCTTTCGGAAACAGATGTCATAAATGAGCTGCTTGCACTAATCAGTCTGTCACCCAATACGGGACGAATCCTGATTGCATGCAAGTTAGGGTATCTTATGCGCCAAGCATATGTTGAGGCAGGAAGCCGACCGAGTACCTGCGTATATCTGTATGGCAAGACAGGCACAAATAAAACAACGTTTTCAAGCCTTTTAACACAGCTTTACAACAGGAGCGACGGTATTCAAAGCCCTATAAGACTTAACGCCAGTAACGCCGCTTCCGTAAATATTTTGCTTGAAGTACGCGATGACGCGGTTATTTTTGATGACCTGTGTCCTGCTGATTCAAAGCAGGTACGCTCAAAGCAGGAGGAAACGCTCATTGAGATTACCCGTTACATAGGAGACGGAACTGTACCTGCCAAAATGATCGGCAAGAACATTTCAAAAGAAGCCCCGAAGTGTGGCGTTATCTTTACGGGAGAATACCTCATAGGCAAAGGCTCAGACGCGGCAAGGCTGCTTCCGGTTGAAATGGAGAAGCCCGACAGCGAATTGCTTAAATATTTTCAAGACAACCCTCTGATAGTATCTACTTTCTACAAGTATTTTCTGGAGTGGTATGTTGAAAATTATGATGATATTGTTGCTTCGCTTAAAGAATGGCTGACCGATTACCGAAATGTTAGCATCGGTGTACACACTCGTTTGCAGGATACTCATTTTTTCCTAAATACAGCTTATTTGCTGTTACTGAACTACTGTTACGATGTGGGATACTTAACAGAGTATGAAGCAGAACAGCTTTTAAACGATTTTCTTTGCCTTTTGAACGAGCTTGTGAAAAAGCAGAATTTTAGGGCGCAAAATGAAACCTTTAATCAGCCCGAGGTAAACGACTATTTGCATTACATCAAGAAAATGTATAAAGATGGAAGTTTACCCTATACCCGTGATGTTAAGAATTATGACCAAGAAATTCACGCAGGTGTCTTGTATAATGACTGCCTATGCCTGCGCGGCAAGTGGCTTTCTGATACTTTTTCCGTCAATGTAACGAAAATTGCGGAAGATTTGTATACCAAAGGCGCATTGCAATCCTTAAAATCTAAACAAATATCGGCTTTAAACGGTAAGCGTTTTTACTTCATTCCGCTTGATAGACTTAGGTAGAATAATCTCGATAAACGCTGATATATTCTACCCTCGGAGGTGAGATAAATGTCTCAGAACAACTGCAAAATGTTTGAAGAATACCCCGATATTGTTACGGTGTACGATATGCAGAGAATGCTGGGTATAGGGCGTAACAAAGCCTATGAGCTTGTACACAGCGACAGGATACGCTGTATACATATCGGCAGAAAAATTTATATCCCCAAAGTAAGGATAATAGAGTTTATACTGAACTCGCCATAAACAACGTTCCGCCTGTTGTCAGTACATATCACAGCAGGCGGAGATATTTTTAAGGAGGAACACAGTATGATGAAGTACAGCTTACAGATTGACAAAGGCACTTACAGCGTGCGGTTTCGCATAAGGAACGAACGGGGAGAATGGGTACACAAAAGCTGTTCCACAGGAATTAAGGCTGCCAAGGGCAACAAACGCAAGGCTGAACAGAGGGCGCAGGAGATTATTGCCGAGTGGGAGGGAAAGACATATACTCCCGATATGGATTCTCTTTTGGCAGATTATACCAAGCGGTATATTGAACACCGCAAAAGCAAGGTGTCTCCCACCACCCACAGCGGCTATGTGCATATGTACACCAAGCATATCGAACCTTATTTCAGAGCCAAGAACCTTAAAACCAAGGACGTAAAGCCATACCATTTAGAGGAATACTATGCCGTCAAACTATCAGAGGGGCTTAGTCCCAATACCGTAATCAAGCAAGCAACGCTTCTTTACTCGGTATTCAAGGACGCTATGAAAAACGGCATTATACTTGTAAATCCCGCCGAGCTTGCGGACAAACCCAAACGTGAAAAATTCGAGCCTGCCTACTATACCAAAGAGGAAGTGCTGAAACTGTGGCAGGAAGTACAAGGTACGGTTATGGAGCTTCCCGTGTACTTCGCCCTGTTTTTCGGTCTGAGGCGTTCCGAAGCAGTGGGAGTGAAGTGGAGCGCCATTGACTTTGATAATCAAGTTCTGCACATCAACAACAAAATTACTTTGGTACATTCGGACGGGTCGGTACACATCACCGAAAGCGGCACTATGAAAAGCGAAGCAAGCAAAAGCTGTTACCCTCTGAACGAGGAGCAATGCCGCTATTTAAAGTCCGTTCGGGAGAAACAGCGGCAGTATATCCGTATCACGGCAGACTACACAGACTATGTATGCGTAAACGAGATAGGGGAACTCATAAGCCCCGACTACATAACGCACAAGTTTTCCAAATTATTGAAGTCTCTCGGTCTGAAACACATACGCTTTCACGATTTAAGACACTGCTGTATATCCCTGCTGGCGAACGACCCGCGCTTTACTATGAAGCAGGTGCAGGAGTATGCCCGTCACGCAAACTTCAACATCACGGCAGACACCTACAGCCACGCCGACCAAAATACAAAAGCTGCGGAACTTAACGCTCTGACAGAATTTCTTATGCCCGACAGCGGCAAGCAGGACGAGCAGTAAACAAGCATTTCCGTTTCAAATTCCGAACTGTTCGGAATTTGTTCGGAAAGCCTCATTTTACAGTAAAAATTTAAGCCGTTTGAACCTAATCAAACGGCTTAAATACGTGGTTGCGGAGGCAGGATTTGAACCTACGACCTTCGGGTTATGAGCCCGACGAGCTACCGAGCTGCTCCACTCCGCGGCAAATTTTTTCGTCCTCTTGTAAAGGGGACTATATTATTATATCACTATTTTGCCCGGTTGTCAACACTTTTTTCAAAAAAATTAAAAATTTTTTTCCGACAGACTTCGCCGCTTGCCAAAATGTACCAAAAATATATGCCCGCACACCGAAAAATACGGCGCGCGGGCAATGAAAGGAAGTAATGAAATTAGAAAAAAGCTTGTTAATAGGGGACGGGCAGCCCGTCCCGCGGGAAATCGCTTGCGGTTGGGAAATTATTCCTCCCGCGGCTTTTCGTCGAGAATAAGCTCAACATCAATGTTGCCGTCCTTGCGGGCGAGGGTGACCGTCATTGTCTCCCCGGGCTTGTGCTTGTTTTTCATGGTGACAAGCTCGCTCATATCGCTTATCTCCTTGCCGTCCGCCGCCACGATTATATCCCCCTCGGCAATGCCCGCCGTCTCGGCGCAGGAACCCGCCTCCACCGACATAACCAGCACTCCGCCGCTCACGTCTAAATTGTAGTACCGCTTTTCAATATCGGTAACGTCAATTCCCGATATGCCTATGTTCGGCATTGCCACATAGCCCTTGCTCATCAAGTCGTCCACTATTGACATGGCGTCCGTGATAGGTATGGCAAAGCCAATACCCTCAACGCTTACCGAGCTTAATTTTGAGGACGTTATTCCCACAACCTCGCCCTTGCTGTTAAGCAGCGGACCGCCCGAGTTGCCGGGATTTATGGCGGCGTCCGTCTGAATAAGGGTCATAGTTGCGATAGTACCGCTGGAAAGCTCTGTTGTAACTTCTTTTTCAAGTCCCGAAACAATTCCTCTCGAGGCTGAAAGTCCCATGCCCGCAGGGTAGCCCAGGGTCAGCACCTCGTCGCCCATTTCAAGGGCGTTGCTGTCGCCGATAATGGCGGGGATAAGTCCCTTAACGTCTATTTTAAGTATGGCAAGGTCGGTATTTTCGTCTCTGCCGACGATTTCCGCCTCATGCTCCGAGCCGTCGTACAGAGTAACCGTAACCTTGTCAGCGTCGGCAGTCTTTTCCTCATAGGAGTACCCGCTGCCGAAAAAGCTGAACGGATTATTGTAGTCGTAACCGCCGCTGCTGCGGACGTTGTAGGTCGTCCTGATAACATGGCAGTTTGTCATGATATAGCCGTCGGCGGAAATTACAATACCCGTGCCCGTACCTGCCTCGCCCGCCTCTGTAAACTCCGATTTTATAAGCGCAACCGATGGCGTGGCGTTCTTTATCACTTCTTTTGTGGACGGTTCGCCTGTCTTTTCCGAATCCACGTTAAGCAGACTGCCGATTGAATTTTCGCTGCCGTCCGAGCTTTGGGGCACGGCGGTGACGGTCTGAATAGTCTCCGTCGTTTCGGCTTTATCGGAAACATTTTCCATATTTTCGGAGGCTTGAGAAACTGTTTTTTCCGCCGTCAGCGAGTTTGCAAGATACCCCCCGCCGAAACCGCTTGCGCCGCCTATAAGCGCGGCGGAAAGGATAAACGCCGCAATTTTACCGCCCTTGCCGCCCTTTGGAGGCTCGGGCTCGACCGGAGAATAATTAGCCGTATAAGTATAGTTGTTGTTTTCGTACATAAAAAGCACCTCTTATTTATTCCGCGGATATTTCGCCGCGGTTATTGTTTTTTGATTACAGCTATATTTTAAAGCCCGAATGTGTAAACTGCGTGATATTAAAACGAAAGAATGAAAAATTAACTGTGAATTATTTGTTTTTTTAACGTAAATTTCTGTTTACCGCAGCGATTGCTGCACATTTGCAGGACGTGGCAGCCTGAATCGGCAAGTTTCCGCCTTGCGGAACGCACACCGCACCAATTCCGAAAAGAACCCCAAAATAACGGTAAACCAACCGTAAAACGCGAACGCCCTGCAAACGGAACGACCTGCCAAATAACAGAACAGCCCACAGTTTCAAAATAAAAAATACCCCCACCCCTTGATTTTTAACCGTATTTATAGTATTATAATAAAGAGAAAACGCGAAAGCGAGGTGCGGTATGAGAACAAATTTAAATGCCGGGACGCTGCTCGCTCCCCTGCCCGCGGTTATGGTTACCTGCGGAAAAACCGAGCAGGCTAACGTTATGACCGCCGCTTGGACGGGCATTGTGAACACACGTCCGCCGATGACGTACATTTCGGTAAGACCAACGCGGTACTCCTATACTATTATAAAGGAGAGCGGCGAGTTCGTGATAAACCTTACCACGTCGAAAATGGTGCGGGAGACGGATTTCTGCGGAGTGAAGAGCGGGCGGGACGTCCAAAAAATAAAGAAGTGCGGGCTGCACCTTGCGGCGGCGGAAAAGGTGTCCGCGCCGATAATCGAGGAAAGCCCCCTGGCACTGGAGTGCAGGGTAACGGAGATAAAGCCGTTCGGCAGCCATGACATGTTTTTGGCGGAGATAGTTTCGGTAAGCGTGGACAGCCGCTACATCGACAGCAAGGGGAAGATTAACCTCAATCAGGCGGGACTTATGGCGTATTCCCACGGGGAGTATTTTGCCCTCGGCAGGAAACTGGGAGGATTTGGGTTTTCGGTGAGGAAAAAAGGAAAACAGTAAATAACATAAATTCCCAAAATCAAGAAAAAGTTTACAAAAAATATTACGGAAAGTATAAAACAGCCGAAATATTAGTCTTTAAAAAAATTTTTTTGAGAAATTTGAAAAAAAAGCTAAAGTTTTTCTAAAGTCTGCCGATATAAATTACAGAGGGATAATTATCTAATGTCATAAACTTGTTCTCATAGGGAGCAGTGTGCGGATTTTTGGCAGGGTTTTGTTGATGACAAGGCAAAAATCCGCAGGAATACGCGGGTATTTCAAGGATTTTTAACGCGGTCAGCGGCAAAAGCCTGCCAAAAAGACGTGCGTTGATACCTGTGAGAACAAGTTTCCATGTCTGTGCGCCAACACGGCATGGTAAATTTGAACCGAAAGGACGGGATCGCTTTTATGGAAATTAAAAATTACGGTTCGGTAATGTCCGCCTATGTGAAAAGCTCTTACGAGCCGGCAAGGCGGGAACGTTCGGGTGTTTCCGCAAAAAACACCGATAAGGCGGAGTTCTCCTCCGCGGCTAAGGACGGCGGGATAGCGCAGGCTAAGGCTGCCGTTGCGAAAGAAATCGAGAGCTTTGCCTCCCCTAAGAGGATTGCCGCTCTCAAGGCTATGATTGACGACGGCTCTTATAATATCTCCGCGGAAAGCGTTGCGGCGTCTATTATGGAGGGTTGAACGCAAGCCAATTGATATACCGATTGTAATATTTACATCGGATTATACGAAAGGAAAAAGGATATGCCCGATTACAAAGCTATAATTAAGTTTTTCGATGAGTACATTCTGCACTACAAGAGCTTTCTCAAGTTTGAGTTCGCCAAAGCGGACATGATAAACAAAGGCTTGGTGGAACAGCTCAGCGACGCGCTTACCACGGAGCAGGCTCTCATAATGAAAACCAATACCCTCGAAACAAGGCGTATCAAACTTGTGGAGGGCTGCGGCGATACCTTCGACGCGCTTATCGAGGGCGCGCCCGACGAGTTCAGAGAAAAGCTGAAAGACCAGCACAAGGAGCTTTCCGACCTCATCTACAAAATAAAAGAGCTTAACGACAACGCGGGAATTATCGTGTCGGAAAGGCTCAGAAAAATACAAATGCGCACCGCCGAGCTGGACGTTTACGACGGCAAGGGCGCGTTAAGGCGGGAACACGCAACAAGGTCCGCTATTTCAAGAAACGTTTAGAAAGGATTGATTATAATGGCATCAAGTTTTATGGGTCTGTATGTTCAGAGGGACGCGCTTAACATCGCGCAGAAATCGCTGGACATCGTGGGGAACAATATCTCAAATATCAAAACCGCCGGCTATACAAGGCAGAGAGTTGACGTGTGCTCGGTTGGGTACGCAAAAACCACTCTCGGGTACAACAATACCGTGGAGCTTTCCGGCAAGGGCGCGGAGGCTGTAGGCGTTGCGCAGCTCAGAGACAGAGTTGCCGACAAGCACGTAAGAGATTACAGCGGCATGGTCTGCGACTCGGGCGCTAAGGTGGACGCTCTCGGCAAAATCGAGGACATCTTCGACAGCATCGAAAAGGATACGAGAGATACCGACGGCAACGATTTGGGCGTAAGTTTCGCCTCTATCGTCAGCAAGTTCAAGAACGCTCTTCACAGCTACTCCACCGACGACGCGGACAGGAGCGTTATGGCTAACAACGCCCTTAACGAGGCTAAGAGCCTTGTGGAGTGCATAAACAAGTACTTCGCGGACATTGACAAGGTGTCGGAAACGGTTATTACCGATACAAGGACTACCGTGGACAGAATAAACCAGATATTCGAGGAAATGGGCAGCTTAAACAAGGAAATCAAGGACGCTTACATTTCCATGGGATATTTTACCACGGATATGGATAACTACAGGGTTCAGAGCCAGTACGGTCCGCTGGAGCTTAAGGATAAAATGAACCTGCTGCTCGACGAGCTTTCACAGTACGGCAACATAGACGTTACCGAGGAAAAGGACGGCACTTATACGGTTAAGTTCGCGAATAATATCTGCGTAATGGGCAAGTACTACGCACAGATGGCTATGTCGGAATTTAACCCCCGCCCCACGGAAATGGGCTTTGTGCTTTCCTGCAACAACGACCACTTCAAGCCCGAGCTTGACGCAAAGGGCAACGTTATCGACGCTTATGGCTCGGTGGACAAGGACGTGGACTACAGAATAAGAGGTCTTAAGGACAAGGACGAATGGTATAAGCTCAACAAGGCGATAGGCACGGGCGGCGACGCTCAGGTGCTCCTGCGCAGCGAGGAATATCAGGGCAAGCTGCTGAATGTAACCGGCGGCGCGGACGGCAGAGAGGCTCAGCAGTACCTCAACACCGGCTCTTTGAGAGGACTTTTGGACGTTTACAACGGCAGAGGAACGACTTTCGCCGACGCGGCGGGAGTGTACGAGAACGTCAACCAGCAGGCGGCGGCAGCAAACGAGGCGCTTTACCATTTGGCGAACTACAACCTGAACCCCGGGGATTACTCCTACGGCGAGGTGTGCAAACTTAAGGACACTATCGAAACCGCCATCGGCGCGGACGTCGTTAAGAACGACGACGGCACGTACACCGTTACCCTCAACAACAAGGAGCTTGTAAGCGCGGCGGGGGACTATAAACAACTGATAGTTGACGCCGACCCCACAAAGGATTACGCTCATCTGACCATTGCGCAGCAGAAAACCAACGCCGACGGCGACCCGGTTTATTGGGACGCGGACGGAAACGAAACCACCGACGCAACGGCGGCGGACGGTTCAGCCAATGCGCCCAAGATGGAGGCGGGAGAGGTCCTGAGGGAAATATACAGCAACAAATATCAGGGCATTGAGTACTACAGAGACTTGCTTAACTCTTTCGTCGGAACCATGACGGCCGAATTCAACAACGAATTCCGTGATATTGACGTTACGGTTAATACGGCGGAGTACATAAATTCCTACGCAATGCAGCTTGACGAGTACAACCACAACCCCACGGACTCCACCCTCACCAAAGAGGACGTGCAGAAGATTATAAGCAGGCTCGAAATGGCGGGAGCGGTTGTTACGGGCGACGACGGCGAGTATAAGGTAGAGTACACCGACGCGAACAGCATAACCTACACTATTGTAAGCGGCGGCAAGACGGGTACTACCCTTGACAAGCTCGACCCCGACGCGCTGCCCGACGTAAACAAGACCGCGGTGCTGGAGGGCTACGATTACGAGCTGTTCGTTTACAACCAGGATTCGTTCAGAACGGCGGCTTTGGATATGAGAATAGGCGAGGACTGGCTGAACCGTCCCGAAATAATCGCCGACCCCGCAAACAACAACGATTACGAGGAACTTCAGAACGCGCGTATCAACAGGCTTTTGGGCGTGTTCGGAACGTCCCTTGATATTTGGGACGACTTCGGTCACAAGGTTGAGACAAAGCACACTCCCGAGGATTTTGTGGACTACATCTGCTCGGACGTCGGCAGCCGCGTTTCCCTCGAGTCGGCTATATACGAAAACGCCGACATTCAGCTGGGTCAGTATGAGGATCTGCGCAGCGGCGTTATGGACGTTTCAATGGAGGAAGAGGGCGTTGATATGCTGAACTTCCAGAAATGGTACAGCGCGATTTCGAGAATGGTTACGGCTATGGACGAACTCCTCGACAAGCTGATAAACAACACGGGTATCGTGGGTCTTAGATAACGAATAATTAAGGTATGAAAGGAAATGATTACCAATGATGAGAATTACCGATAAAATGTCTGACAGAGTGTTTCTCTCAAACAACACAAGGCTCAGGAGCAACCTGTTGGGCAGCTATGACAGAATAATGTCCCAGCGCAGGTTCAACCGCGTTTCCGAGGACAGCATAAACGGCGCGAAAGCCATGATAATCCGCCGCGACCTGAGAGATTTGGATATTTACGCAAGCAACTTAAGCTCGGTAAAACAGCTTTTCCATGAGGCGGAAACCAATCTTTCCCACGTGGCGCACGACGACTACATTCCCGTTAAGGAGCAGCTTACCGCCGCGGTAAACGGCACTCACGACCAGATGGAGCTGAATATCTTCTCCACAACGCTGGACGAGATAGCCGACGATATGGTGGACGCTCTTAACAAGGATTTCAGCGAAAGACGTATTTTCGGCGGAACCAACAACGGCACTCCCGCCTTTGAGATAGGACGGTACGTTGTTACGGACAGCGAAAGCGGCGAAGTGGTTTACCCGCCTTACTTCTACGACTATTACGTGGGAGCGGAGTCCACCCAAAATCAGGTTGAGGCGGCAAACGAGGCTCTTAAAAAGCTTGCGGCGTACAACGCCAACGGCAACACTTTCGAGGACGCGGAGCTTACCGAGATAAAGAACACTCTCGCAAAGCTGGGCATTGACCTGCACGTTACCGACGGAAACAAGTACTCCGCCGATGTAAAGACCAACAACAACCGGGGCGATAAGATTACCGTTCTCGCTTACGGCGGAGAACCGCAGAATATTACCTGCGACGTTGCGGAAAACCCAGTGATTGCCGAGGTTAATACGGCTATCGACAACGTAAAGGCTGCCGCGGCAAACGGCGACGAAATAAGCGCCGCCGATAAGGAATCCCTTGCCAAGCTCAATCTTACCGCCGAAATAAACGGTACAAACGCCGTGTTTAAGGACGGTACGGGCATAATCGTCGACATGACGGGCGGACTTCCCGCGGACATTGCCGACAACGTCCCCAAGCAGGTAACCGTAACAGCCGTCAGCGCGGACAACGCCGCCGCCAATAACGCCATGGACAATATAAGAAACGGTCTCGGAGACGGCACGGTCACAAGCGTCGACGATATAAGCGACGCGGACAAAGCCGCTCTCGAAAAGGCGGGGCTTACCGTTGAAATAACAGCCGGCGCGGCGGTTTTCAAGGACGACAAGGGCAACAACATCACAAACATAGGCGGAACAATGATTACCGAGCAGATAGAGAACGACGTCAAGGCAGACCTTGAAATGGTGGACGTTCCCCGGGCGGTGACTTACAACGGAATTCCCGTTGACTTCGACGTTATGCACAAGATGACCGCCGCCGACGGAACGAGGTTCGACGTTCAGATAGGTCAGAAGTTTACCATAAGAAAGCTGAACGACGATTTCACCTGGGGCGAGGAAAAGGAAATCGCTCCCGACGTTTCCGCCGCCGTCAAGGGCAGGAGCAATTCGCTTATCTTCCCCGGCTCTGACCCCATTTATGTGGACATCGGCATGGGCATTAAGTACGACAGGGACAACGATTACGCCATCGACCCACAAACGGCTCTGGACGTTTCCTTCAACGGCGCGGACATTGTGGGCTGCGGTCTGGACGACGACGGCTACAGCAAGAACCTCGTGCAGCTTGTGCTGGAGGCGGCAAGAGCTTTAAGAAACGGCGACCAGTCCACCCCCAACGCCATAATCGACAAGGCGTCGGAGTCCAACAACAACATTCTCATAAAAATCGCGGAGCTTGGCTCGAAACAAAACAGCATCGAGTTCTTTGAGCAGCGGAACGCGGATTCCAAATACAACCTCCAGGAACGTCAGAACTTGGTTGAGGGCACGGACATGGAAACCGAGATAAGCTACTGGGAAAGCCTTATGGCGGCTTACGAGGCGTCACTCAAGGTGGGAACGCAGGTTATACCCAACAGTATTTTCAATTACATATAAGCGATACAGGCGTAAGGGATTTCAGGCAAAGCGGTTCTTTCAGCAGCCGTAAGCAGTAATATTACGAAAGGAGAGCCTCCCCGCCGGAGGCGTATCAGTGATATGGAGCAGTTATTGAGTTATAAGCACATTCCGATCAAGGTTGAAGTAAAGGTTCAGCGCGCGGAGCTGAGACCCGTTGAGGACAGCGGCAAAACGGCTGCCGCACCCTCCGTAAAGGTATCCTCAAAGCAGGGAGGGGGACTTCGCTTGCAGGCGGAGCCTTACAGGGTAGACCTCTCCGAGACGAGAAATTACGACGCCTATATCCCTTCCGCAAACACGGAAAACGGCTTTACCCTTACATATGAGGCGGTGGCAAAGCTTGCCGACGGAAGTCAGAAAAGCGGAGAGGGGAGCGCGTCTCAAAGCAGAAAACTCTCGGGCGTTGAGGAGGCTCTTCGGGCGCTGCCGAAAAATAAAAGCAGAGCGGTAAGCTATAATAACGGCACGCTCAGCATAAACTATCAGATGAATATGCCCCCCGCCGGTATAGCCGCCGAGGAAACAAGCGACCCGGTGGAGGCGATACAGTTCACGGAATTTGAGTTTATTCCGGGAAGTATCGAGTTTATCATAACTCAAATGCCCGAGCTTGATATCGAGTATCTGGGCGACCCGATTTACTTCCCCCGCAGCGCCGACCCCAACTATGAACCGCCCCTCGATATTTTCGCGTAAAGGAAAAGGCAAAGCCTATGATTATTAATACAAGAGATTTCGGCGAGCAGGAAATCGCCGAGGAAAATATCCTTAACTTCCCGGAGGGAATTTACGCCTTTGAGGATCAGCACAGGTTCGTGATGCTTTCGCCGCTGGGGAACGATGTTTTCCCCGCTTGGCTGCAAAGCCTCGACAACGAAAACCTCTGCTTTATAGTGTTCGACCCGAGGCAGATTGTAAAGGACTATTCGGTAACGGCGGACGCGGAAAGCGTGAAAGCCATTGAGAAAAAACCCGGTACGGACATAAGATATTTGAGTTTGGCGGTGGTGCCCGAGGAGTACAAAAACACTACCGTGAACCTTAAAAGCCCGATAATGATAAACGCCGACAAAATGCTGGCGGCGCAGATTATCGCGGTTGAGGACTACCCCATAAAATTCCCCGTCTTTAAAAAGGAGGGAGAATAATGCTGGTGGTGACCCGAAAAAACGGCGAGGGTCTCCTTATCGGAGAGAACGTGAGAGTTACGGTGGTGGAAACTTCCAAGGACCGCGTTAAGATAGGCATTGACGCTCCCCCCGACGTGAGAATAATAAGAAACGAGCTTTTCGATACGGAAAGGTTCAATATGCAGGCGGCTCTGCACAAACCCGCCGCCGACCTGCTTTCAATAATAAAGGCTCAGGGACAGGGATAAGAACTTGTTTTACAGTCCCCCGAATAACAGAAAGGATTGATTTGTATGTCGTCAATTTCAAACAGAAACATGATGTCGGGTCTTATTTCGGGACTTGACACGGAATCGCTGGTCAAGGCTATGACAGCCAATACAAAAAACCGCATAAATTCTCAGAAACAAAAGCTCCAGACCCTTACGTGGAAACAGGAGAGCTACCGCGACGTTATTTCCAAAATAACCGATTTCAAGAATAAGTACCTCGATACCCTTGCGGATACCTCTATCAAGGCTAACAAGGTTATGAAGAGCTACTCGGCAACATCGTCAAACGACAAGGTTATTTCGGCGACGGCTGCGGCGGGCGCGGCGGAGGCTAAGTACACCATAAAGAGCGCCACGGCGGCTAAGACGGCGTCGGTTTCCTCGGGCGGCTCGGTTTCGACGGGAGAAGTGCGGCTTGACTTTTCAAAGGCTGTTTCGGGCAGAAACTACAACGTTGAGATGACCCTTGACGGCGTTACGAAAACCGTTTCGTTCAGAGCGGGCGCAAACGCCGAGGCGTCAAAAACGTCTTTCCTGAACGCGGTTAACGCGGTTTTCGCCGAGGTAAAGGGCAGCGACAAGCAGTTTGAATTTACCGAGGGTACAAGCGACCTTAAATTCAACAGCGGCGACGACGTTTTCCACACTTTCAGCGTGGGCTACAACCAAGAGGGCGTAGGTCTGGGCAACACGACTTCCAACAAGATATATACAAGCTCCACCATAAACAGCGTGGGCTTTAAGCAGGCTTTGCAGAAATCCGACGACGGCACTTACGCGTTCAATATCAACGGCGTTGATTTTGAGTTTGCCGACGACGTTTCCATTTCTCATATCGTCAGCACCGTCAACAACTCCAACGCGGGCGTTAAACTCTCGTTCAGCAACGTTTCACAGAGCTTTACAATCGAGTCCGCCGAAACGGGCGACGGCGCGGAAGTCAACATCTATCAGACCAAGGGAAATCTTCTGAACGCAATGTTCAACCTCCCCGAGGGTCAGCTGGGACTTTCCACAGCCGATACCGCCAAGCTGACCTATATCGACCATGTTGAGGCAACGGGCAAGCTCAGCTCGGCGATAACGGATAATTTCAAAACAGGCTTTGAGGACGGCGAGGGCAAGTACAGCGTTAAGGTAACACTTGACGACGGCGTTACCCATACCCTTGAGCTTGACATAGGCAAAGACCTTAAACAGTCAAACAGCCTCCCCGATACGGGATATACCGACGAGCAGGTAACTCTCGCCTTTGAAAACGCTTTCAGACAGGCTTACGTCAGTGAGTTCGGCAGCTCAAGCGGTCTGCCCTCGGATAATGTTTTCGGGTACTCGGGCGGCAACCTCACTATTAATACTGTCGACGCTACGATTGAGTTTGAAAATAATTTCACAAAGGGCGACACCGCTCTCACAAACACCAAGGAAATGAACGCGTCTCCCGCTTACGTTCCCGAGAGAGGCGTAAAGGAAATGAAGTTCACCCGGAACGGCGAGGAAGTCGTTGTTACGGGCAAGAACGGCGCGGACGTTTCTTTGCAGGACCTTATCGAGGCTAAGATTATCGCGCTGCCCTCCGACGGAAGAGTTATCGCCGCGGGGGACATCGAGGGCGCAAACGAAAACGGAGCGATGTTCCTTATGGACGTTTTCGGCAAGGAAAGCGTCAAGGGCGCAAAGGACAGCGACATCATCAGCGCGTACGGCTCAAACGGCATAATCGAAATAAGCAGCGACGGCGAGACGTTCACGAAATATTCAAGCGCGTCCAACCTGTTTGTTTTCGACGGCACGACCATTGATATTTCAAGCTCAAAGGAATTCAAAGCCGAAAGCGAAGAGGACTATATCACCGTCGAAACAGGCAGAAACACCGAGGGCATTAAAGACGTTGTGGTAAACTTCGTCAACGACTACAACAAGCTTTTGGAGGACCTTTACAAGGTTGTAAATACAAACAGACCCAAGTCCAGCGGCTCTTACTACGACCCTCTCACCGAGGAGCAGGAAGAGGAGATGTCCGACAAGGAAATCGAGAAGTGGAACGAGAACGCCAAGCAGGGCTTGCTTTACCGCGACAGCAACGTTTCAAAGTTCCTCTCCGAGATACGGGAGGCTATGGTTACGCGGGTTAACGGTTTCGGACTTTCGAGCATAGGCGTTACCCTTACCGACGACTGGGAGGACAACGGCAAGCTGAAAATCGACGAGAGCAAGCTTGAAAGCGCGATTAACGCTTACGGCGACCAGGTTGCGGATTTGTTTACAAACACCGAGAACGGTCTTGCGGCAAAACTTGAATTTGTTATAGACAAGGCTGTTTCCACAAGCACCGCCACCACAAAGGACGCGTCGGGCAAAACCATTAAGAAAGGCTACGGCTATCTGTCGCAAATGGCGGGTATCGAGGGCACAAAGACAGACAAGGACAACTTGATTTACAAGCAAATGGAGTACATCAACGACGTTATCGAACGGCTTACCGAAAGATACGAAACCGAGCAGGAGCGTTACTGGAGCAAGTACACAACGCTTGAAAAGATGATGTCGCAGATGCAGACAACGCTGTCTTACTTTGAGCAGTAATTATTGTTTTGGGGGACGGCTGTGTCCGTCCCCGCGTAATATATCCAATAGGAGGTTGTCATAATGCAGCAAAATCCGTACCAAAAATTTATGCAGCAATCGGTAACGACAATGACCCCGGGACAGTTGGTGGTTGCGCTTTATGACAAGGCAATAACCGAGCTTAACAAGGCGGTGTACTTCATTGAGGAAGAGCCGAGCATACCCAAGGCGCACAACGCCATAACAAGGGTTGCGGACATTGTGGACACGCTGGATTCACACCTTAAGGAGAAGTATGAGATTTCCCAGACCCTTGCGGAGATGTACCGGTACTTTCGCGAAACGCTCATAAGAGCGAACGTGAAAAAGGACGCGCAGCTTTTAAAGGACTTGATACCGTTTTTCACGGAAATAAGAAACGCGTTTGCGGAGGCGTCGAAAGGGTTCTGACCTATCCCCTGTAGGGGCGAGGTCGTCTCGCCCGCGGGACGGGAAACCCGTCCCCTACAAACAAAAGGAGATGTATTTTTATGAGTAAGCCTTTGATTGGTTTGGTTGACAGGAAAATACAGGAAATGGAGAGGTACAAAGAAATCACCAACCGAATGATATACGAGGACATAGACGGCGTAGAGGAGCTTATGGGAGAGTGCCAAAGAATAATAACGGTGATGGACGGTATCTCGGTGGATATAAAGCAGTACATCAACGAGCAGACGGTGGAGCGAAAGGAAAAGCTGGAAAG
>JAMPDU010000039.1 GCA_023665505.1 Ruminococcus sp.
CAACTTTATCGGCTGGCGAACGGATTCAAAGGCAAGCGAGGAGGTTCTTGAAGATTACTTCGTTTACGAGGACACGGAGAACGTTCTGTACGCAGTTTTCAGCAGCGGGAACGATATTACCGTAACAACAAGCGGCGAGAACGCTGTTCTGAAAGAGGGGGAGAGCGATGTAAAAATCACGTCAAAACAGTATTACAACAACGGAGATATCCGGACGGGGAAAATCGTTCTTCCGGAATGTCCCTACGAAAAAGAGGGTATGAGTTTCTGCGGCTGGAGCACCGATACCGAGCCGAACGCCCGGCTTGTTCCGGGAAAGTCCGAGAACATCGGCGGGGCAAATCTTTACGCGAAATGGGTTATGTCCGAGTATGACTTCCCCTACACCACAAGCAGTCTTGAATTTAAAATTCCAGAAAACGGCATATATATGCTTGAAGTATGGGGCGCAGGCGGACTTAAAAACGTTACGATCAGCAGCGTCGTTTACGAATTAAAGAGCGGTTTGGGCGGGTACTCCGCAGGGTATATGAAATTTGCGAAAGACACGGTTTTGTATATGCGTATAGGGGAACAGCCTGCCGAATATTACCGCAGCTCATACGGGGGCGGCGGCAGCGGCTCCTACTCGTCAAGCACGAATTACGGCTACAACATAGGCGGCTCGGGCGGAGGAGCGACGCATATTGCTTTGAGAAACGGCAATCTGTCTCAATTATCGTCATATCAGAACACAGTGCTTATTGTTGCGGGCGGAGGGGGCAGCGGCGGCATCATAGGCTACAACACCGACGCTCCCGTTGTGACCCAAGGCGGCGACGGCGGCGGACTTTTCGGCGGAAACGGCAGCGACGGGGCAATGGGCGGCAGACAGGACAAATACAGCTTGACCTTTGGGCAGGGTATGCCCACAAGCTCGTCCTCCGGTTCAACAGCTATATCAGGCGGAGGCGGAGGCTGGTACGGCGGCTATTATGGCAGCAAGGGTCATTCCGGAGGAGGAGGTTCGGGGTACATCGGCGGCGTACCGGATTTCACTCACAACGGTGTGCTTTACGCCGCCGAAACAAAAGCGGGAGTAAACGACGGCAGCGGGTATGTACATATCCGATACATAAAATGCGCATAGGAGGGATTTTATGAAAGAATTCCGTAAAATCATTCAATTCATTTTCACGGTGGTCGGCGGCTGGCTTGGATATTTCTTAGGCGGCTGCGACGGCTTGATGTACGCTCTCATAGCTTTTGCTGTGATTGACTATATCACGGGAGTTATGCGGGCGGTGATTGACCGAAAGCTTTCAAGCGAGGTCGGTTTTAAGGGTATTTTCAAAAAGGTACTCATATTCATTTTAGTCGGTGTCGGCAACACCATTGACGTACAGGTTATCGGCTCGGGTTCGGTTCTGAGGACTGCCGTCATTTTCTTTTATCTTTCAAACGAGGGCGTGAGCCTTTTGGAAAATGCGGCTTACCTAGGACTTCCCGTTCCCAAGAAAATTCAAGATGTATTAGAGCAGCTGCACAGCCGCTCGGAAAGCGAGGATGACGATGATAAGAGGGATTGACGTTTCAAAATGGCAGGGCGAAATTGACTTCGCCAAGGTAAAGGCAAGCGGGATTGCTTTTGTGATTATCCGCGCGGGGTACGGCAAGCTTGCAAGCCAGAAAGACCCTTGCTTTGAGAAAAATTACGCAAAGGCGAAAGCTGCGGGACTTGGTGTTGGCGCATACTGGTACTCCTATGCCAGCAGTGTTTCCGAGGCTTGCCGGGAGGCTGAGGCTTGTCTTGAAGTCATAAAGGGCAAGCGGTTTGAATACCCCGTTTACTTCGATTTGGAGGAGAAAAAACAGTTTGACAAGGGGAAAAATTTCTGCTCGGAGATTGTAAAGGCGTTCTGCAACGCGCTTGAAAATGCGGGGTATTTTGCGGGACTTTACATTTCGAGGAGTCCCCTGCAGACGCACATCACGGAAGAGGTTGCTAAACGCTACACGCTTTGGATAGCTGAATACGGCGGCAAATGCAGATACGGCGGAGATTACGCTATGTGGCAGTATTCCTCCAAAGGCAGGATTGACGGTATTTCAGGCGATGTTGATCTGGACTACTGTTACAGGAATTTTCCTTCCGTTATTAAGAACGGCGGGTTTAATGGGTTTGGGAAAAAGAAAAAGTGAGGTGTGTGCCGTAGGCAGGGTTCGAGGACGGGCATTGCCTGCGGATTTTTTTATTTTTTCTTTCAAAGTCTTCGGATTTGCCGATTTTCTTTTGACTATACACATAGAATAAAAAATGGAGGTGTATCTAATGGAAGAAAAAACCGGGCTCAACATTTCTATCGGAGAAAAGTATCTTCTGACAATTAAGGAAGCGGGAGCATATTTCAATATCGGTCAAAAGAAAATGCGCAGGCTTGCTGAAGATAATCTTGGCTTATTTTCAATTTACAGCGGTAACCGCTATCTGGTAATAAGACCAAAATTCGAGGAATATATCTGCCAGACTTCTACGATATAATTTATTTTTATTTGCCGTAAGTAGTTGCTATTTCCTCTAAACAGAGTTAATATGTCATCAGCGAACGGAGGTGAGGCAGCATGGCAGAGGTCAGAATTGCGATAAGTGAAAAGTATTTGCTTACGGTAATCGAAGCGGCGGCTTATTTCAACATCGGCACAAAGAAAATGAGACGGATGGCTGAAAACAACGATGGCGGCTTTGCGCTATATTACGGAAATCGGTATCTTATTGTAAGACCTAAGCTCGAAGAGTATATGCTGAATTTAGCGGAAAGGAAGGCAGATAAAGATGAAGAGAGCAGCATTGGAGAGTAAAGACTTGCTCAATCCATCGGAAGCAATCAAGCATTTCGGCTTGAGCGCGAGAAAATTCTATAAACTGCTCGATGGAAATGTCGAGAATGATTTTATCGTTTTTTACGGCAAACGCAGACTTATCATTCGCTCAGCTTTTGAAAAGTATCTGCAAGGTCACCATGAACTCAGGAGGTGTAGATAATGGGAGTACGAGGACATTTAAGACGTGATTCAAAGCATCGAATTCTTCGCGCGGGAGAATCCATACGGTCTGACGGAAAGTATCAGTTCAAGTACCATGTGAACGGCAAACCAAAATTTGTATACAGTTGGAAATTTGAACCTACAGATAAGCTGCCGGCGGGGAAAAAACCGTGCCTTTCACTGAGAGAGCTGGAAAAGCAGATAGGCTATGACCTCGAATCGCAGCTTGACCCGATGAAGAAAAATCTCACGGTCATAGAGCTTGTGGAGCGGTATCTTGCCACCAAAACGGGAGCAAAAAGCAATACCGTATCAAACTACAACTTTGTCAGGAATATTCTTAAAAATGAGGATTTCGGCTCAAAGAAAATTTCGCAGGTCAAAACGTCCGACGCCAAGCTTTTTCTTATAAAAATGCAGAATGACGGCAAGGGCTACAGCACGGTAAAAACGGTACGAGGAGTCCTTCGTCCCGCATTTCAAATGGCGGTGGACGACGATATTTTGAACAAGAACCCGTTTAGCTTTCAGCTTGCGGGAGTAGTGGTAAACGACAGCGTTACCCGTCAAGCTGTAACCCGCGACCAAATGCGAAAATTTCTTAAGTTTATTCATGACGATAACTGCTACTGCAAATATTACGAGGCTGTTTACATACTTTTTCACACGGGGATGAGAATATCGGAATTCTGCGGACTTACCCTAAAGGATATTGATTTGGAGAACAGAATAATCAATATCGACCACCAGCTGCAGAGAACTTCCGATATGCAGTATATTATCGAATCCACAAAGACAAATGCGGGTACAAGAAAAATTCCGATAACCGAAGACGTAGCGGAATGTTTCAGAGCGATAATTGAGGACAGAGAACCTCCGAAAAACGAGCGTTTTGTGGGAGGATACTGCGGGTTTCTGTATTATGACGAAAAGGGTATGCCGCTTGTGGCTATGCACTGGGAACATCGTTTTAACCATATGGTTAATCGGTACAACGAAATTTACAAAATGCAAATGCCGAACATCACTCCGCACGTCTGCCGCCACACATATTGCAGCAATCAGGCGAAAGCGGGAATGAACCCCAAAACGCTCCAGTACCTTATGGGACACAGCGACATCGGGGTAACCTTGAATGTCTACACGCATTTGGGCTTAGAGGACGCCGCCGATGAACTCAAGCGTGTTGAGGATTTGGAGAACGCAAGGAAAGAACTTGACAAAGCGTCAGGTGAAAAAAACATATCGCAGAAAATGTTCAGGGCGGTATAAATAAAAATAGGGTTTCAGGCAGATTACAAAAGCAGGCTCAAGTCAACGAGAGCCTGCTTTTTGCTGTATTTTTTTGACATTGGATTATATTACCACTCACATCCGCCCGCCCCGTTTTTTCATATCGTTTCTGATTTTATCCAGACATTCGGACGGGATGGTGCTTTTTCTGCGAAAAGCGGATACCGTCTCGCTCATCATACAGTAATTCAGCTCCGTTCCCTCGCTGTCTGGGACGTAGTCAACGGCTCTGTCTGCGTCAATGCCAAAACGCCCCGCTGTTTCAACTGCGTCGATATTCGCGCCCAAAAAGATAAATTCCCAGCCGTGATTTTCCTTTTGCCGCTGTATCATTTCCTTGACCTGCGGCGCGGAATAACATCTACTTGCGTTTTCCTCGCCGTCCGTGATTATGACGAACATCACCTTTTCCGCGCGGTACTCTTCGGCGGTATTTTTCTGCGCGGTTTCAATTTTTTTGACCGTCCTGCCGATTGCGTCCAGCAAAGCCGTAGTGCCGCCCACAAAATATTCTTCCTCGGTAATCGGTTTAACCGCGCGAATGTCAATGCGGTCGTGGAGCAGTTCGTAATAATTGTCAAACAACACTGTGGTAATAACGCACTCGCCGTCCTCCTGACGCTGTTTCGCCAGCATTGAATTGTAGCCGCCGATAGTGTCCCTTTCAAGACCGCCCATAGAGCCGCTTTTGTCGAGAATAAATACAAGCTCGGTTAAATTTTTCTTCATAAAAATGACCTCCCGTTTTTTATTGTACTTATATTGTACATTGGGAGGACTTATTTTGGGTCGCTTTCAAAGCGACATTAAGAACCCGCCCCCAAAAGCGGCTGGTCGTATTTGAACAGAACCTCGTTAATTTCAAAAATATCGTACTTTCCGTTGACAATAAAAAATTCCACAATAACGTCAAACTTTTGGCTGTGGGACAAGGCGTACCCCGCCCGTTCAAGCAGGTCATCGGTTTCATTTAAAGTCAATTCAAGCGCAACGGCAAGTGCCAAAATAGTCCGCTTGCTCGGCATATAACCCTTGCCCGTACGGATTTTCGAGAACAGCTTTCGGTCGATATTTGCGCGTTTGTAGACCTCGGTATCCGTCTTTCCCTTAGCGTCAATCAGCTTCAGCAAAGTTGTGTTGAACGGCTCGTCCAGTTCCTCAATAAAATCCTCCAGCGACGGTTTTAAATCAAAGTTTTGTACTTCTTCGCAGTACACGACAGACATTTCCCGACGGCTGATAAAATGCTCGTCAACATAATTTTCGTCTATGTAGCTCTCCACATCTCCAAGCAATTTCTCGCTTACCGCAAATGAGGCGCGGTCGAAAATCACAAGGTACACGTCCATATCGTTTTCGGCAAGAAAATCCTTTATTGCGGAAATCGCAACCCGCAAAGCCTCATCTTTCGGATAGCCGTAAATCCCGCTTGAAATCAACGGAAAGGCAATACTCACGCACCCGTTCTCCGCCGCCAATTTAAGGGAATTGGTATACGCCGAACGGATCAACTTTTCGCATTCCTCGACGTTGCTTTGCTGATACACGGGACCGACAGCGTGAATAACATATTTTGCGGGAAGAGCAAATCCGGGCGTAATAGCCGCGCCTCCTGTTTTTACAGGTGAAACTTTATAGCACTCCTCCTGCAATTTAATATAGCCCGCGGCTTTGAAAATAGCTCCGCAAACGCCGCCGCCCATACGCAGTTGGTTGTTTGCGGCGTTGACTATCGCGTCGGTCTGCATTTTTGTTATGTCCTGACGGACTATTGTAAAGGGCATAAGTTTGCCTCCTGTCTGATTTTATTTTAGCGTTAGTGAATTTCCGTATAAATTATAACATATAATTTGACGTTTTTCAATGCTTTTTGATTTTTTATTTCGCGGAAGATATTGCATTTTACGGCGTTTTCATTTATAATACAGCAACAAATTTCATACGTACAAAGCATTAACAGTATGTTAAAACCTTATAATTTCAATTAAAAACGTAAATTTTGTTTTTAGCCTTGACAATTTGCAATGAATATGGTATAATCTTAATTGTTAAAAACTTATAATATGTAAATAAGGGGGATTGCTATATGAAATTGCTGAAAATATCCGTTTCGGGAATGCCGTTGTTCAAAGAAAAATGTGAGATAAACTTTGTTGCGCATCAGAGAGTTTCAGCTGATAACTCCCAAAAAATGGATTGTATTTTTTCTAATAGCTCACAACAGTTCTATCAGAATAATGTAGTTTCTTTGATAGGAATAAATGCTTCCGGAAAGACAACTATTCTTAAGCTCATCACTTTTGTGTGCAGAATGCTTAATAATGAATCGATTAACAACATTTCTTGCTCTGAACTGCTTAATGGATTGAGCGACGGCAAGAAAGCGGTGTTCGATATTTACTTTTATTCTGAAAATAAAACAGTTAATCTGCTCCATACTGTTCTGACCCACAAAAACGGCAAATTGATAATTGAAGATGAGTATCTTAAATCAAAAGCCATAACAAAGGTCAAAAATAAGTCCGATTTGTTTTCGTTTGATGAATGTGAGATCGCTATTGCGCGTAATAACGATGAAGATTTTCTGCTTGATGATGTCAGCATAACTGTCGCATATAACAAAAAGAACAAAAGTCAATTGATGCTGATGGATATGCTTCACCATACAGACACAAACGAACTGAGCATATTGGAAAACTGTCCTCCGGAACTGATAACTTTTTTTGATTCAAACGTTGAATATCTGAATATCCAAAAGGAAGGTAAGGACTGCAATATACAGCTTAAGTTTATAAGCGAGGACGAGATATCCCTCAGCAAGCCCACTGACCTTAATCGTTATCTGTCCTCGGGCACCATCAAGGGTATAAACATATTTTTAAGCGCGATCAAAACTTTTCAAAATGGCGGCTATTTAATTGTGGATGAAATAGAAAACCATTTTAATCAAGAGATCGTTTCCACTCTTATTCGTTTTTATATGGACAAGAAAATCAATCCGCACGGCGCCGTTATGATATTCTCGACACATTATGCGGAACTGCTTGATGAACTTGAGCGAAATGATAGTATCTATATCGTCAGAAACAATGGCGGTATCGATGCGGAAAATCTCGCAGCCATTTTGAAACGTAATGATATAAAAAAGAGCGAGGCTTATCAAAGCGGTCTTATAAACGGTACAACTCCAATGTATGATGCCTATATGCTGTTGAAAAAAAGCATTATTCAATCTCATAAGGAGGAAGAATAATGGAGTTTACAAAGTATATAGCCTGCATTTGTGAGGGTGCTGCCGAGAGGGCAATCGTTGAAATATTACTTGAAGCCGGTAAGTTGAAATTCACATATGATGATCTGCTTGACGGAGAAATCATTCGCTGCAGAAGCGCAAAGCAGTTCGAGACGCAGTACCTTAGAAAAGGTTTCACCGATAAGATAACTGTTTTGAGGATACTTGACTCCAAGGCGAATATGCATTGGCAGATATTTTGAAATGATCTGTGAAATTAAATTGTTAAGGGATTATTTCTTTGGTAGTAATTCCCCCTACTTTTTACTACTGTTTGACTACTAACGCCCGCCGTAATTTGCCGAAATTTGCCCAGTTATGTGATTTTCACCCCGTTCTGTCAAGCGGACGGCAAACGCCGGGACAGCCCCGCAAAAGTTCGCAAAACACGGCGTTTCACGGTAAAAAATCAAGGAGTGATTAAATTGTACAAAATAATGTTCGTCTGCCACGGCAACATCTGCCGCTCGCCTATGGCGGAGTTTATTATGAAAAAATTGGTGCGGGACGAGGGGCTGTCCGAAAACTTTTTCATCGCCTCCGCAGCCACAAGCACCGAGGAAATCGGCAACCCCGTCTACCCGCCCGCGCGGCGGGAACTGGCGCGGCACGGGCTTTCCCCAGAGGGGAAATTCGCGGTGCAGCTGAAAAAGTCCGACTATGAAAAATACGACCTTTTCGCAGTTATGGACGAAAACAACCTCCGCAACATCAGGCGGATTTTCCCCTCCGACCCGCAGGGGAAAGTCCGCAAGCTGCTCTCTTTCGCGGGCAGCGGCAGAGACGTCGCCGACCCTTGGTACAGCGGAGATTTCGAGACCGCCTACAACGACATTTTTAACGGCTGTACCGCTTTGCTTGCCGAGTTAAAGGAGGAAATTTTATGAACGGAAAAATAATTCTCGCCTCAGCCTCGCCGAGACGGCAAGAGCTTTTAAGGTACGTCGTCCCCGAGTTTGAGGTAATCCCCGCGGACGTTGACGAGACCCTGCCCGAGGGGATTCCCCCCGAAAAGGCGGCGGAATTTCTTGCCGAGAAAAAGGCGCGCTGCGTTGCGGAGCGTTACCCCAACGCGGTTGTCATAGGCAGCGACACGGTGGTAATAATTGACGGCATTATTTTGGGCAAGCCCGCCGACAAGTCCGACGCGGAAAGAATGTTAAAGCTGCTTTCGGGCAAGGTGCACAAGGTTGTGACGGGGGTTTGCCTTGCCCGAGGGGAGCGGGCGGAAAGTTTTTCCTGCGAAACAAAGGTAAAATTCTACCCGCTGACGGACGGGGAAATCCGCGCCTATATCGCCACGGGCGAGCCTATGGACAAGGCTGGGGCGTACGGCATACAGGGGTACGGCAGCGTGCTTTCCGAGGGGATAGAGGGGGACTTTTTCAACGTTATGGGTCTGCCCGTTGCCGCATTGAAAAGGCGTTTGGAAAAATTTGTTAAGGAGAAATTGCAATGAAAAAATTCAAATTTATGTCCGCCGCATTGTGTGTACTTATGCTTGCGGCTTGCGGAAAGGGCGGGGAGAACGTCCAAACCACGGCGATTGCCGAAACGTCCGAAACAACGGTAACTTCCGAAAGCGTTACCGAGACGGCAACAACGGAAACTACCGCCGAAGTCACCGAAAGCACGCTTAACTATGACATTGTTAAGGACAGGGTTATTTTTGACGACGGCGAAAACGTGCTGACGGCGGGGCAGTATATTGCCGCCCTTGAAAACTGCGAAAGCTTTACCGACGCGGTGGGGCATTATTACATACTACAGATTATGGATATTGACGAAAACGGCATACCCGAGGCTGCGCTTGCCCGCGACGATACGGTGTTTGTAAATTCAAAAATTCACACGGTGACGGCAAATGGTCAAGCCGTATGTTTAAGCACCGCCAATTTCGATATTTGTTATGACGACGGTACCTTTTTAAGGGGCGGCTCTCTTACGCCTTACGAAAGGGACGGCGAAACCGTTTGGCTGAGCAGATACAATACGGGCGGCACGGACGAGGGCGTTTCGGGGGACTATATTCTGAAATATGACGGCAATACGGTTGACGGCGAGATAATAAGACATTCGGAATACGAAAGAAATCCCGGAGACGGCTACATGATGTGGGAGTACTATTTTTATTACAATGTGCTGGGCGAGGACGTCACGGAGGAGGAATACGACTTAAAATATGACGAATATATTAACACCTTGCAGCCCTCGGCGGCGGTTTACGCCATGTCGGGTTACAAAGAAAACACAAGCGAGTTTTGGGAAATTATTTCCAACGCTATGAACGAATATCTTGACAAGCGTGACGAAAATATTCATTAGTAAAAAACGGCAGGGAAAATTACCCTGCCGTTTAATATTATTCAAAGGGGAAAACCGCGTCCCCCAGCCGCACCGCCGCGACCTCGTCCGGGTCGATAGGCTCGGTGAGCATTATTGACCCGCTTACCTCCCAAGCCCCGTATTTTTTGTCGTGCATAGCGTTTCCGTACTCGCTTTTATGAGCCGGTACATAAGAATTTGGCATTACCGTCAGAGTATCGCCGTTTTTCATAATGATTTCGCCGATTTTGAGCTGCTCCAGATAGCTGTCCGTTTCGGGAACGCCGCCCTCCAGCTCATAGCTGACAGACATCTGCGAAAGAGTAATATTTTTCACGTTAAAGCTGTGAACGTAATATTCGCCCGCGTTTGTGTACACCCGGAACGCCGACGCTTTATCCGGCTTGACGGTAACCGTTTCGGCGGACTTTATATCGAACTTCAATTCGCCGTTCCAAGAGCCGCGAATTGTCTCCGAGGTATAGCTGTCAATATGATAGTCATTCTCGCCGTCCTGATACAAAACGGTTTCTTTGTCGATGTTCAGGCTGCCCAATTTTAATTCCGCACCGATAATTTTATAGCTGTACTTGCCGCTTAAATCAATAACCTTTGAACCGACTGCCATTTTATCAATTTTGTCAAGCTGCGATTCAATCGCCGCCCTGTCGCAGCAGAACGCGATTGTAATTCTGTTGTCCCGGGGACTTCCGTCGTCAACAATATACTGCCTTGACGGTACGGTATATTTGCTGTTGAAAACGCTGCCGTCAATATTTTCGTCTATCAGAAAACGCAAACCCGTAAGATAAAATCTGTACTTCGGTGCCGCCTTTACCGTGCCGCCCTCGAAACCGTAAAAAATACTCCCGTCCTTTGCGGTCATATCGTATTCCGCGGTATCGAAAACGCCGCCGTCGTTACGGGTTACGTCAAGGAAAAAGATTATCATATTGTCGTCCATAACCGCGCCGTTGGGCGTGATTTCAAGAAACTCGAAATTATTCTCCGCGCTTTCGGCGGTAACATCCGAAAGGTTTTCGGTAACCAATTCGGCGTTACCCTTAAACCACCGCCCGATAATTTCTGTAACGCTCCAGCCTCCCGCCGCGCTTACCGCAACGGTTGTGGTCATCATCACCGCAAGGGTAACTCCCGCCGCCGTCGAAAAAACTTTCCGCCGCTTTTTTATTTTCGAGGCTTTCGCCCGTATTGCGCCGCATTCCGCCGCCGTATTCGTACTGTCGCCAATGCCGTCGAAATAATCTTTAAATTTACTCATAACAAAACCGTCCTTTCAATCCTCAAGAAATTTTTTCAAGCTCTCGCGCCCTCTTTGCAGGCGCGTTGTAACCGCCGTTTCGCTGATTTTCAGCAGTTTGCCGATTTCCGCCGCGGTGTAGCCCTCGTAGTAGTGCATATAAATCACCGCCCGGTAAATCGGCTTAAGTTTTTGCAGCAGCTCCCGAACGGCGGTTTTTTCGGGGAAATCGTCTCCGTCCGCAATATCCGCGGGGATTTCGGAACGCTTGCCGATACTCCATGAGCGGACGTGGTTTTTGCACATATTCACCGTGACCCGTATAAGCCACGCTTTCATATCTTCCTCCGAGGGAAAGCTCCCCCGCCGCAGATACAGCTTAACGAACGCCTCCTGCGCAATATCCTCGCTGTCGGAGAAATTCCCCGTGCAGCTGTACGCCAGCCTTATCAGCATAGGTCGGTACGCGACGACAGCCTTTTCCAGCGCGCCGTCGGTCATAATCATCAGCTCCTTTCGCTCCGTTTCGGACGTCCTGTTAATAAAACAATTTGGGAGAGGGTTTTGTCACAAAAATTTTTAAAAAATTTTAATTTGACGACGAAATGCAAAAATTGACATGCAAAAACCATGCTTTAAATTGCCAATTAATTACATTAAAATGCGGGTTTCGACAGTCGGAAACAAGAAAATAAGAAACAAGAGGCAAAATTGGGGATGCAGTCCCTGCAACTTCGTGCCTCTTGTTTTAACCTTTGGTAGGGTAATAACTTATTCGATATTTAACCGCTCTTTCAAGGCGGACTGCAAAACCGCGGAGAAGTTTATATTTGCCTGTTCCGCGGCGGTGTTGAGCCAAGCGGGAATTGTACAATTCTTGCGGACTGCTTTTGAGCCGTATTTTTCGGCGTAGCTGTCCATATCGAGAAACAGCAGACTTACAAAGCCGTTGGGGTATTCGTCGGGATTTACGGCGGAAAGCTCTGAGGCTTTAGGCGGTTTCTTTCCGTCCTCCAGTTCGTCGAGAACCCAACCAGAGGCGGCGTCTATTGCCATTTCAACAGCCTCTTCGAGGGTATCTCCCTGCGTCATACATCCGGGCAAGTCGGGTACGATAACGACATATCCGCCCTCGTCGGGGTAAAAGCACGCGGGGTAAGTCAGTTTGGTATCTTTCATAATTATCTCCTTTCGGTTTATTTACTTTAGTCCTGCCTGTTTGAGTATCGAGGCAGCAAGCTTAGGTTTCATATCGCCGCCGTGTATCGGCACGGTGACTTTGCCTCTTTTGGCTGGGTGCACAAGCTGACAATGTGAACCGTTCTGACTTTTTTTCACCCAACCGTCTTTTTTGAGAATTTTTAAAATTTCCTTAGCCGTCATATCCTCACCTCTTGATAATATTATAGCGCGTATTATGCGTATTGTCAAGAGGTTTACCCATAAATATTATATTAAATTATTATGCGTATTATGTGTATTTCATACAAGGAGCAGCGAACAATGTACACTGTCATAAGGAGCGATGAAATGAAAATAACCGCCAATACCTATGTGCACAATGAAGTAGGAGTCACACGTAAGGCGGCAAAAATTTACTAATCACTACGACACTACTACGACATAAAGGTTCATTAAAAATAACGATAACAAAAAACCCGTAAATCCTTTGTTAGAAAGGACTTGCGGGGTTTTACTCCTGGTGAGCCACTGGGGATTTGAACCCCAGACCCTTTGATTAAAAGTCAAATGCTCTGCCAACTGAGCTAGTGGCTCGACTTATGCGGTAATGCTGAACTCACAACGCTTAATTATTATACCAAAAATCGAGCCGATTGTCAAGTAAATATGAAATATTCGTCACTTTTTACAGAAAATTGCGTGAAAATATATGTTAAATGTACATATTAGTGCAGAAAAAACCTTACCGTAAGCGCACTCAGTATAAAACCGGTCAGGTCGGCGGTCAGGGAGGAAACCACAGCGTGCCGCGTTTTTTTCACCTTTGTTATGCCGTAGTAAACCGCTATAGTGTAAAAGGTCGTCTCGGTCGAACCTATTAAAACGCTCGCAACCCGCCCCGCGAAACTGTCCGGGGAAACCTCCGTAAGTATGGTCTCAAACACCGCCAGAGCGCCGCTGCCCGACACGGGACGTATCAACGCCAGCGGGATACATTCCCTCGGAAATCCCAAAAATTCCGTAATCGGAGCTATTGCCGAGGAAATTATTTCCAACCCTCCCGACGCCTTGAACATTCCTATCGCCGTCATCAGCGCGATAAGGGCGGGCAGCACGTCAAACGCCGACTTCAGATTTTCCCGCGCACCGTCGGTAAATTCGCCGAAAACGTCCACCCGCTTAATAAGCCCCGCAGCCATTATCAGCGCGATAAACGCGGGTATAGCAAACTCGCTCATTTTTTCCCCGTCCTTTCGGATTTCAAATTGTTTGGAATGTCCAAAGCCGCCGCCGACAGCAGCCCCGCCGCAAGCGCGCACGCCGACGTCACAAGCACGCATGGCAGTATCTCCATGGGCGCAGCTGAACCGTGCTTTATCCGCAGCGAGGCGGCGGTGGCGGGTATCAGCGTTATGGACGCGGTGTTCAGCACCACGAACATTATCATGTTCCTGCTCGTGACTTTCCCGGGGCGTTCCTCCTCTTCGAGACGTTTCATTGCCTCCAGACCCAGCGGCGTGGCGGCGTTGCCAAGTCCCAGAAGATTTGCGGTAATGTTCATGCAAATCGCGTGAAAAGCCTTCCCTTCAAGGTCGAGACCCCGGAAAATGTGTTTCAGAACAGGTTTAAACAGTTTGGCAATAAAATCGGTAATTTTTGCCTTTTCGGCAATGCGCATAAGCCCGCCCCACATGCACATTCCGCCCAAAAGGTACAAAAAAAGCTCCACCGCCTCGGCGCAGGAATTGAGAGCCGCGTTGCAAACCTCGGAAATACGCCCCGTCGCAATGCCGAATATTACGGACAATATCAGCATCGCCGCGAAAATTTTATTCATCATAAGCAGCACCTCTTGCCATTTACAGTAATTTTGTGTAAAATTTTGTCTTGGAAATAATTGTCGAAAAATATTAATAAATTGGTAATTATTATTAACAATCTGTTTTTTGACATTTATATACAATTTGTGCTATAATATTCAAGAACCCGCCTTTACAAGGTACGCGGCTCTCCTTTACCCCTCTTTGTAATCTTTTCTCAATCGTGTGACTTCTTGTTCGGCGGTTTCTTAAAAAAAATGTTTAAAGGAGGCTTTTCTATGAAAGCTACAGGCATTACAAGAAAAATTGACGAACTCGGAAGAATCGTACTTCCCATCGAACTCAGACGTGGTCTCGGCATCGGCGAAAAGGACGCTCTTGAAATTTATGTCGAGGACGACAAGATTATCCTTAAAAAGTACAAACAAGCCTGCGCGTTCTGCAATAAGGAGGAAAATATTGTGGAGTTTATGGGCAAATACGTCTGCACCGACTGCATCACGCAGCTCAAAAAGTAACTTGTCTGTACTTGTACATAATATGCCGCCGCAAATTTTATTATGACATAATTTACGGCATGGTCCGATACCGAAACAGGGGATATATGCGCGCCGCATTTATCCCTTGTTTCAATTATTTGTACTAAAGGTTTGATAACTGTACTTAAAGTCCAATAACTGAACCGAGAGTTTAATTTATAAAAATACCGCAAGTTTAATAACTGAACCGTGAGTTTATTTATTGTTCTTGCAATCCGGTAAATACCTTAATTGAATACTATTATAAAGGAACAGCATAATTTCTATTTTAATCAGAATGGAGTGAACTTTTTGGTATTCGTAAATACAGAGGAGCTTTTGCCCGGAATGTGCCTCGCCAGAGATATACACTTCTATACCCCCGCCTCAACGTCGGCGGTGGTGCTGAACAGGGGACAGAAAATTTCCGACGTTCAGATAACGCAGATGAGCGCGGCGAACCTCGACGGAGCGTACATAGATACCGTCAGGAGCGAGGTCAGGGTCATTTCCTCGATAAATCAGGAGATACGCAGAGAGGCAATAACCAACATTCACAACCTTGCGGATAATTTTATAGACAGCAGCAAGGGCGTGCAGCAAAGCGACATCGAGGCTATCGACGGCACAACCCAGTCGCTTATAGACGGGCTTTCCTCAAACAAGGATATACTCGTAAATATCGCCGATATAAAAATGTACGACGACTATACGTTCCACCACAGCTTAAGCGTGGCGATAATGTCAATCGCCATCGGCATGGAGCTTGGCTTTAACAATACAATGCTGAAAGAACTGGGTCTTGCGGGACTTCTCCACGACATCGGCAAAGTCGCCGTGCCAATCGAAATCATCACCAAACCCGAACGCCTCACCAAAGAGGAGTTCGACATCGTTAAAATGCACCCCGTCCACGCCGCCAATCACCTAAAGGAACGCCACCTTGTAAACGACAACATCTTCAACGGCATCGTGGGACACCACGAAAAGCTGGACGGCTCGGGTTACCCCAACAAATTAAAGGGCGACCAAATTCACCCCTACGCGCGGATTTTAGCAGTGGCGGACGTTTACGACGCCCTAACCTCAAACCGCCCCTACCGAGTACCCAACCCCCCCAACGAGGCAATCGAGTTTGTTATGGGCGGAATGGGCAGCCATTTCGACGAAAACGTCATCAAAGCCTTTCTGCGGAAAGTCGCGCCCTACCCCGCAGGCTCAAAGGTGGAGCTTTCCAACGGCGAAGTCGCTTATGTAATGAAAAACTACCCCGACCAGCCTCTGCGCCCCCTTGTGGCGGTGGAGCACTCCGAAAAACTTTACGACCTTTCTTGGGACGACGGCTGCATGAACATAGTCATCACCAAACTTTTGGAGGAAAGCAAGCACAATCAAAATCTTATCAATATGTAAAAAAAGTACCCTTGTCAAAATCGGCAGGGGTACTCTTATACTTTTGCAACTTAAATCAAGATTTTCTCCAAAAATATATGGTATATTTATTTCAGGGAGGCGAACCGCTTGTACGAATGGAACGAGGCAATACAGCAAATGATAGACTGGATAGAGGATAATTTGTGCGAAAACCCGTCTCTGCGGCAAATGTCGGCGCAGATAGGCTATTCGCCCTATTACTGCTCGGTACGGTTTCACGAAATCACGGGTATGACAATAAAAAGCTATGTGGCGGGCAGACGGCTGCGGCTTGCTGCTCTTGCCATACGCGACACCGACGAGCGTATCATTGATATTGCCGTGAGGTGCGGTTACTCTTCGCAGGAGGCTCTGACGAGAGCCTTTCGGGCGGCGTTTGGGTGCACACCTGCGTCCTATCGGAGAGAACCCGTTCCCATACCGCTTTCCGTGCGGCAGGTGGTTTTAAGTCCCGAATACTATAAAAATCAAAAAGGAGAAAAAACTATGAGCAATACTATTCTTACCGAGGCTCACGTAAGGGTGGAATTTATTCCCGCCCACAAGTACATCGGCATATGGGAGGACAGAGCGAAACACTACGGCGAAATGTGGCAGTATCACGACTGCGATACGGTCTGCGGCGTTGTCGACAGTTTGAGTAACGTCTCCGACCCCATTGTTACGGGGCACACGGCAGGCTGGTTCAAAACCGACAGCGGGCGCGGGTATTTTTACGGCACGGGCGTACCCCTCGACTACAGCGGCAAAATCCCCGACGGCTTTGAAATGAGGGAATTTCCCGGGAGCTACTACCTTGTATTTTACCACCCCGCCTACGACTATCTGAAAGACAACGGCGAGGTTATGGGCAGGGTTGAAAACCTCGCTTGGAATTACGACATAAGCAAATTCGGCGGCGGAAAGTACGAATGGAACGAGGACGTCTGCCAATGCTATCAGCGGCACTATCCCGAGGTTCTGGGGTATCAGATACTCCGCCCCGTAAAGATTGCGGCAAACCGATAAAATAACGTTTGCAGGGGACGAAACACGTCCCCTGCAAAATTGCCATAATAACACCGTTATTCGCACGCAATATAAATATCCATACTGTCCCCGTCCGTTTCAAAGCAGGGGATAACGTCCTTTGCCGAATGCTCAAGACCGTTCACACGCATATACTCGAACACCGTTTTGTACCCATTGGGAATTATCACAAACGGGTTCTCAAAAGGCTTTTCGATATGCACCGCCGCGTATTTGTGCGCCGCCTGTTCGTATATCTGCACATCGGGCGGAACGACACCCTCGGGCAGTACCCAAGCCGCCTCATAGCCGTGCATATTGAAAACGTTTATCTGCTCTTGCGACACATTGGAAAAATCCCAGCCGATGACTTGCGGCTTGTCGACGCCGCAGTCACGGGCAATGCCGAACATTCTGTTGATAGCGTCGCCCTCGGGGTCTGCGCTTATAACGGCGTACTTTACGTATCGGAACGCGGGGACTGTCTCAACCCGCAGGTTTGTGTACGCATCGCCGCAGGTCGCCATATCGCCGCGGAACAAGTCGTCAAGGGAACAGGTGAAAAAGCCGCAGATTTCCAGCGCCTTTTCCATTTCGGGGTACGCCGCGTCAAGCTCCCATTTTGAAACGGTCTGACGACTGACGTTCATTTTTTCGGCAAGCTCTTCTTGTGTCATATTTCCCCGCAGATGTCTTAAAAACTGCAAATTTTTTCCGAAACTCATAAAAAATACTCCTTAAAAATTATTGCGATCGCATTATCAGTATAGCATTTTTCCCGCAGGCGTGCAACCAATTTGAACGTGCTTTTTTGGAGTACGGCGCAACTTAAAGGTGCGGAAAACCGTATCTTATAGCAATCCTACAAAATAGTAACCGCGTCTGTAGGGCGGGGGCTCTGCTCCCGCCTAACACGGCAATTTCCTCAAAAGGCGGGAGCAAGCCCCCGCCCTACAATTTCAAAAAATTTCTACACCAAATAGCAAACCTTTCCCCATTTCCCGCGACTATATAAATGAAAGCTTTCAAAGAGGTAAAATCATATGAACAAAACCAATATTACGGAATACGCCGACTTTCTGCTGAACGCGGCTTTGTACAGGTGCGGCAATATCGCCGACGCCCAAGATTTGGCGCAGGACACCCTGCTGGCGGGTCTGTCCGCTCTCGCGGCGGGGAAGTCCATCGACAACCCAAAAGCCTGGCTGACGGCTGTGCTGAACCGCAGGTATTACGACCTGCTCCGCCGAAAATACAACAAGCCAACGGTGTCCTTCGACGTGACGGAGGACGTTTCCGACGGCGGCGAAATTTTCGACGGAATTGAAAAGTCCGCCGAATTTGAGGAAATAAGGCGTTGTCTCGCCTATCTTACCCGTCTGTACCGAGAAGTAACCGTTCGGTACTATATGCACGGCGAAAAGGTGCGGGACATCGCCGCCTCGCTGGGCGTTTCGGAAAACACCGTGAAAAGCCGTCTCGACACGGGAAGAAAGCGTATCGGAAAGGAATTTGCCATGGAAAATTATTCTAAACAAAGCTATGAGCCCGAAACCCTTATGATGTCCTGCTCGGGTCGGTGCGGTCTTGACGGAGAGCCGTTCACCCTTGTGGGCAACGACAAAATCGCCATGAACCTGCTTATCCTTGCCTACGAAAAGCCCGTGACCGTTACCGAGCTTGCCAAGGCGATAGGCATAGCGGCGGCATACGTTGAGCCCGTCGTCGACAAGCTGACAGAGGGCGGACTTATGAAACGCGCGAGCGATAAGGTGTACACCGACTTTATCATCTACAACCCCGAAAACCGCACCGATAACGCCGCCCTTGAAAAGCAAGCCGCAGACGGTATTTACAAAGACGTTTGGGCAATTATGGAGAAAGCTCTTGCGGAACTTGGCGGCTTTGAATTTTACAAGCGGCAGAACAGCTCCAAACGGGCAAAGCTGGACAGCTTTTTCACGGTGCGCACTTTGAACCATACCGTAAACAAGGTTCGCGACGATTTCTGCGGAAAAACCCCCTATGAGGACTACCCCGACCGCCCGGGCGGCGGCAAGTGGATTGCAATGGGCAGCCGCTACCCCGCAAATTACGATTTCGGCAGCGCAGGCTTTGAGCACGGAAAATACTATATAAGCGGCGAATCCCGCTCCTGCGGAACTGCCGACGGCGGCGGAAAAAACGTCGACCTGACAATATGCGAGTACAGCACGCTTTTAGGCGAAACCCAGTTGGGTATGCGTGATATTCTCAAACGCCCTATGACCGACGGGGAAATAGCGCAAATGCTTTACGCCGTCCACATCGGCAAGGAGGAGCAATTGCCCCTGATAAACGCGGGGTGCTTTGAGAATTTCGATAAATTCACCGAGCTGCGCTACCTTGCCAAAGAGGGCGGCAAGACGGTCTGCGACGTGCCCGTCGTCACCGAAAAGGAGCGGTTTAAGCTGTACGGCTTAAGCGAAAAGTACGACAATATTCTCGCGGAAAAATTCGGCGCGGAACTTGCCAAGCTGATGAAAAACCCCGTAAAGCTGCCAACCCACCTAAAATCCGTACCCGAGTTTCAGCGGTATATGTATTGCTGCTCCACCGTTGCAATGCGCATCGTGAAAAACGCCCTTGACAGCGGCTTATTCCCCCAATGCGCGGACCTCCCCTCCCCCTCCGTGCTTATCTCGGTAAAGGAGGTGATATTCTAAAACATAACTTCCTAATCCTATATAACATTTGCAAAAAGTACCCCTTATCTTACTTGATAAGGGGTACTTTCTATACTCTTCAATAATTGCAGGGTACGGTCATTTCACATTCAAGCCCCGAAAATTTATTCGCGGCATTAAAGCCCTTTCCGCTTGCGTCATAGGTGATTTTTATCGGCAAATCCTTTGGCTGACTTAATTTCGCAGCAATTTCAATGCGGGCGTAATTCCCGTCAAAATCGCAGCAAACCGTCTGCCCGCCCTCGGGGTAATTTATCCGCGCCTTGAAATATTCGGAGTTCCCCCCGCTGCAATAGCCGCTGATTACCGTATCATCGCCGCCGAAACCGATTTCAACGGAAATATTTTCCAAATCATAGTATTTGCTTTCCGTTTGGTTCAGGGTGACGTCTATTCGGTACACCCCGTCGTCCTCCTCGGAAATTTTCTGCGGCGCGGCAAACACCGAAAACTCAACGGGATTTCCGCTTGCCGTCTCATGGCAAATCACCTTGCCGCTGCTGTCGGGAAAATCCGTTATAACCGTGTTCGTGATTTCGTCCCTGCTTGCGGCAAAAAACACCGCAGCCGCGCCGATTACCGCCAGTACAGCCAAAGCCGCGAAAACAGCCGCCGTAACCTTTTTTACGCTCATAACCGCGCCTCCTTTAAAATTCTTATTTTAAGTATACATACAAAATATGAACATACCGTTTTTTTTTTTATGAACGTCTTGTAAATTTTACCCTTTATAATCCGTAAAATAAACCCCGTACCAAACAAGAAAAATGAACAGCGTCCAAATCTTGCGGCTGTTGTCGTACTTCCCCGCCCGGTGGTCGTCAAGGAGCTTTACAAGCAAATCCGTGTTGAAAAAGTGCTCCGCCGTCTCGGAGGTAAAATATTCCTTAACAATTCCGTAATATTTATCCTCTTTCAGCCACACCCTTATCGGCACGGGAAATCCCAGTTTTTTCTTGTTGGCGGTCTGGGGGGGCGCGGAACGCAGCGCCGCTTTCCGCATGGCAAACTTGGTGTTTTCCTCGGTAACGCGGTACTTTGAGGGAATTTTCTCCGCCACCGCCATAACCTCCTTGTCAAGGAACGGCACACGCAGCTCCAAACTGTTCGCCATAGACATCTTGTCGGCTTTCAGCAAAATATCCCCCGTCATCCACAGGTGCAGGTCCAGGTACTGCATTTTTGTCACCGCGTCCGCGTCCTTAACCTTGTCGTAGAAAGGCTTTGTGATCGCCGTGGCAGGAGGCGCGTCCGTCTTTATTTTCAGCAGGGCTTTCCGCTCCTTTTCGCTGAACATGTAGGCGTTGCCGATAAAACGTTCCTCCAAATCCTTGCCCCTGCGGACGAGGAAATTCACCCCCCGTTTCGCGGGCAATTTTTCCGCCACCGAGCCGATAAACCGCCGTATGGGGCGGGGTACGGCATTGTAGGCGGGCACGGACATAGGCTCTTTGTAGATGTTGTACCCCCCGAAAATCTCGTCCGCCCCCTCGCCCGAAAGCACCACTTTAACGTACTCCGCCGCCTTATTGCACACAAAATACAGGGCAATGCAGGACGGGTCTGCCAGCGGTTCGTCCATATGGTACTGAATTTTTGCTATATTTTTCCAGTACTCCTCGGGGGTGATAACCTTGCTGATGTTCTCCTTGCCGATGTACTTCGAGAACTCCTTTGCCCAGCCTATTTCGTTGTACCTTTCGTCCTCGCCGAAACCGACGGTAAATGTTTTGTCGACGTTCGCCACGGCGGCAACATAGCTTGAGTCCACCCCGCTTGAAAGGAAACTTCCCACTTCAACGTCGGAAACCTTGTGCGCCTCCACCGAGTTATGGAAAATATCGGAAATTTCGTCCACCCACTTGTCTAAATCGGGTTCGCCGTCGGGATTGAAGTGAACGTCCCAATAGCGCGTAAGGGACAGTTTGCCGTCTCTGTACTTAAAATAGTGTGCGGGGGGCAGCTTGTAAACGTTTTTGAAAAACGTCTCGTCGGTTGGGGAATACTGGAAAGTCAGATAGTTCTCCAAAGCCGTCTCGTTAAGCTCCTTTTTGAAATCGGGGTGGACGAGAAACGCCTTTATCTCCGAGCCGAACATAAATGTATCGCCCATTTTGGCGTAATAAAGCGGCTTTATGCCGAAAAAGTCCCGCGCGCCGAAAAGTTCCTTTTTCACCGTGTCCCAGATGACGAACGCGAACATTCCCCGCAGTTTGTCAAAAAGCCTTTCGCCGTACTCCTCGTAGCCGTGGAGAACCACTTCGGAATCGGCGTTGCTCTTGAAAACGTGCCCCGCGGCGATAAGCTCCCTGCGGACGGCTTGATAGTTGTAAATCTCCCCGTTAAAAAGGAGAATTTTGGTATTGTCCTCATTATAAATAGGCTGGTCACCGGAGGAAGTGATGTCGATAATGCTTAGACGGCGGAAACCGAGAGCAATATCGCCGTCCACGTGCCTCCCCCCCGAGTCGGGACCGCGGTGGCGTATTTTCTCCATCATAGCCTCGATTATCTTGTTTGAATTATCCCGCATATTGGTAAAGCCCACAAAGCCGCACATTTAAATCGTACCTTTCAAATAGTTTAGTAAATTATACTATACTATTATACAATATTATTCCGTAATTTGCAAGCGGTTTCGGGTTATTTTTTCGGAGTAAAGCGTTTGTTTCTGCGTGATAAATTATTATTTATTGTAACGATTTATTGAACATCTGTAGGGCGGGGGCTTGCTCCCGCCTTTATTGTACGTAACAAATTTCGTAGGGGACGGGTTTCCCGTCCCGTTGTTCCAAACCTGCGGGACGGGAAACCCGTCCCCTACAAACCGCTATTTTGTAACTCGCCCCTTGATAGGGGCTTGACAAAATAAATGCGTATAGTATTTAATATTGGGGTAGAACATTGGTGCAGGCTCAGCCTGCTAAAAATTTATCGCTGTTTTTTCAAAAAACTATTCCATTTTCCGAAAAAATGTGGTATACTGTTTGTAAGTATATTTTTTTTGGAGGAATTTTTTATGAAAACTTTTTGGCGCGCTCTCTGGCTTGCGGCGGTTGCCTGCGGCGGGGTTGCTCTTGTACGCATCGGTATGGAAATTCTTAACAGGGAAAATAACAAGAAATATATCGACGTTTAATGTAAAATTTTACCAAAAATTACAAAATTTGTAAGTACATTTTTTTCAATTTTTGAGTTTTTTTGATAAAAAATAATCAAAAAACGCGAAAAATTATCAAAAATCTTCAAAAATTCTCAAAAATATATAGATAAATTGTAAAGGAATAATTACATTATTATGAATAAATACCAAAAATTGGCGGGAAATACCATAATTTTCGCCATAGGAACTATGAGCATGAAACTGCTCAGCTTTTTCCTCACAAGGCTCTATACCGGCTGTATGACCGAGTCGGAATACGGCGATGCGGACTTGCTCTATCAGGCGTCCAACGTGCTGTATCCAATTGTTACCATGAGTATGGCTGACGCGGTAATACGTTTCGGAATGGAGAAAAAATACGACAGCCGCAGCGTTTTCACCGTGGCGATTGCCGCAACCGCCGCGGGACTGGGGGTTCTCGCGCTGCTTATGCCGCTGTTTAACCTTACGGACGTGTACGGCGGGTACTCGTTTTTGCTGTACGTTTACTGCTATTTTTCCTGTTTCAGGCAAATTGCGTCAAATTTTGTCAGGGCAAAAGGGTACGTAAAACTTTTCGCGGCGGACGGAATTTTTACCACCCTTGTGATGTTAATTTGTAACATTATTTTCCTGAAATTTCTTGATATGGGAATTACAGGGTACATACTTTCCTTTATAATTTCCGATTTCATCTCGTTTCTGGAGCTTACTTTTATGGCGGGGCTGCACAAGTGCCTTGATTTCAAGTACTTCAGCAAGACGCTTTTCAAAAAAATGCTGAAATATTCCGCGCCGCTGATACCCGCGTACATTATGTGGTGGGTGACAGCCGCCTCGGACAAAATTTTCGTGAAACTGCTCTGCGGCGACAGCGTGAACGGCGTTTACAGCGCGGCTAACAAGATACCCTCGCTGCTGCTGATGTTTACTACCTTATTTTTCCAGGCTTGGCAGATGTCCGCCATTGAAAACCGTGACGACAAGGGGCTGTCAAAATTTTACAGCAAAATATACGGCGCGTACAGTTCCGCCATAATGATAGCGGCGGCGGGTGTGATTTTGCTTGTGAAACCGCTGTCGGCGGTACTTTTGGGCAGCGACCCGGAAAAGGATTTTACATACGCGTACCACTACACGCCGATTTTGGTTGTGGCAATGGTTTTTCAGTGCCTTTGCCAGTTTTTGTCAAGCGTGTACAACGTCAAGAAAAAGTCGGTGAATTCGCTGCTGACAAGCTGTATAGCGGGGGCGGCGAACATTATACTGAATTTCCTGCTGATACCGAAGTACGGAGCGTACGGGGCGGCAATTGCCACCGCGCTGTCCTACGCGGCGTGCTTTGCGGTGAGGATTTTCGACGCGCGGAACATTATACCGTTCAAGGCGCGGCATGTCAGAATGGCGGTAAATACGGTTATAGTCTGCGTTATGGCATATTTTGCCGCGGCGGGAGACAAGCCGAATTATTGGTGGCTTGCGGGACTTTTCGCGGTTTCCGCGCTGTTCAATTTGGAGGCGGTTTTGAGTACGCTGAAAAAAATTCTCAGCAAGGGAGAGAAACAGTAAGTTATTATTTAGTACAATACGGCGGTTTAACGTCTAAATTTTTACAGCACCTAACCAAAAGCCCTTTAGGCAAACGGCTGGTCCAGCGCAGCCCCGCGCTGGC
>JAMPDU010000003.1 GCA_023665505.1 Ruminococcus sp.
CTTTAAAAAGTCTATGTATTTATCATCTACATAATAAAATTGAATTTTCATATTACTATCTCCCAAAACGCAAAATAAAAGAGGAGAGGAAACCTCACCTCTTTTACTTTAATTTAATCCGATTGCTTTTAGCTCACACTTTTTTAATGAGTGGTGAGAACTCCTATCGCAGTCCGCACTTTTTAATGAGTGGCGGAAACTCCTATCGCAGTCCGCACTTTTTTAATGAGTGGCGGAAACTCCTATCGCAGTCCGCGCTTTTTTAATGAGTGGCGGAAACTCCTAAAGTGAGCAATCAACACTTAAAGCTATACAGCTTCCATAATTATTATACGTTAAAAATTTGCATATGTCAAGTGCTTTTGAAAAAAAATTTTTCCATTCCCCACTGGGGAAACTATCTCACAAAATCATCTCCTTTTTCCTTTTCAGCCGCCCTGTCGTTATCGTCAAATTCAAACTTTGTACGCTCATAGTCATAAGACTTGATATTCACGAACATTGTATCAAGAGCCATACTTTCAACGTCAGCCTTGCTTTCGGGGCGGTCACCGCCGCGAAAATCCTCATATATGCCCATACCGCTAAGCTCATAGGACAACGCCTGCGCCCTGTGATTTTGGGTATCAAAAGAAAATTCAATCGCGGGGTCGTACATCAAATCGCCGTTCTGAACATAGGTATGTGCAATAAACACCGTATCGCCGTTTTTCTCAACGATAAGCGGTTCTATGCCGCTGTCCGCGCCCTTTTCGTATTTGCAGTAAAGGGTATCATATTTTTCCAGTTCGGGACAAATTTCCACAAGCGCGGCGTAAAGCTCCATACCGTTGTCCGCTTTTACCTCGGAATTAGTCAGCAAGGTATTGACTTCCGCAAGACGTTTTTCTTTTTCAATAAGCTCCTGTTCCTGCGGGAAGTCGGCTTCGGCAGCGATTTCCGCTTCTTTTATGTCCGCCGTAAGAGATTGCAGACGGTCTTCCTGCTTTTGCAGCTCCAGTTCAATACCGTTTATAATGTTGTCGAGACGGACGATATTACCGCTTGCTTTTACGTCCTTATTTAAATTTAACCGTCCGTAATGTGCGGCTGCTCCCGAAAGTTTTGCAGTTACCTCCGTACCCTTTAAATGTATTGACATCTTAAAACCGCGATAAGAACCTATCTCGCATTCTCTGCCGTGCATTATGTCATCGCTGCTGATAACAGCCTGCCTTATAGCCTGTCCCGCCTCCTCCTTGTTGTGGTACTCCTTTCCGTTCACGGTTACGGGATAGTAATTTTTACCGTCCTTGTCCGTAAGCGGTTTGACGGATTTCGCTATTTCTTCAATATCAAATTTAAGATTTTCAATATAATACTCCGTGTACCTCCTGTGTTCGGGCAATGTCTTGTACGCCTTGTCCTGCAAGGAATATTTTTGAGAAAGAAAAGCGGATTTAAGCACGTTCAGCTTGGTTATATCCGTTTCAAGGTCTATCTTCTCGCGAATCAAAGGATTTCCCGCGCAAAGAGCCTTGACTTCGGCGTAATCGAGGGCAACCTCGTCCACGTCCTCGCAGGAACGGACGGGGGACTTGTCCGTCATAATCTGCGAAATAAAACGCTGCTTATTCTCCAACATCTGATAAAGGTACGCGTCAAAGGTCTTGTCCGTGGTGTAGCGGTAAATGTCAACCTTACCGTTGGTATTGCCCTGCCGTATAATACGACCGTGGCGTTGGGACATATCGGACGGTCTCATCGGCGCGTCAAGGTCGTGCAGAGCTATCATACGTTCCTGCGCATTCATACCCGCGCCGCATTTCTGCGTTGAGCCGATAAGTACGCGAATTTCGCCCTTGTTCATCTTGTCGTACAGCCTTTGCTTGTCCTCGGATTTTTCCGCGTCGTGAATAAACGCTATTTCCTTTTCGGGTACGCCCTTTTCGATAAGTTTTTGCTTGATGTCGTCATAAACGCAGAAACGCCGCTCGGATTCAAAATTTTCTATCGGCTTGCGGTGCAGTTTCTCCCACATTTCGGGAGAAATTTCGGCAAGTTTGCCGTTTTTCATAACAAAAGCCGTGTTGTACGCTGTTTCTTCCTCATAATTTACTCTTTTCAGCAAAACAATATCGCCGTCGGAGATGTCTCCCGTTTCATAGTTTTTAGGCGGTTTCTTGCCGTTCAGCTTATTAACTATTTTTTCTGCGGTATCCCTTTCACCGAGTTTTGCCGTATAAACGTCATCATAATTACCGTGTGGATTTTTGCGGTAAACCGTGTATGTATTTTCGTTTAGGGTCGGCTGCGGAGTGGCAAGGTCGCAGAAAATAAGCTGCGTACTTTTTTGTTCCGCTGTTTTCTGCCAAATGTCAAAGACATTGTTAATGCACACGTTCACTTTGGATTTAGGGTCGTCGGGCAAGTTCGGGTTCATACAGCGTTGGTCAAGTCCAATTTTCCGTCCGTCAACTGTGAGTTTGCACATATTGTCCTCGGTAGGTTTAACCGCCCCCGAACGTATATCTTTCGCACGTTCGCCGAGGTCTTTTATCATTAACGCCTGCATAGCCGTGGCGGGTACATTTATATTGTGCATTTCAAAATCGGGACGGTCAAGGTCAAGACTTTCCGCTGTTTTTATATCGGCGCACTCTTTAAAAATATTCATCAGTTCGGGGAGGTTCTGAAATTTCGCAAACCGAGTTTTCATTTGATATTTGCCGTTGCCCTCGGGAGAAAGCTCCATAGCCGTGGTGGTTTCGCCGAAAACAGAAGCCCAACGGTCAAAGCTGTTTATGCCGAGTTCCGCAAGTTTATCCGCCTGCAAATAGCGCATAAGCGTGTACATTTCCGACATCGAGTTGGAAATCGGCGTGCCGCTGGCAAAGGTTACCCCTCTGCCGCCAGTTATTTCGTCAAGGTACTTGCATTTCATAAGGAGCTGCATAGACCGTCCCGAACCGCCGCTGCCTATACCCGAAACGTTACGCATTTTTGTAGGGGTATCGAGGTTTTTATACGCCTGCGATTCGTCCACAAAAATCTTGTCAACGCCCAGTTTTTCAAAGCAAAGCATATCATCTTCGGGAGTTTTGGCAAGCAGTTTTTCAATTTTTCCCTCATATGCCTTTATCGACTTTTCGATTTGCTTGACGGAAAAACTTTTCCTGCCGTCATCGTCCGTGAGTTCCTCAAGGGCGGTTTCAAGGTGCGCTATTTCGCTGTAAAGTCCGTCCAGTTCGCGTTCGCGGGAAAGATGTATCATATCGAATTGAGAGTATCCGATAATAACCGCGTCCCAGTCGCCTGTGGCAATTTTCGCGAAAAGGTCGCGGCGGTTTTCCTTTTGGAAATCCTTTTCGGTCGCGACAAGTACGTTGGCGTTAGGGTAAAGCGTTCTGAAAGCGCTGCCCCATTGCTCCGTAAGTCCGTTAGGCGCGGTAATGAGCGACTTATGGTGCAAGCCGAGACGTTTGCCCTCCATAGCTATGGCTATCATTTCATAGGTCTTGCCCGCGCCCACTTCGTGAGCAAGTAGGGTGTTTCCGTTGCTGTAAAGTCCCCTCGCTATGGCATTTTTCTGATGTTCTTTAAGAGTTATTGCGGAGTTCATTCCGACGAAATTAAGGTGCGAACCGTCATACTCTCTAAGGCGGATAGAATTGAATTTCTCATTGTAAACATCAACGAGTTTCTCCCGACGGTCGGGGACGGAGAAAATCCAGTCGGAAAATTTTCTTTTCAGTTCGTCCTGTTTCGACTGTGCAATCATTGTTTTCTGCTGATTGACTTCATAAACGTATCTGCCGTTTTTATCCCTTAAATCGTTGCCGTATTCGTCCTTTACCCGCTGTCTGACTTCAACCTTTTGCATATTAAGCGTGGCTTCGATTATTTCATAGGCGTTAATGTCAGCCGTTCCGTAAGTTTCGGTCGCAAGGGTATTTGAGTACGCGCTGCGCCAACCGTCAACTTTCCATTTGTCGGTGGCGGGCATATATGTTACTTCGATATTTTTTGACGTGACAAAATCGGGTTTAAGCGTTTCGACGATAAACTGTCTGATATATTCGGGGTCAACCCAAGCAGAACCGAGTTTTACGGCAATGTCGGCGGCTTCTATCCTTTCGGGCATAACCGCTCTTAACGCTTCGGCGTTTCGCGTAAGTCCCTCCGCTTCGGCGGCAGCCAGTTTTTGGCGAATGTTGCCCGTCAGATATTCGTCCGCGCTTTCCCACCGCATATTTTTTTGCGGATTTTGGAAAATCTTATCTCCAAGCTCGTCAATAAGTTTCTCCTCCGATTTGCCCGTGAGAATTGACATATATTCAAGATTTACGCACATCTTTTCGGAAAGAGAAAGAATAAGCGCGTCCTGCGCGTTGTCGCAGTGGTCTATAACAATTTTGGGATTGACTGTAATTTTGTCAAAAATATCAGCCTTGCCGACAAAATTACTGTCCTTGTCGAGCCGCTCAAGGGACTTGATAAGGTGATAGCTGTTGTCGCTTTTAAAAACGCTTTTATTTTCCGCGCTGCTTATAAGTCCGTATTTTGCGGCAAAATCATCATACAGGTCGTTTAGATTTTTCTGCGCCGCCGTGATAAGTTCGGACAAACTGCCGTCCGAGTTATCAAGCTGCAAGTCAAGCAGATTATGAACGGTATCGCGAAGCTGCGCCATAGCTTTGATACGGTCGCATACATTTTCGGGAGCGTTCACTTTTTCCATTTTAATGTCGGCTTTGCGGTAATACAGAATATCGTCCTGCACAATATAACTGTATTTTGGCGCACCGAGAGGACAAAGTATTTCGCCGTCGTTCCCCACTGGGGAAACCTTTGCATTTCCTTTTTCAGCCGCCTTATACGTTCCCTTGATATTTTTTATTGCCGCCGCAAGCTGTTCCGAAAGCTCCGCGCCCTCAACGGGTACGCACATAGAAGCGTTGGTCTGATTGCCGTACAGCTTGTTGCCCTCCACCATTTCGCCGAGTATCATTTCGGGGTGGTCTGCAAAATATTTATTTACGGCAATGCCGTTCGGCAGCATATCCTTGAATATCCATTCGGGGGGATTTTCCTCAATGCTTATGGGACGGTCGCGCTTTTGCAGGAAAATAATATCGCTTGTGACTTCCGTTCCCGCGTTTGATTTAAAAGCATTGTTCGGCAGACGTATTGCGCCGAGAAATTCCGCGCGTTCCGCAAGGTATTTTCTGACTTCGGGATTTTCTTTATCCAAAGTTCCCATTGACGTTACGAAAGCGACAATGCCGCCCGCGCGTACTTTATCGAGAGATTTCGCAAAAAAGTAATCGTGTATGAGGAAATTATGCTTGCTGTACTCCTTGTCATAAACCGTGTAGCCGCCGAACGGGACGTTGCTCACGGCAACATCAAAGCTACCGTTTTCAAAATCCGTTTTTTCAAATCCCTTTATCTGCACGTCTGCGGACGGGTAAAGCAATTTTGCAATGCGCCCCGTAATTTCGTCAAGCTCCACGCCGTGAATTTCGGAGTTATTATGTATACTTTCGGGCATAGCTCCTAAAAAGTTGCCTATGCCCATTGCGGGTTCAAGAATTTTTCCGCCCGTAAAGCCGAGATTTTGGAGTTCGCTGTAAATCGCGTTTATAACCGTCGGCGAAGTGTAATGCGCGTTCATAGTTGAGGCTTTCGCGGCGCGAAATTCTTCGTCAGTAAGCAGGCTTTTAAGCTCGCTGTATTCCTTGCTCCAGTCCGATTTCCTGCCGTCGAAAGCGTTTGATATGCCGCCCCAACCAACGTATTTCGCAAGTATTTCCTGTTCTTCGGGCGTTGCGGGACGGTTTTCGCTTTCAATGGTTTTCATCAACTTAATAGCCGCGACATTATTTGCGAAACGCGTTTTTGCTCCGCCCTCCGTACCGTAATTTTTGTCGGTAATTGTGTAGTCGGCAGATTTTTTCTTTTCGGCGTTTTCTTCCTGCGGGTTCTTCCCCACCGGGGAATTTTCTTTTTCACTTTGCAACAATTCGGCGGAAGTGAAAAAGTTGATTTCATCGGAAGATTTTCTGTTCGGCGTACCGTCAAAAAAAGATATTTGCTCGGTTTTTTCTTCGGGGTTTTTGAGCAAGTGGGAATTTTGCAGGACAAGCTCCAAATTCGACAAAGCCTTTGCAATGCCGTCTGCGGAGACTGTTTTTCCGTTTGCCGCGTCTGAAAGAATTTTATCGGTTTCGGACTTGTACAGCGGAATGGCAACATCGGTGTGGATATTGCTGTCCAGTACATTTTTGAAAGCGTTGGTGTAATTCTGCCAGTCATAATTTTCGGCAGTACCGTCTTGTAAATCCTGCAAGGCGTAAATAACGTCCTGCACAATGTGATAACTGCTGTACGGGTTTGTGACGGTTTTTAATGCGGGTTCTTCTTTTTCCGAAATATTCTGAGAAACAAAATTATATTTCAAATTTTCCCGCAAATTATCTCTGTGTTGTCCGAAATCAATGTGTGAGAAAAATTTCTCGGCAGCGTTGGCATTAGTATTTTCAAAGTCAATTTGCAAGTCGGTAATTGCCGTTACTCTCCAAGTGTCGGGACGGTCGGTGAACGTTACCAAATCGCCCTCTTTGAGAGTTTCATTCTTCCCCAGCGGGGAATTTTCTTTTTCCGTGATAATGCCGTTTTTAACAAGAACGTCATTTGAAAATATTATTTCGGAGGGGAAATATCCGCTTGTTTCCTCAATGGTCTGCGTTTCGGTATTGTAAATTGCATATCCCTCACACGCCGATGTACCCGCGCCGTCATAATTGTCTTTCAAATATTCCTTTGCCCTTTTTTGCGCTTCTTCAAGGGTGGGGAAATCTTCTTTTTCGTCCGAGCCTGCGTCGTTATCGTAAGTGACAATCTGATAAGGTCGGTTTTCAAAAACAATTTTGTTGGGAATTTGCTGTTCAAGGATATTGGCGTTTACTTCGTTGATAATGTCACGAAGTCCACCATTGAACAGTTGCTCATCAATTCTTTGCGGTTTGCCGTAAGTCTGCCAAAAGGTGGAAAAACTAAGAATTTTAGGGTCGAAATTATCCTCGTTATTTATGATAATCTGTTTTTCAACTCTGTCAAGCAGTTCTGCGACTTTGAGCGAAAAATCGTGATTATTTTTTACCCTTTCAAATGCGTTATGTACGATTTCTTCTTTTGAAATTTGCGGCTGATTTTCAATTTGGGAATTTTCTGTTATTTCCGCTTTTTCTTTCAGAAATTCGGGAACATCGCTAAAGCCTGCGTTATCAACATAATGCACCGTGTCCTCGCCGTTTTTATGCAGCACAACAATATCGCTGACGGAAAGGCTGTGTCCGTTAAAATCTTCGGGACGGTCATTATTGAATTTGTCAAAAACGCTTTCAAGTATTTCGTCTTTATTTTCAGCGGTTATATCCTGCTCAGCAAGTCTGCCCGAATAAACAAGTTCATAATCTGCAATATTGGGCGTACCGTCAAGCTCCGACATTCCCACAAACCTCTTATTTCTGTATTCATCACCGCTTTTGACTTGATAAATTTCAAAGCTGTCCTCGCGCATTAGCTTGTGCATAAGCTCGTAATCCTCGGAGGACATAGTTCCGTCAAAGACATACGGGTTAAAATCCTCGGTGTTATCTTCATCGGCGGGAGCTTCACGGAAAGGCAGACCCGCGCTGTGGGCGGTTTCTCTTGCTTTTTCGATAACAAGTGCAGCAGTTACATTTTCCGCAACAAGGCTTTGGAAATTACTGCGTACTTCCACGCTTTCATAATAAGCGTTATACAGCGGAGCAAATTCCGAAACGGAGTAGCCTATATCCCTATTGCCAAGTATGACATCGTTAAAAATTCGCTCAATGGCGGGGTTAATTTCAGAAAGATAATTCTGCTCATCGGAATTTATATAAGCGTTCACAACCGTGCTGTCCGCGGCAATAAGCGTTGAAATTTTTTCAATCACATCATCAAGGTTTGAAATGTCGATTGTTTTTTCTTTTTCGGCTTTCTTTTTATAATTTCGGATTATATCCGAATACGCCTGTGGGTCGTCAGTTATTCTGTTTTCAAAAATTGCTAACTGTTCGGGAATAATATCCCATTGCTCGGCATTACCAAACTTGTCAACAACATTTACATTCAGCATTTCAATGTCATTAAGGTCAATTCCTCTGCGGTTCATTTCAACAACCGCGTCATAAGGAGCAAGCCATTCGCTGCCTGCGAGTTTAACCTGTGCAATTGCAGACAAAGTGTCATAGCTTTCTATGCCATTTATGCGGCTTATGGGGTCAAGTCTTTCGGGCAAAAGATAAACTTCGCTGTCATTATCATAGAAAAACTGCGGGTCTGCGCTGTGCTTTTCTTTCCAAAGCTCGGACAAATCATACAAAACATCATCGGTATTCTGCCACGGGTGCAGATATGATTCGTCCGTTGGATAAGGCATAATATCGCCGATAATATCATCAAGATTATTTCTTATTTCGGCAAGCTCCGCTTCTGTGGGCATAACAACTTCACCGTTCCCCGTATGGTAAACGGCATATTTTACCTTAATGCTTTCGTCCAAATCTTCAATGTTATTTACGTCAAAGTTTCTCGCCATTACTTCCTTGTATACGTCAGTTCCGCTGATGTTATTATCATCAATCGCCCCCGCCATAACGTAAACGCTGTTGTCCTCAAAGGTGACAACGGTAAATTCAAGGTTTCTGTCAAAATTTATTGCGGGAGAATTTTCGGAAATTGAATTTTCCGAAAATTCAATATGTTGATTTTCATTTTCTTTTCTGAAAGTATCTGCGGCTGTCATTCTGATAGCTTCCATACGATTGTCGTATTCATTCTTCAGCCAGTCTTGATAAAAGGTGTCAAGCGGCTTTCCCGACTTAATAAGATTTCGGCAGGCGTTCTCAACCTCGCTGTCGGTAATGTCGGCGGCAAGGTCGTACTCAATATACGATAAAATATCCCTTTTTACAGAAAGTTCATAAGCCGCTGCTTTTGCTTTTTCGGCGGTATCAAGGCTGTTTTCGTATGCGGCAAGCTCTCTTTGGGCAAGTTCAAGAAGTTGGTCTGAAAGAGGAAGATTTTCATCGGGGACGTAATTCCCCACTGGGGAATTATACTGCTTTTCGTAATTATCAAGATTTTCACGCGCAGTATCAACGGATACGCCTTGATTTTCTTCGAGGTACGGCAAAGCAGACCGCAGGTCGCGCAGCCAACTGTAAATATATTCTGTATTTCCCGTAAGAATACTTGCGGAAATATTTTGCCATTCCGTAAGTCCGTCGCGCCATTCATAGGCGCAGTCTCCGTCCGCATACATATCTTTAGCATAATCGTCTATTGTATCAATTACAGTTTCCGTGTGCGCGGCTTCACGCATAGAAGCATAATTAAGTTCGTCAAGTGCTGTCACAATGTTTGAAAAGATATTAAACTGTTCAATATCCTTTTCATTGGCATAGAAATAATTACCGTTATTTGCAGTCAGCGTTCGCGTATCTTCATTATCGGGCAGAATATCGGTGCGGTTTTTGTCATACACGGTAAAACCGTATTTCATAAATTCCGCCGCTTGCTCATTGTTTATAGGTTCTTTACCGTCACTATATTGCAGCATTTCCCGATAATCGTCAAAGCCGTTCCAAACGCTGTTCATCAGCACGTTTTTGTTTTCGTCAACAATAATATTAGCCGTTTCTTCTCCGTTCTCCCCGTGTTCAAGCAAAAATACCCTTTTGCCCTCTATTCCCTCGCTGTCAATAACATACCACGTTCCCGTATGTCCCTCAATGCCGACGATATTGTCGCTTAAGTCGGTTATATGGCTGTCCTTGTACTTTTGCACTTCGTCAAAATGCGCTTCAAGGCGTTCAATAACATTTTCAAAATTTCTGTCATAGTTGCCGTCGTCCAAAACAGCACCGCCAAACACTATAACATTATCCCTGCTATGCGCATTTATACAACTTAGCGCATACCGTTCAAATTCCTCGGTATCTGCGTTTATATGCCGCTGTGCGCAGTTTGCGATAACCACGATAAATGCGTCCTGCGCCGCTTTACTGCTGTCTGCGTTTACCCTTGCTTTGTACGCTTCAATCATATCATTGCCGTACAGCGGCGTTATAACAAACTGTCCCTCGCCGTCAGCTCCGTCGGGGTTGAAATATATCCAGTCAACGGCATTTTCACGCAGTACAAAATATTCGTCGTATTCATTATCTGTCATAGGCAAACGGTGAATTATTTCGCGGCTGCGGGAAAGGTTTATCTGACGTTCTCTTTCTTTTTCGGCTTCAATTTCAACACTGCGCCACTGCTCAAGCTGACTGTCGGAATTGGAGAGAGTGACATCTGCGCCCTCCGCATAGCGAACAGCTTCGTCGACGGAAAGAAACATAGGAATATCGCCGAAACTGCTCCTATAGGGCTGAACTTCGTCCCCCGTTTCAATGTTTATTTCGGAAATGTAATAACCGTCCTCAAAGCTGTCGGAAGTTTGAGAAAGCATATATGCGGTCTGCAAGCTGCCGCTTCTGCGCTGTTCCTCGGCAAAATATTCTTTTGCCTTTTCCTGCATTACCGAACCGCTTACGGTAAGCGTTGCGGTATCTCCGTTAATTCTGCCCGAAAAAGTAATGTTTTCGGCGGCAAGGCGGTCAGCAACACGGAGAATTGTTTCCGTATCGCCCTTGACATAGTGTTTGTCTTTTATGTATCTGTACTCGGAATTGCCGATAATGTTTTTATCGGTGTTCTCCGTCTGCTGTGCGTTCTTGTCTTTCTTGATACTGCGGAAAAATTCCAAAGCCGCCGTTCTGTCAGCCGCTTCAACGGTTATTGCAGACTTATATCCGATACGTCCCGAAAAGTTTATACCAGCTTTTTCAAGCTCCGCCGCAAGCGCGGTCAATTCCTCCGCTGTGCCGTTGATGTATGCTTTTTCTTTTATTGATTTGTACTCTACATTTCCTATAATTTTATTCGACATATTTTTTCCTCCATTTTAATTTAAAGTATTCCCCAGTGGGGAATGCACACTGGGGAATATGTATTCAAATTTGTCAGAACGGTAAATCCCCGTCCGCAATTTCTTCAAAATCTCCAAAGTCGGCAGGAATATCCTGCGCTGCCGTTTCGTCTGCCGCCGCACCGTCGGTACTGCTTTCTGCGGACTTGCGGTTATTTGTCGGCGCAAAGTCCACGCTTTCGGCAAGGACGGAGGTTTTGTAATGAGTTACATTGTTTTCATCTTTCCAACGGGAAGTTTTAAGCCTGCCCGTAATGTCAATCATATCTCCCTTGTCAAAATATTTTGACACAAATTCAGCCGTACCTCTCCAAGTTTCGACTTCAATAAAGTCTGCCTCCTGCTCGGCTTTATTCTTGTTGTATTTGCGCTGTACGGCAAGGCTTATAGTGCAGACAAAAATGCCTGCGGGGGTCTGTCTTAATTCGGGCGTGTGCGTTAAGCGTCCCGTAAGTATAACGTGATTGTGCATAAAAATCCTCCTTTATTTCGCGCCGATAAGCTCGGCGGCTTCGCTGACTGTAAGACCGTTTTCCGATATGAGCTTTATAAGGCTTATAACGTCCGTGAGGTCGATTTTCATATTTTTGCAAATTGTGTCAAGCTGTTTTATCTCCTTGTCACGGCGTTTCTGCTCCTCGGCGGCAATTTCCTCGCGGATTGCCTTTTCCTTTTTGGCGGCTTTCTCGACTGCTGCCGCTGCCTTTTGGTACTTTTCCTGCAAAACTTTAAGTTTGTCGGGTTTAGTCCCTTTTTCAGCCTTTTTTTCTTCTGCCTTAACCTCCGCTGTTTCTTCAACCGCTGCGGCGGTTTCCTTAATTACTTCTTCCATAGTATTTTTTCCTTTCCTCGCTTAATCGCGGCGATATTTTATCAATTTGCTCCGACAAGGCGGTTTCTGCGCTTTTGAGTATTATAAGCTGATTTTCCATATCCGCTATCATTTCGCGCATACCGTCCCGCCGTCGCATTGAATCCTTTAAAAACTTTTGTCGGGATATATAGGAGTTGGCAGATTTTTTACACTCGCGGAATAAATCTGTTTTTGTTGTATCCCTGTTTGACATTGTTTTCCTCCTATCTGACATTCTCCTGTCGAGAATCGTTTAACCGTTCCATTGCCTTGTTGGTGGCTTTTTCTGCCCAGTCAGCAATTTCGTTTACCCTTTCGATAAATTTTTCCGTGTTGTCAAGAGGGGATATTTCATTTTCCGCCGCCTTTGTCTTTTTAAGCAAGTCGTTAAAATCCTTAACGCCCGCTTCGGCACATTCGCGGTTTACGGTAAAATTACTTCGGTTTATCCAAGACACGGCGACTTTGGAGACTTCCGCGCCAAGCTCCTTTGCGGCAAAGCAATCTTCCTTTGTAAGGAAAAAGCTGACGTCTTTTCCGTTTACTTCCGCGCTGCAAAAATTTATGGAAATATCCCCGTTTTGTACGGTATGGCTTTTCACGTTTTCGCCGCCGATATTTTCCTGCATTTTGGAAAACAAAATGCGGTTATTAAAATTTATACCCGCCGTATCGTTGTCAACGCAGGAAACAACTTTCAGACCGCTGTTTATGTAAGGCTCTGCCGTACTCGGTTTAAGTCCGCTCAACGCCGCGAATTTTGCGTTTTCGATTTCGGGGTGCAGCTCCACAAACGACATAAGGTCGATAGGAGCTTCAAAAAGATAAACGGTATCTATCTTTTCTACATCGCCCTTGTTATACACGAAACCTCTGTCCGATTCGTCCCGCGCCGTACAGCCTTTAAAGCGGTATTCGGGATTTTGGTCTATACCTTGAATATCCGCGCCGCAAGGCTGCCCCTGTTCGTTTTTATGCAAAAAAGCGGCGTTTATTTTCTGATATTCGTTTCCCGTGGTTTTGCTTACTCCTTTGGAAACGGTAGGGTAGATAAGTCCTTTATTTACAAATTCCCGTACCGTTTCGGGAGATATGCTGCGGGTATTGATAAAATATGCGTAAATGTTTTTGTAGCCGTTTTCGGATTTTTCGGGCATTACAAACTCTTTCTTTTCCTGCTCCGTTTGCCGTTCGGCTGCTTTAGGGGTAAACTGTTTTACTTCGGCGGCTTCGCCTACGCACTCGCGCATTGCTTTGAGAAAAGGCATATCCAAAATTTTCTTGCAAAATTCCAGTAAACCCTTGCCGCCGATATTTTCCGAATGACGGTAAAAAGCATTGGTTTCGGGATTGACATATAAGCCGCCGTAACCTTTTATATGTATTTCCTTTCCTGCCTTTTCACATTGAAAATGCGTTTGTGCGTATGAAACAATATCGGCATTATTCGCTTGTTCAATTTGTTCTGCCGAGTAACGTTTAAATTCTTTCATTTTTCAAAATTCCTTTCTTCCCCAGTGGGGAATTATCTGTTATAATCTTGTCTTTCCTGCTTTTCAAGCCGTTCAGCTGCTTTAGCCTGTGCTTCTTCGCTCCACTCGGCAATTTCATTTACCCTTGCGATAAATTTTTCCTCGTCCGTCAAGTCCTGCGGTCGCGGCTCTGTGATACGCACATCATTGTTGATTATCGCGCAAATTTTCTCGGAAAGCATTTCTCCGTCGTTAAGATAACTCACGCAAACCTTGTCCCACGTCCCATTGTTGCCGTTAATGCCGTTGAGCAGCTTTATTCCGCGGGCGGGAGGTTCCCAAGAGTTCAGATTAAGGCTGTAATCATCAAGCAGGAAATCATCACTGCGTATGCCGTTGGGAATAAAGTCCTTTTTATCGCTGCCGCAAGGCGGGAAAATACACCTATCCTCGGGAATTTCGGGCAAGTATTCTTTCAGCCAGTTTTTCTTTTCGTAAAGGGCGTATTTACTGTCCGTGAGGACTGCCGAAAGAATATACACGTCAATTTCGGGGCGGTTTTTGACAATATCCTTTACAGCTTCGACAACGTTCATATTAGGTTTAAGCCGTTCAAAATAGTGCGGTTCGTAAAGCCTTTCGAGAGTGTCAACAACCTTAAATTCGGCAAGCGTACCGTCCATATCAACAAATAACCTTTTCTTTTCAGACATTTTTATCAGTTCCTTTCTTCCCCAGTGGGGAATTATCTTTCAAAGTCGTTTCTGTCCTGTTCGTCAAGTCCCGCATTACGTTCATCAAGCTTTTTTTGCGCTTCGTCCGCCCAAGTGCTTGCGCCTTTGGTTTCCGCAATGAATTTTAAATCGTTTTCGTCAATACCGAGTTTGGTTTCCATTTCCTTAATTTCCGAAATCGCGGTTTTCAATTCAACAAGTGCGTTCCTTTGATTTTCCGAGATATTGTCTCCTTTTTCAAGCTGAATATCTGCATATTCGGCAACCAAAGTTCTGTTTTCGGCAGTATTAAGGTCATACGGCAATTGCCCGTGATTATCGACAAAATCAATATACACATCATTGTAAATGCTGTTGTAAAATGTAAAATCGTCATAAACATTGTCAAGATGTTTTGATAAGTTAAGATACTCGTTTGTTAATTCCAAACTGTCTTTTTCAACGTTTTTTTCAATCATAATATCATTCTCTCCTATAACTTTATTTCGCCCCGTTTCTTTAGCCTTGTATGCAAGCTCGTCAGCAAATTTAAGCTGACTTTCAAAAAAACTAAAGGCGTTTTCCTGTGTGATTTCTTTGTCGGGCTTGACTTGATACACGCCCATACTTATTGTTACGCCAACGTTTACAGGCTCTTTATCGGCATTGTAAACAAGGTGTGTAGTGCTTTCAATTTGCTGCCTTAACCGTTCCGCGATGTCCATAGCGCGGTCGTAATCGCAGTTAAGTACGCAAACCATTTCCTCGCCGCCCCAACGGAACGCGGAGTCCGCGCCCTGCCTTGTGCCGCTTTGGAGTATTCCCGCGACGTTTTTCAGTACGGTATCTCCCGCGTCGTGTCCGTATGTGTCGTTAATGCTCTTAAAATGGTCTATGTCGCACATTATAAGGCACATATCCTTTTCATCGTTGACATTATGAGCCATAGTATTTGCGGCATATTCTTTCGCACCCTGCCTGTTTTTAAGCCGTGTAAGTTCGTCCGTGATACGTCCTTGATGTTCAAATTCTTTTTTCAGCGACAAATCAATCGTGTTGGCAATTTGACCGTTGGGGGAAAACTTTTCAACGCTTGCCCTGTCAAAAGCTCCGTCCTTTTCGCTTGCAACAAGTATTCCCGCAACCCTGTCATTGCTTATTATCGGGATATACGCTTCGCCGTCGGCAATATGTACGTCTTTGCTTTCGGCGGCGATCCGCATATTTTCTTTGGCAATCTGCCAGTCTCTGCCGCCCCTGTTTTCGTCGTTGGTAAAATATTTATTTTCCGCGCCGTCATAGCACCAAAATTCGGCTTTGCCGCAGTCAAGCACCTGTTTTCCCATACTTTCGATAGTAGACATTGACTGCTCAAAGTTCTGCGATTCGGTAATCGAGGATATAAATTGATTTACCGTACTTATCTGCTCTTTCAAGCTCTGCTGTTCGGCGGTCATTGCAGCAACTTGTTTTTCAAGCGCGGCAATTCTTTCAAGCAATAAATTTTGTTCGTCCATTTTACCATTCCTTTCTTCTTCTGCGGGAGATTTTTCAGTCTGCCGCTCACTTTGTTTATTTAAATAAAAATTTTTGTCAAAACTCTTGACAAGTTGAAATAAATCTGATATACTAATATCAGAGCCGTTAAGGACTGATAGTGCTAACCGTTTATCGGTGAACGCTACGTGCCTTAGCGGTTCTATTTCTATGCTTTGCATATTATACATACGTTTAAGCGTATCATTTTTATCGCTTGCAAACTCCTCTATTGCTATTTTAGCTAAACTTATATTTTCGTCAATTTTACAAACGGTGTACATTTTGTGCATAAACGCTGTATTATTAGCTTTGTTGGAATTGTTGTCGTCCGTAAGCGTACTGTCCAACATTACAGCATTTTTCAGAATTTCTCTTATATTATATAAAGAGTTTAATGTGGTAGAATCATTGTGTTTGTTTGCATAATGGACAGTATCCTCCAAACCCTTACGGCTAATTTGAATATTCCAACCAGTATCGGAATTTATAACGGGTTCTCTGGAAATAACCCTATTTTTTATGTCGTTCCGCACTGACTGAAATGTCGGCGATTTATCCTCAGTATCAATAATAGGCACTCGACTTTCGTCATTTTCCCGCCAGTCGCCGTGAATAAGCCTATAAAACGGCGATTTTTCGGACAATTCGCCTTGAAATTTTTCTGCCCACTTTTCGGTTGCCGCACGCTCGGCTGCCGTAAAATTAAGAATACTTTTTCTCGGCTCTAAAGTGCGTAAAACGTCAATATCCGCTTGCGTGATTTCAACAGACAATAATACCGCCGCCTTTCATTTCCCCACTGGGGAATTTTTTATACCACATAGCAGCCGCTGTCAAATGAGTAGGTTTCCCCAACATTACAGCCACTTTTTTCGTAATCGTCGGCGATAAGGTCAATGGTTCTCTGTATATCTTCGATAATTCCCGCAAGAGCCGCATAGCAGATATTTTTTATTGCATAGTCGGCAGTTGTATTGTATTTCTTCTTTTCCTCCTCGGAAAGTATCTTCACGCCCTTATCCGAAAAATGCGTTACAAAAAACTTTTCCGTATGGTCGTTGCCGTCAATGCCGTAAATGCAAAGCTCCGCTTCTGTGTTTTCATCAATAATAAAAAGTCTCATAATCAATTTCCTCCGTTTTCATTTTTATTTATTTTTGTAAGTCCTTGATTTCTCGCCGCGAGCTTGGCAGCCTTTTCCGCTGCTTTTTCAGCTTTTTCCTCGGCGATTTTCTTCATATTCGCGCTTGCCGCCGCTCTGATGTCGTTAAGGGTCTGCATATGCTTGTTTTCCTGCCTTTTCTGCACAAGCAGCTTGTACTGCTCCTTAACCATATTGTTGGCGTATTCTCTTTGGTCGGGAGCAATTTCGTCAATAAATTCCTGCGGCAAAGTAATAACGTCTCCGACGCGCTTGATTTTCTTTTCCCGCGAACACATCTGAATAATGCCCCAAATTTTATTGAAGTCAAAAAGCTGTCTGTGAAATTCCGCAACATCAACAGCGGAAATATCGCCGTTTTTGTAAATGTACATATCCTTTTTTCCTGCGTGAATTACTTCGATTACCATTTCGTCAATTAACTGACGGGAGCTTCTGTATTTTTTCAAAGCCTTTTCGGTCAGCTCGCTGTCCCGCAAAGGTTCGTCCACGTCAAGACGTATGGAAACGGAATAATCGTCTGCGGCGTTAAGCTCGGAGTTAATGAGTTTGTTTTCTTCGATGTTGTTTACGGCATAATCATAATGGTTGACTTTATCTCCGCAAATTTCACGCTTTCTCGGATATGCCTTAAAATCAAAGCAGAGTTTGATATTGCTCAAATATTTTTCATATTCGTTAAAATAATCTTCGTCAAATGGCAGTCCGTTTTCGGCGGCATATTCTATAAAGTCTTTGCCGTACAGCTTGTCGTAAACTTTGAGGTAATACCGTATGTGCGTACAGTCAAAAGCGATAGGTGATTTATCCGACAAAATGTCATAATTGTCAGCAGCCGCTGCGGAAATATACTGCGGTTCTTCAAGCTGCATTACATCATCATCCGTGTCATAATAACCGAACGGTTCTCCGAGGTCGTTCAGAAATTCCGTCAATTCCTTGTCGCACCGTATAAAGCCGCCGTCTGTAACGTAAATATGGCTTGATGATATGATTTCCAGTACCTCGTTAAAACCTACCGCCGACAAATCATCATATTTTTTGGAATTGGCGCAAAGCAGCATAATTTTTTGTAGCTGCTCATATGACAAGATGTCGGTTTCGTCTGCTCCCTCGTTTTTCCGCACTTCGTTTTCTAATTCAAGAACGTCCGAAAGAAAATCCGAATCGTTATGCAGCACAAGGGTTTTCAAAGCCTCCTCGCTTATAACGCCTGTACCGTAAAGAAAAACAAGTCGGTCAATCTGCTCCGTATAAGGCTTGCGGAGTATTTTCTTTTTCAGCTCATCGGAGAGCTTATTTTCGCACCTAAGCTCGTTCGGCAGACGTGCGCCGAACACGTCCACCAACACGGAATAGCGGAAAATCATAGTCTGCATATCCGCGTCCTCGGATATGTAGTCCCGATATGCTCCCATAGGTTACTCCTCCTTTTTCAGATTTATATATTTGCCCGTGTCAACAAGATTGTAAACGGCTTTTTCTGTCCCGCTCAAGGTCTTTTTTGATATGGCGGTCTTGCCTTTTGCAAGCAGTTCCGCCGCGTTCTTGGCGGTGACGGTCACGCCGTTGAATTTGTCCTCTTTCCACAAGGTAAATCCGCACACGTCCTTGCCGCTTTCGCAGTAAAAATTGCTCTTGCCCTCAAAAATCTGCTTGCCGCAGCGCGGGCATTTCCCGACCGCCTTTTTCTCCGTTTTCAACCGCTTGAAATTAACATATTCGCCCGTATCGTCAAGTTGATAGTCGGCGGTATAGGTTTCGCCGTCCCTGTTTTTGGCTTTAAGAGGTACGGAATTGCCGTCAAGCAGTTTTTTCATTTTTTCGGCTGTAATTTCCGTAAGATAGAATTTATTTTCTTTCCAAACCACAAAACCGCACCCGTCCTTGCCGCTTTCGCAGTAAAAATTACTTTTGCCCTCAAAAATCTGCTTGCCGCAGCGCGGGCAAATACCTATTGGTTCACGCTTGGGGGCATTGGGATTTTCGTGATGTACTGGAGTGCGCTCTCTGCTGCTTTCATAGCTTATAGTTGTGCGTATAAAAGTTTTAACGTCATTCGTCAGCTCATCGGGGGAAATGCCTTTCTTCTGTATGTTGTCAAAATACTGCTCCCATTCCGCTGTGCGCTCAACGGATTTAACATTGTCGGGCAAGGAGTTAATAAACTCACGTCCGAAAGCTGTTGCAATAAGCTGTTTACCCTTGCGCTCCACATATTCGGCTTCGATAAGCTGTTTAATTATCTCCGCGCGGGTCGCGGACGTTCCTATACCCCGTTCGCTGACTGCGGATTTTAAAGCCTTATCGTCAATTCTGTTATCAATATTTTTCATTACCGACAACAGCGATTTATCCGTGTAATGCTTTTTCGGCTGCGTTTCAAATTCCTTGACGGTAATATCCTCCGCAGTAAAGCCGCCGCCCTCGGAGTATTCGGGTATATTGTTTTCTTCCGTCATATCGTCCTCGTATTTTGGACGGTACGCTTTCCAACCCGCCTGTACAGTCTTTTTGCAGGAGAGTTTGTATGTAATATCCTCGCACCAAAATTCATAATCGTATGCCGTGTAAACGTGCGGCTTGTCAAGAGCCATAAGCAAGCGGTTTGTTACCAAATCGTACAGCTTGCGCTCGTTTTCCGAAAGAGAAATATTTACGGGAGGCTGGTTTGTAATCACTATGGCGTGGTGGTCGTCGATTTTGGAATTATCAATCACGCGCTTGTCAAAATTCAAGCCTTGACTTAAAAGATTTTGTGCGCGTTCCCCGTTCCCCAGTGGGGAATCCGCAAGCATTTTTACGGTGTTCTCAATTACGGTTAGCATATCCTCGGATATGTACTCGCTGTCCGTTCTCGGATATGTAAGCAGTTTCTTTTCGTAAAGGCTTTGCGCCATTGCAAGCGTTTCATCGGCGGTAAAGCCGTACAAATCGTTAGCGTCCATTTGCAGACTTGTCAAGCTGTACAAAAGGGGACGATTTTCGGTTTTTTCCGTTTTCTCGGCGGTAATTACATTAACAGGCTTGCCTACGCTTTGAGACTTTTTTTCTTCTGCCGCTTCCCCAGTGGGGAATTCCTCGACACTTTCCGCGCCGTTGGACAGCACAAGTTTGTAGGAGGTCTGAGAAACAAAGTTCTCTATTTCCTTGTCGCGTTCCGCGATAATACTCAAAAGGGGAGTTTTAACGCGACCGATTTTATGAGGATATTCGTCTTTAATGCCGTATAAACGCGACAAATTCATACCTATGAGCCAGTCGAGTTTTTCACGGGTAAAGGCGGCGGCGTACATATTATCATAGTCGGACATAGGTTTAAGATTGTTCAGCCCCTCTCTGATTGCTTCGTCGGTTACGCTGTTTATCCACAAGCGTTTAACGGGCTTTGTGCAGTTGTTGGCGTGGTAGATGTGCCTAAAGATAAGTTCGCCCTCACGTCCCGCGTCTGTGGCGCAGATTATTTCGGTAACTTTCGGGTTAGACATAAGCTCGGAAATAAGGCTGCGTACACCGTCTTTAGATTTATCGGACGGGAAAATTTGAAAATCGGGGAAAATGGGAAGTGTGTCAAGCTCCCACTTTTTAAAGCCGTAATCTTCGGGCATACCCACGCCGTAAAGATGTCCGACGGCGTTTACAACATAATATTCATCGTTCGCATAGCAGTAATTTTTACCTCCGCTGCCGTATACCTTTTCACGCGCACCTATGCTGTGCGCTATGTTTTGGGCAACGCTCGGCTTTTCTGCCAGTATCAATTTTGACATTTTTAGTCCTCCTTGTGATTTTTTTCAACCTTATCGTGTCTGCCGTTAAGGTCTTTTTCGCGCTTTATTTTCACCGCCGCAAGGGCGGCAATACCAACTCCCAACATAATAATGTTGGACGTTCCGATATGCAGCTCATACTCTTTCGGTTCTTCTTTTTCTTCCGATACGCTTGTACTGCTGCTTGAATTATTGCTGTCCGCTTTATCCTCTGTGCCGACCGCAAAATTTACGATTATTGCCGCTATGAGCATAATTACAGCTAAAACCTTTCCCTTAAAAAGCGGGACGTTTTTATGACTGTCCCAGTAATCAGCCGCCTTTTTAAATATTTTCATTTTAACCCTCCGAAATTATGTTATTCCCGCATTTTCTTTTTCTTTGTCAAATTCTTTCTTTACTTCTTCATAGGTTTCTTTGTCCTCCTCGTCAAAATTAAAACTATTCCATACGTTGTTAAGGTTAAAATTAAGTGTAAGTGTCATATCTATTCTATAATGTCCGCTGCAATTTTCTGCCCCACAACTCCAATGCACCTCAACATACGTAAATTCCCAAAATCCAGCACCGCCGTATACATCAGCAACATTTTTGTCATTCATAAAAACTACACCGCTATTTCCGCCATTATTGGCTGTTTCGGGGCGTGTCATTAATTTCTGATTGTATGTTGATATAGTACATAATATTTCATCATAAAGTCTGCCTTTGGGTATAGTCCTATCTGCAGACACCCATTTAAATCCGTGAAATTGATGACAAGGTTTTGGCACATATGAATTTTGAAAGTTCTGTATTTCATTGTTTGCTTTATCCACGACTCCGTCCATTACCTCGTAATAGTGAGGTACTGTTTCCACAAATTTGCTGTCATTTACGCTATCTTCAGTACCGTCTGAAGATGTATAAATAAACGGAAACAAAACAAAAATCAAAACAATTATAATGACAATTCCGACAAGCAGTATCGGTAAAAGAGAACCTCCCGCTGCCGCCATTAATAATGTGGCTGACGACTTAAAAACCGAAATCGCGCGTTTCATTGCTTCAAGCGCATTTTTTAAAGCCGCTTTCGCGTTTTTCAAAATGTTATTTCCGTTTGATGTTATTCCGTGTTCAGATTTATATAATTCAGCTTTCATTTTGCGCTGCATATTTTCTTTTCTCATTTCCTGCGCGCGTTTCTCGACTTTTTCCTGTTTCTGTCTTAACCGTTCCCTTTGAGCTGCAATTTTTCTGTCGTGGCTGTTCTGCATTACTTGCTGTACAGTTTTTTCAACCTTTTTTTGTACAGCATATTTAGGCGCGGCAAGTACAGCATTTACCGTTGTTTCTCCAACGCCGTCGGCAGCAGCTACTCCCTCAGTGACTTTAGCGGCAATTTCTAAACCAGTTTTACCCGCTAATTTCTGTGTTGCCTTTTTTGCCGCGTGTACAAAAGGAATTGCCGCAACCGCAACAGCGGCTTCTCCCGCGCTGTCCTTATCAAGGGCATTATCAATTTCCGATTTTAGCTGCATTGCCGACTGCGCCTTGTCAAATGCGGTATCGTTCTTTTTATCGAGCAATTCCTCTTTGTGAGCAAGTTTGTACGCTTTTTTATAAAGGTCGCCGATGTCCTTGTCACGGTTTGGATTTACCTCTTTCTGTCCCGTTTCGGAATTTTTCTTCATTTTATTTAAATAAAAATTTGCTTTCTCCTTATATTGCAAAGCACGTTCCTGTGCCGAACCGCCTTTATCATAAACGGAATCTTTCTTTGCGGCGTGGTCAATGACTTGCTCCCAAGCAACAGGCGGCGGTATATTGACTGCCTTGCTCAAATCAATATTCGTTTGCATACGTTCTGCATACCTGTCTGCATTAGCCGACTTTGCATATTCGTCCTTAGTTTCGCTGCTCCCTGCTGTTTCATTTTTACGCGAAACGCTTTTATGCGTTGATGTTCTGTCCTTTTCTTTTTCATCTTTGACGGACATTGCAGCCATAGTCTGCCGTTTTGCTTTTTCCTGCTTTTCTTCTTGCTTTGCAGCAGTATTTTTGTTATTGGCATTTTCTTTTTTGTTGGCTTGCCGCAGATACTGACCGCGTATAACTTGATATTTTGTACCCTTTCGCCGTTCTTCGGGCAGCTTTATTACAGCTTTTTCGCGGTGCTCCGCAAGAGTGGCGGGTTTAGCCGCACCCTGCCTTGCGGCAGGGGTACGAGCTGATGTTTTGGGACTTTTAGAGCTGTCCCTGTTAGAATTATTCCGCATAAAAACAAAACCCTTTCATTATGAATTTTTCTGATTTTCCATAATTGCCTGTGTTTCGGAGAATGATGTTGACATAGCTTTGTACAACTTTGTGTCTTTCGGGAAACGGTCATAGAACGGTATTTTATCTTTTCCGCCCAAAACCATTAAGCCCTCGCCCGCGCCGATATTATTTACATAAATAAGCTCCGAATCCGTAAAGTGGAGCGTTTCCTGCAATTTTATACTGTCTGAAGCAGACTGTTTCAGCAGCATAAGAAATTCGGAGTTTGAGAGCATTGTTCGGCAGTCGTCGTCACGGAGCAAATCTTCAACGTTCTGCGTTATACCCGTGAGAACGCCGCCGTACTTTCTTGCACGTTTGTACAAGTCGCGAATAAACGACAAGCAGTATGAGTCACGGAAAAGAACGTGAATTTCATCAATATATATCCAAGTAGGTACGCCCTTGTCACGGTTTGCGGAAAGCCTGTTCCACACATTATCAAGCACAAGCAGCATTGCCTGTGTTTTAAGAATACCCGTCAAATCCTTAATATCATAAGAAATAAGGCGGTTATTTACTTCGATGTTAGTGCGGTTATTAAAGTATTTTGCAGAACCTTTGACGTACATTTCAAGAGTAATAAGTAAATCCTGCTTGATTTTAGGGTCGATGTTTTCTGTTTCGGATTCCATAATTTTGTAAAAATCGCCGAGTGTGGGAATATCGTTTTTATCAAACGTTTCAAGATAATGCGATTCGAGATACGTTTTATTAACGCAACGGTCAATGAACGATACTTCCTGCGGTGTCAGCGGTCTGTTAGGGTTCATTACGGATATAAACGATTCGATAAGCTGACATTTATCCGCAATTACGTCTACGTCCTCATCTTCGAGCAGCGCAAGGTCAAAATCAAAGGTATTTATATAATACTTTGAACCTGTGCTGATTTTTACGGATACGCCGCCAAACATATTGACGATTGAGGGGTACTCTCTTTCGGGGTCGATAATGATTATATCGGCGCGCGGGTCTGTCAAGAATACAGATACCATTTCACGCTTTGCGGAGAACGATTTACCCGAACCGGGGCAGCCGAGAATAAATCCTGCGGGATTGATAAGCGACTTTATACGCTGATAGGAAATGATATTGTTGGAAAGTTTATTCAGACCGTAATAAATGCCGCCCGACTGCTGCACCTCTTTAACGTTGAACGGCACGAAAATTCCGATACTCTCGGTAGGCAAGGTACGATTCCATTCAAACTTTCTTTGTGTGCCTACGGGCAGAACGTCGCACATTCCGTCCTCCTGCTGCCACTTCATCTCGGAGTGCATACAGCCGTTTCGTTTTAAGGCGTTTACAACAATTTCCGTGTTTGTTTTCAGCTCATCATAGCTCTTAGCTGTTACCATAATTATTGTTGCAACCGAATACAGCTTTTGGTCTTCTGTCGTTATCATATCGTAAAGAATTTTGTAGCTGTCAACTTGATTGCGTATCTTTACGGGCATAGTGGACGAAAAGTTTCCCGCTTTAGCCGCCGCACTTTCACGCTGTGCCATATTTGTCTCAACCGCCGTAATCTGCCGCTGTACAAGTTTACGCGCCGCCGCCGTGTCATAAGCGAATACGTTTGTGGTAACTATAAGCTGAATATTTGATGACATTAAATCGTTCAGAATATTGTCGCTTGCCGTTGAGGGATATTCCTTGATAAAAATACATTTCGCATAGTATTCGCCGAAAAGGAAATAATCAGATTTAAATTCAAAGTAATCGGGAGCGCAGTAAACCTTGTCAAGTCCCTTTTCAATATCCTCTTTTGTAATCTCGGGGATAGGTGTGTCAACGCCTATAAAAATGTCTTTCAGCATTTCGAGCCGTTCTTGATTTGAAAGGGGACGGAGCTGCGTGTTTCCTATACGGTCAAAGCTGTTTTTGGTTTCAAGGTCTATCGTATTGAATTTCCTCTGCGCGGTTTCCTCATCGGGAGCTTTTATTGTCATTGTCACATAAATATTTTTGCGGATAGCGTTTTGTCCTTTGGAAAGGTTTTCACGCAAAACCTTTTCGTTATATTCGCTGCGAATATCGTCATAGCCGTCGCGGGACGGTTTAACGAGGATTTTATTTTCAAAATCCTTAATGTTTATTTCGCTGTTTCTTACGCAAATTTGGCAGTCCACCGTATCGTCAAGCGTATTCAAAAATGTACAGTAATTTTCAAGCATTTCGTTCTGCTGAACATCATCGCCGAGGTTGTAGTTAATATCTTCCGCTATGTACGCCTTTGAATATGTCTGATTGCCGATGAGCCAAATATCCTTGTCAAGAATTTTCTTATAAGGGAGCGTATCGGAAACGGTCTTAGAGATTTTAATTTTCTTTTTTCCGCCCGATTGGACTTTTTCCCGTTTTTCCTTTGCTTTCTGAATTGCCCTTTGCTCGTCAAGACGGGCTTTGTCGCGTTCCTTGGCGTTTCTCGGTTCTCTGTCTCCCAAATCCTTATTAAGGTTCATTTTTTTGAGAATAATGCTTGCCGCTATTGCCGCGATGATTATTAAGGCAATTATAATCATATTGGGACTTATGTTGAGATTTTCAAGGGAAAAAGACGGCGCGGCTTGTACTGTTTCCGTAACCGTAACCGCTGTGGTTTCGGCAGCCGTGGTTTCCTTTGGCAGTGTTATTATTTCCGTCGGAGCTTCTGTAATTGTTTCGGAATTTTCTGTTGTTGCCGTAACAGGCTCTGACATATCAGATACAGCAGTATCAGACACGTCTGAAACAGTTTCTCCCGAAATATCTGTTACTTCCGTTCCGTTCAATGACGTTTCGGATAAATTTTCCTCCTGTTCCGCTGTAGAGTCAGTTCTCGGCAGCGTTTCGGGCATACCTACGCTGACTTCCCGCATATCGGAAGTTTCTGAGGGAGATGTAACGGTATTACTTACAGTTTCATTTGATACAATAGATGTGCTTACAGTAGTTTCCGTTGGAATAGTAACGGGTGTTGTCTCGTTCATATACTTTCATCTTCTTTCTTTTTGGACTTTTTGTGTTTTTTATTTTTCTTTGCCGCTTTTTTCTCAAATTTCAAGCGTTCCTTTTCCTGCCGTAATTCCTCGTTACGTTCGGCGGTCACGGCTTCAAGTTCTAATTTAATCAATTCCTTGTGTACCGCCGCTTCGGGAGGAGTATATTTCAGCTTTCGCTTTTGTATGCCCAAATAATACGCAAGAGCCTTTTTACCGATTTTTTCAATCGGCATATCATTGTAGCTCGCCCAACCGATAGCCGCCAACGGAGCGACCTCGAGAATTATGAGCCAGCCTACCATATCCTGTGACATTATTTTGCTGCCGAAAATTCCCGTGGGTATGGCAAGCGCGAGTATTCCTGCACCGCATACAAGCTGACGTACCGTCAATCCGAAAAAGAATTTTTCTTTAAAGGATTTTATTTCGGCGGGAACACTTCTTCTCATTACACCCATTTTTCTATCCTCCTTACGCACCAAACAGCCGTTTAGTTATATCACTTGATTTCTTTACCGTAACACATATGACAATTAACCCTAATATAGGAGTAGCATATCCAAATAACAAAGATAAGAAACCGTCAACGGCAAATCCCGATAAATCTAATCCTGCAAAAAATGCGGCGTAAACTTTAAAAATTGCACCTATAACAGTAGTCTGCAAACATACTGCGGAATAAGATTTTATGAAACTTAATCCCGTAGAACGGAACGTACTGTTGCACAATGTTGAAAGTGCGATAGGACCTACGGCTTGATGTATTGCAATTTCAAAAACTATACCCATTATCTCAACAGCAAGCATAACTAAAATTACAAATACAACCACTAATACCAAGACAAGCGCAAGGCATACAAATAAATACGCTATTCCCATAAATCCGCCGTTTATTGTAGACAATCCATCAACGCCTGAAATACTGCTTAAATTTGTTGATATAGCATTAAGACCCTCCGATATATTGACAATTCCTAATTTTTTGAAATATGAATATATTCCTCCGATAATAGAAGAAGAATTTTCTATTATGATTTTTGCGACTACCAGTTTTATACCAAGCTGTATGGCATCTTCTATGCGTTCAAACCATTTAGAAGTCATTTGCGAAAAAAACTCCATACATAAAAATAATGAAGTAAGTGCTACTGCCGCAGCATTGATACTATCCATAGCGATACCTGCGTTTGCAACATCAATGCCGAGTATATTTTCGTATATGTTACTAAATATACCTATCATACTCGAAATAACTCCTAAAAGTTTTTCGGCAAAGGGTTTGCATAAATCCTCAAACATTAAATCACCTCCAAATTTAGCGGCGGACAATCCAACGCCGCCCGCCGCATAAGCGGTCAATTAAAATTCAACCAGCAGACCTATAGCCGCTACAATTGCGCCGCCTATCATACACTGCATACCTCTTGTTTTACCTGTTGCGTCATCATCCTTAAAACCAATACCAAGCTGTATACCGCCAACAACAACAAGCATACCACCGAGTCGAGGAATCCATTGCTTTAAGATTTCTATTATCTTATCAATAGTCGCCTCTGCATTTCCGTCGCCCTCTGCAAAAGCTGTAATGGTGCATATTGACAAAATAAGCGGCAATGTAACAAGTACCTTTCCCACCTTTTTTGTCATAAGCTTGCCAAGCGCATTTGTCACTTTTACAGCTGCTCTTGCCCCTGTTTCCGTTACGGTATCGGAAATACGCTCCATAACCGTAAGTTCGTTCTTTTCGTTCATTTGAACGACCTCCTTAATATAAAAATTTTTATATATATCAATCGGGCTACCCCGTTGATACCTAAAAATAAAAAAGGAGCTAAACGATATATCACTATACCGTTTAGCTCCATCAGCTGTTCCGTATCCCCATTCGGATACGCCTTATTTATTTGTTAAAGATGTAAATTTTTGCTTTTTTCCAAATTTCTGTTCAACAATTTCAATGTACTTTTCTCCGTCTTTGGAACGTTTTCTCACAACTGCTTCGCCGCCGTTTTTAAGTATTTCCATAATAGAGTTATACATTTCATCTTTGAAATTGTTTTCAATTATCATTTTTCCCACCTCCTTACATTCCCCACTGGGGAATTAAGCAATTTCAGTTGAATATGCACTTGTTATGTTTGCGAAAATAGCGTTGATTTCGGGTTTGATATTTTTGTTAAGCTCCGATAACGGTATGATAACATCATTATCCGAGGAAACAAAGTTTATCATAACCGCAGAAACAGTACCCGCTTTAACTTCGCCCGTATCGTAATATTCAAAGGTAATACTTTCGCCCTCTGCGGCAGTTGTAATATTTTCCGCAAGGTAGTATGTATTGTTTGCTTTGTCGGCTTCGTCAAGCATACCGTACCGAGGGTGATTGACAATATCAAACTTGTCCGTTCTGAACGGTCGCATACCTCTTATGAGTACCAAACACTCATTGTTGGGCATTGTTGCAAGTTCGTCAAGCTGCATAAGCTCACGTCCGAGTATTCCGTCGTTGTATGATGTTGAGCCTTGCTTTGATTTGGTTTTATTGACATTCATCGTGTCAATGGTTTCTTTTCCGAGTTCTTTCATTATGTACTCGTTATTGGTTTGGTCTTTGCCGCCGAGGAAAATTGTAGTATCGCAGTTTCCCGGAATTTCCTCCCAAGACTTTTCATAAAGCCGTTTAAGCTGCGAGAGGTTCTGCAAAATAACTTGTACGGATATTTCAAACTTTCGGCAAGTCGCGAGAATTTTTTCAAATTCGGGGATTTTGCCCGTGTTTGCAAATTCGTCGCATATAAAGCGGACGTGAACGGGAAGTCTGCCGTGATATTTTGAAATTGCCACTCTGTATAAGCTGTCAAAAAGCTGCGAGTACATCATAGCGGCAAGAAAGTTATACGTGCTGTCGGTAGAGGGAATAATGATAAACAATGCCGTTTTTTTATCTCCGAGAGTATCAAGTCCGATATTATCCATACAAGTCAGATTGCGTATTTTAGCAAGTTTAAAGCATTGTAAGCGGGTCGTGGTGCTTATCAGAATAGACTGCATTGTTTTTCCCGCCGCCTGTTTAAACTCGTCATAATACTGTACGGACAAAGCGTTCGGGTCTTTTTCTTTCCGAGCGTCAAACATAACGTCAAACTCCGACTTTTCCTCCTCCTTGCCCTCAATAACCTTTGCCTTGTGAATAATATCAAGCACTCCCGAAAAATTGCATTCATCTTCGGGCGCGGTTTCCACAAGCAGAAAGCATACAGCCGACAGCAGCAAACGTGTACAGTCCTCCCAAAAGGGGTCGCCGCCCTGTCCCTCGCCTTTGGTGTTTATCATAAAGGTGTTAATCATTTTTATAACGGCGTTTTCATCATAATTACCGTTTATATCATTTATATAATGAAACGGATTGTAATTACAGCTGTGTTCCATATTGTCAATGTTAAAAACCTTTATTTCATAACCCATTCTTTCAAGCATTTTGCCGCAGGATTGTATCAGTTCGCCCGACGGGTCTGTTACAACAAATGACGTGTTGCACTGCATAATGTTAGGCTTTACAAAGAAACGGGATTTACCAGTACCCGAACCGCCAAGTATGAGCATATTCAGATTAAGCATTGCTTGAATTTTCTGAACCTTTTTCGTCTTTTCGGCTATTGACGATATTGAGAGTTTTTCTTCCTCAATAACTATAGGCTCGTTTTCAGTATTTTGCTTTTCCTTTTCGGCTACTTTCTTCCCGCTGTTTTTCTTATTGGCGGCAGCGTTTTCATCACGTTTTTTGCGGTCAAGAACAAGAAAAACATCAGAAACGAGAATAGCGTTATTATAGAAGTCGTTCACATCACCGACAGACTGTTTTTCTTTGTCCGTTCCCCAACGAGCCGAGCCGTGTTCCTCGCCCTTGCGGTGAAAACGCTTAGGCGTTTTGGAAATCTGATACGCAAATATCAGAAGTCCCGCCATACCGCCGAACATTGCGCCCTGCTGCGCCATTCCTTTATCACTTAGGGCAGATTTTGCGGCGTTTATAAAGCTCTCAAAATTTATGTAGTCCTCCGACTTATCAAGCGCACGCTGAAAATTAGCCTTGCCGTTTTTGTGAGCCGTTTCCTGCAAAACATAGCCGCCCCACATACCGACAACCAACAGTACAACGGCAATAACAATATAAATTATAAATGATGTCATACCCTTTTTCTTGGGCATACCGTTACCTTTAGCCATTACTTGCTCCTTTCGGAAGTAACTGCGGGAGCAGCCTTTTCGGGTTTGTCCTTTTTCTCGGCGGCAATTTTTTCAATTGTCTTTTTGGCAATACTCTTGATTTCAGCCAAAGTCTGCCCTTTTTCGCCTTTTCTGTCCGCACTTTTAAGAGCCTTTTCAAGACTGTTTTTCAGATTTTCCGCCTGCTTTTCCGTAACGCCAAATTTTTCGCATATTTTCTCCGTATTGATGTTATTTTTATCGACCGTCATTTTTTCGCCGCCCTTGCTTATTGACACATAATCGGACGTAATACGCGCAACATCAAAGCCGTCTTTGTTGGTTACGGACGGGGCAGGAGGTATAATGCCCTTATTTTCTATGCAGTTTATTATTTCTGCGACAGAAGTGGAATCCTTAATTCCAAAATTATTTTTTAACGCTGTTTCAATGTCGCTGCGGTTCGTATCATTGCCGATTTCAAGATACTTGAATGAGGCTTCGTTTCCGTTTATCTCGGGTTTTATGAGAGTAATTCCGTTATTATCGGCAAAATATTGACATTGAGCCGCCTCCGCGTTTGTAGTCTCAAGGTTCTGTACTTGTACGCTTTCACGTTCAAGTGTTGCGCCGCTTTGATTATACGATTTCTGTACCTCGGAGACAACCGCGTTTATTTGCAGCTTGTCATATCCCATAGTTTCTAACGCTTCTCTGAGCCTGTTTTCATTTGCGCTTACAATTACATATTTGTCGGTATTTTTGTCAAGTACGCAGCATTTCTCTCCGAGGGTATCTTTAAGTCCTGCTGTCATTTCGCCGTTTCTGATTTTTTCGGCAAGTTTGTACTGTTTAATTGTATCGCTTTTTATTTCGGTAAATTCAACCTTTGACTTTTCGGGAGTATAGCCGAATATCTCCCTATACTCCTGCGGAAGTGACTTGTTAATATCCGAAAGCATTTTTTCAGCGGCATATCCCGTAAAACCTTGTTCCGACAAGTCTCTGCGTATTGTATCCGCGCTTTCAATGCCTATGCTGATGAGCTTGTTAGCCTTTGAATTAAAGAGTTCTATGCGCTCCAGCGAATCATTGTGATAATGCGATATGTCTGTATTTTTATCGGCGTTTTTGCTTTTGGTGTTGTACGCCGCCGCAAGCTCTCTGCCCGAACGCATTGACTTTACCATTCCGTTTTGGTCGAATATCTGATATGTTTTATCAAAGTCGAGCTTTGCAGAAATGGTTTTGCCACCGTCCATAAGCTCCGTTTCGGATTTAGCAATTTTTATGTAGTCCTGCCCGCCCGTGTTCGGCACTCTTGTAAAATACTCGTTTTCATTTTCATTAACAAGCAGTTTTTCCTTGTTAATGGTAATGTGGCTGTCAACAACGCTTATCATATAATCCTCGGCGGATTTTAACGTTTCGCTGTATTTTTCAAGGCAGTTGTTTACTTTTTCCGACAATTCCTGCGGAAATCTTACTGCCGTAACTCCGTTTTCATCTTTAACAAATGACATTTTTTCATCTGAAAGCGAAACGGCAAGGTACTCAGCCTGTTCGGGAGTAATTTCAGTAATTTTATCGTTGAGCTTGTCGATATACGCAAAAGGCAGCGTTTGATTGAACGTTTCAATATCAATATCCTGCATTTTTTCTTTAAGCTCCGCAACCTCCTGCATAGCTTCTCTGTATTGTCCGTCATACTCACTTGGAACGATATTCATATAGCTGCCGTCCTTATTCTGAAACGTGTAAACGGGTATATCGTGATAGTCCAAAACATTCTGTACCAGTCCTATGTCGCTTTCGGGGACAAGCTCCGTACCGTCCTTAACGGTCAAAGCCGCCGCGTTATTGCTAAGCTGTTCTTTTATTGATTGCTGTAATGCGTCGTTAAATTGGTTATAGTAGCTTTCGGGAATAACAATAGTTGCGGTTTTGCCATCGTCCTCCATTACCCAGTATTTCGCGCCGAGTTTCATTGAATATTCCTTTAAGCTGTCGAGTTTATCAGTCGGAACGGAAACCGTCCGCATTTTTTCCCCCGCTTTAAGCAACTTATTGTATTCAGCTGTTTTCATTTCGCCGTATTTTATTTTCGGTGCTTTTATTTCCTTTGTGTTTAAGTTGTTTCCGCTGTATCTGCTGTATCTCAAATGTTCATTTCTCATTTTAAGAATTTCAAGAAATATCTGCAAAAGTTTATTAAGCATTGCCGTTGTGGAATTTACCGCGTCCTCACCTATCATTTTAACCGTTCCTTTCTATTTTTTGAGTTTCCCCAGTGGGGAATTACTTTTTATTTTCAGCTTGCTTATTTATGTACGGCATTATGTCAATAATGTCCTCATCTGTACAGCCGTAAGAATACGGGGAAACATTTATCATTGCGGTTATGTCCTTGTCAAAATCCGCCGAATCACTCCACGCGTTAGGAATTGTAACAGGAATTACCGCCCTTATTCCGATACCGTTTACCGTTAATGCGGGGGATTTTTCTTCTTCGGTATATGCGCTGTAAAGAGGTGTTATTTCGGTAAAGGCTTGCAGCTTATCTCTGCGCTTGATTGACAAACTGCTTGTAACCGTACTCTGATATGTACAAACGCCCTCTGCGTTATCTACCATAAGCAAATGGGTACTCATAACAATATTTCTGTCCTCACCGTTATATGAGCCGAAAATTTTCTGTTCATCTTCGGAGTATGTTGCGGTGTTTTTTTCGTGCTTAGAGCCGTAATCGACCGATACGGGGTTATATCCCCAGTTATAGTAAAGCTGCGCGGGAGTTACCGAGAGCCTGTCACAAAGCTTTTCAATATCGGTATTATTGTTTTCCGCGAACACATCAAGCAGTTTATACGGATTAAGGCGTATAAGATAGTATTCCTTATCGTCAATATCCTTATTGATGTTGATGTCATTGCTGTAAAAGACTTCCCACATTTCGGGATTGAGAAAATAATCTTTTTCAAGTCCCAGCGTTCGCGCATAATACTGATAATCCGTTACATCGGTAAAAGTTTCGCTGTCTGTCATATCTTCAATGAACCAGTTAATAGCCATTATGTCGCTGTTTGAATACTCAACTTCGGGGGCAGGGGGTTCTGTAACTGCGGTTATCTCCGTTGATGTGTTCACCGTTTCACTCTCGTTCGCAGATGTGACGTCCCCCGCCGCAGGAGCTTTATTTTGGCAGCCTGTTGCCATAAGCATAACAGCCGCCGCAAGTACAAAAAACTTTTTACTTTTCATAGGCGTTTATATTCCTTTCAAATTTCTTATATATATTATACCATATTTGATTTTTGGAAATTTTCAAAAAAACGCTCAAAAAAAACGGCATAAAATGTAACGTTTTTCCACGATTTTCCGCGCAAAGAAAAATTGCTCAATAAAACAGCAGAAATTTCCCCGATTTTATTGTCGATTTTGGGAATTTTTGTAAATATGAAATGTGCTTAAATTCTTTCTAAACTTTTTATTAACAACAGGGCAAAAAATTTGCCGTGCTATGCACGGCAACGTGAGTATGTTATTCAATATCATAAACCTCTCCGTTTTGGTATGACGAAGTTTCAATTACTTCCTTGTAATATTCGTCAAAATCATCAATAACAAATGTACTGTTTGTATTAAATCCAAATATAGTGGTTTGCGACATAAAAATATCATTATTTAAATTTGAAAAGGCTTCAGAATTGATTTTGATTATGTCAGAATTTTTTTCTACGTATACATTTTGTGTCCACTCGCCAATTATGTAAGTCCATTCTTTGGTATCTCCGACAGCGTATTTTGATTCGGGGTCAATAACAAATTTATCTTTTATTTTTTCACCCATTAGTGTAACTTTATAATACACATAATATGAGTTCAGCGGAGTATCGGAATTTCTTACATACAGCTTTTTACCCAGAGGTTCATATTCGGCAGAAATTATTTCCCACTCCGTAGGGTCAACTACACCGTCAACGTTTGTAGTCCAAAAAGTATTGCCTATATCCAAATCGTTGATTTTATATTTTGCAGCTTCGGTGCGTTCTTTATCAAACATTCTTTCCTCTAAAGCCTTATTACATTCAGAAAAATCATATCCCTCCGCTGAAAGAATAATTCCCCATAAACCCTCAACGGTATATTCCCGCTCCTTTTCCTTAAAGAAAACATTCGCGCTTTCGGCTCTGTAATCACTGTAATCAAGCCTAGCCACCGCTGTATCGCCGTTCTTATATTTGCCGTTCCTGTCGGGTTTAAATTCAACGTCATATTTTATAAAGTCATTGTCCCCAACATATTCGCATATAATTTCTCCTGCGCCGTTTTCGCCCTCGAAGATAACGTTAAGCTCGCTGAACACGTCAATTACAGCAGTCTCGCTGTTGTCCGATTTTGCGCTTGATACTGTCACATTCGGAGAATTTCCCGTTTCCGCGCCGTTCCCCTGTTTTTTTCCGCAAGCCGACATCGCCAGCATACAGCACAACGCTGCAATAATAAAAATAATTTTTTTGTTTTTCATTTTGAAAACCTCCATAAATTTAATAAATTAATTATACTATAATTTATATATTTCCGTCAAGTAATTCCCCAGTGGGGAATTGACTATTGTTTATGCTGATTGCAAACACATTTATCACAATTATCGGCTTCGCACATTTCGCATTTCCCAAAGGTGCGGCAAAGCTGACCGCACCTTTTATCGCACTTTGCGGAATTTTTGCATTTGAAATGGCACTCGCCGTAAGAAGCCTTAGCCGCATTTATTACTTTTGGCAGCATATTAAAAATATAGCTAAAGCATAATGTTAAACCTATTACCCAAAATATTTTCATAGTCAATCTTCCTCCCACTCCAGTATATCAAGAATTTCCTCAACAGCCTTTATACCGAGAATATTCTCCGCTGTAGACTTATCTTTAATCAGTTCCGTAAGCTCTGCGACGGTATTTATCCGCTGTGTTTTTAAGGCTCTTAAAGTTTTTTCCGAAAGGTCGAGCTGCTCTACATTGACAATATCGTCTTTTTCCTCTTTGGGATTTTGAGAAAAATACATCTCCAAAGCCTTGTCAATGATGTCAGCCGCTTCATCGGGTTTGGTTTCTTCGTCAAAATACTTGCGGAAAGTGTCCGACGGAATAGATAATTTAATTGGCTTTGCCGTAATATTATCAATATTCTTTTTCGTTTTTTCCGTATTTGCATTGTAAAACAGCTTTTCCGCCTGTTCCTTAGTGCCGCGAAAATCCGTAAAAATTTCCCGCAGCCATTCAGCCGTACTCATACTGATAATTACAGTATCGCACCATTCATCATTGACAGTCACGCCGCTTTTGTATTTATCAAAAATAAATTCAAGCGCGTTTTTGTGTATGTAGGAAAGTTCAACCGCCGCCCGTACCGATAAGTCCTTTTTGGTATTTACCGCGTAAGTAAATTTGTCGCAGATTTCAAGCAAAGTATTTATGCGAATAAGCCGCGCAACCGTGTTTTTCGACAGAGAGTATTCCTCTCCCGTTATAGCAAGTTTGCTTTTCTTCTCCGCGTCCTCGCCGTCTGCGTTTTCAAATTCGTTAAGTTCACGGGCAATTTCGTCACGTTTGGCGGGGTCGAACATACGGGAGTGCCGCATAGCAATAACAGCCGCCTGTTCCGAAACAGACAAGTCGGTAAAACCTCGCTGCATAGTGTTTGTTTCGATAACGTACATCTCCGCTTCTTCGTCTGACAACTTTTCTTTTACAATCCCCGGAACAGCAGTCAGCCCCGCCATTTTCGCGGCGTTACAGCGGTTATGTCCCGCCAGTATCTCATACTTGCCCTCATTATTTGGCGCAGGACGTACAATAATCGGCGTTAAAACTCCGTTCGCCTTGATACTGTTCACCATATCTTCAAGCCGTTCGCCCGTGTACAGCTGAAATTTATGATTATGATAGGGAATAAGCAAGTCAATGCTTATTTGTTTTAACTGCTCCTGCTGCGTAATAAACGCGTTAATGTTAAATCCGCTCATAGTGGTTTCCTCCGTTTTCTCATTTGCCTTTTTAACGGCAATCGTTTTGTTTCCAGCGTTTTCTTTTGCAATTTCTATCCGCATTAAAACCGTTTTCCGTTCTATATCTTCCGTCATATCTCTGCGGCTGCCGTCCTCATAAAAGAACCGTTCCTTGACAAGTCTGCGGGCTTCTGTACCTTGTTTGTTCTTCTTAAAACTCAAATCAAAAACAGCAAGTCCATAGCAATCATCAAAGGAATAGCATTGCCCGAAATCGGCAGCCCGCCATTCATTTGGAATACGGTTTCCAAATTCCGTTATTTCCATTCCGTCAAGAGAATTGATATAATTCATTACTCTTTTTACGAAAACAAGGTCAAGAGAATACAGTCTGCAAGCTGAAAAATCGCCTTTCTCCGTACCTATTTTACATCTTGACAAATATGTAATTTTTGGAGTTGCTCTGCACTCGCGCTTAACAATTTCTCTTGTTTTCCAGTCCCTTTCTGTAACGATATACAGGCAACCGTAACATTCGTGCTGCGGTGAATAGTCTTTTATTGCATATCCCGTCGTTTCTGCATTAGTGGACTTTTCAAACATCTTGCCGCACTTGCATATATACTTCTGCATTGCCGTACCTCCTTTAATTCCCCAGTGGGGAAATTTTATCCCCCGTACCTCATAAGTACCTCCGACGCAAGAGCCTTGTATTCCTCGCCGAGCTTAGAATTGTTCAGACACAAGCTGCTGCACTTCTGCGCCGAATAAGCGGCTTCAACAGAACGGCTTATACGGGTCATCATCAGATTTTTGCTGTATTGCTCCGTAAGCGCGTCAATAGTGTCGCGGGTCATATTAGTGCCGTCAAGCATTGTGGGCAGTATGCCGATAATTTCAAGGTTTGGGTTTACCGTACCCTTTATCTGCTCGATAACGTCCGTCAGACCCCGCAAGCCGTTAAGCGCAAACTTCTGTGTCTGAACGGGAATAACCACACCGTCAGCCGCCGTAAGCGCGTTCATCAGCAATACGCCGAGAGAGGGGAGACAGTCAATTATTATGTAATCGTACTCCGCAAAGCGTTCTGCGGAAAGAATACGTTTCAGAACGCTTTCCCGCGCGAGAGCCTGCGACAGGTAGAAATCTGCCGAGGAAAGGTTAATGTCCGAGGGTACATAGTCAACGTTATTCTTTTCGTTGTGCAGAATACCGTCGGGTACCTCACCGCCGCGAACGGCTGACATCATCATATCGTTGATGTTGGACGTTCCGCTTTCCTCGTAACCGAGATACGCCGACATATTAGCCTGCGGGTCAAGGTCGATAAGGCATACCTTTTTGCCGATGAGAGCGAGAGCCGCTCCGAGATTTACCGTTGTGGTGGTTTTTCCAACGCCGCCCTTTTGGTTGGCTACTGCTATTATTTTCTTGCTCATTTTAGTTTCCTCCTTGTTTTTATGCAATATGCTCTAAGTAAATAAGCGTTTTTCCTTTTTGAGCCGCAATCAAAGAATGTCCGACAATATCAATTGTCATTCCGTCCAGTTCTTCGGGGCAATCGCCCAAACAGCCCTCGTATAAAATTTTCCCCATACAGTCAAATTGGTTTCGCAAAACCTTGACGATTATTTCAACGTCGCTTTCCGAGTTGTTTTTGTAGTCCGCAATAGTCATTAGCCGTTTCCTCCTTTACTTCAAAAATCTTCATCTTCGTCCTCGTCGCTTTCAAAGTTGGCAATCCATATTCTGTAAGCCGCGTCCTCCGCTTCGAGGGTAGTCATATTCAGCAGCCGCATAGCTTCTGCGGGGTCTTGCTTTTCGGCTTTCAGATACTCGTCCGAGTTGGTGTATCGGGCAAGGTAGTTCTCAACATAGCTTTCAGCCGACTTCTGAACGCTTTCGAGATGTTCTTCAAGAGTACCGTTTTCAAGCATATGCTTGTACACTTCGGGAGCGTGATTTTCGAGTACCTCTCTGCGCTGGTCTGCGTATTTGCCTATAAACTTGATTTCATTGTTTGACATAATCATTTCCTCCGTTTTCAGTTCCCCGGTGGGGAAATTTTTTAAATAAGCTCAATGTCAGCGGACACATCAAGCAATTTTTCTTTTATCAGAATAATTCCGCTTGAAATAAACGTCGCTATCACTGGGAGCAATACCGCCGCCGCACCCATTAATGCAACCGTAAGAGCCGTACTGCCCTCCGCCATAATCCACATAATAATTGCCGCCGCTATTGCCGTTCCTCCGCAAAAGAACCCTATCTTTTGCAGAATTGCCGAGACAAGCAAAGCCGCAAAGCCGACCGCCCCAACTACCGCCGCAAGCAGATACAGCACCGCCTTTGCCAAGAGTTTCACGGGAATAAGTAAAATTGTTGTCATTTTAATCAGCCTTTCTTTAGTTCCCCACCGGGGAATTTCCTTTACTGTAATATATTATACTACTGTTGACAGTAAAATGCAATATGTAAAATTCACAAACTTTTGCAAAAACTTTGTGTAATTTTTTACTGTTGACAGAAAGCGGAATATGGTATAATATTATCAAGTAAAAGATTTGAGGTGACAAAAAATGCCAAAAATGCCATTAAGTGAAAAAGCCAAGCAAAGCATAAGGGCGTGGGACAGGGAGAATATGCGTACCCTTTCCTGCCGCGTCCGCACCTATGAGGCGGAGGTTTTTAAAGAATACTGCGCCGCACACGACACCACCGCAGGGGAGCTGCTGAAAAAATATGTCGGCAAATGTATCTACGAGTACGGCGAGGAGCTGCGCAAAGCGGAGCAGGAGGGCGAGAAAACCGACAGCTAAAACGCATAGCAAAAGTCCTCAAGCCTATAATCCAAAAGCCAGTTAAGCAAGGTGGATTTCAGATAACTTCGGGGATTTTTCATTTTTGTTTCGGCAGCTATAATTGCCTGCCATTTTCCCTCAAAGCTCCATAGGCAATCCGCAAGCGAGGATGTTCGCACCAAGACGTTAAGCCTGTCTATAACCGTTCTGCCGAGGACATACCCGTCCTGTATCTTTGTTTTTTCGGCGCAAGCCATTTCTGCGAGGGCGTTTATCACAATATCGACAAAGTCCATATGCCGCTTGTCCGTGTCGGCAAGGCAATAGCTGTACCCAAACAGGAAACGCAAAGCGATACCCATAGCGTTCTCGTCCTTGCCAAGCTCGTATGGGATAATACAGCCGTCCGTTCTGCGGCTTTCCTCGTCAAATGCCGCAAAATCCTCCTCGCACTTTGGCGGGTCAGCGGCAAAGCGATAAGAGCAGCGTTTGGGGACGTAACCGAGTACGTCCAGTATCTCGCCGAAAGTTTTATTTTCAGCTGCGCTCTCTCCCTCAATCGGTCTGTCACGCGCCTGCGCGGGATAGATAGATTGATTACCTTTAGGATTACTTCCTTTAAGATTAATGTATGCTTGTCCCATAGGGTCAAACTTGTTTGTCCCGTCGGGACAATCTTGTTTGTCCGTTTGGGACAACCTTGTTTGTCCCATTGGGACAATCTTGTTTGCACCATCGGACAAACTGGAGTTTTGCGCGGTTTCGGCGGTATCCGATTTTTCGGTTTCGGACTTTTTACGCATATTGGCACATATTTCCTGCCCCCTTTCAATCAGTTCGGCAAGCCTGTCCGTGTCCGATATGATACGAAAATACCGTTTAGCGGGCATACCCATAAGTTTTGTTTCGAGCAAGCCGTACCCCGCCAACTTTTTTATCGCCGACATTTGTATTTTTCTTCCATATGTGGTGCTTTCCTGCAAGTCCTCTATGGTGGAGTAAAACCAACCGTCGGCAGCTTTGCCGTTATCTCTGTAATATGTATATTTGGAGATAAGGGCGGAATAAATGATAGTTTCAGCCATACCCATAGAGTGGGCAAGGAAACGGTTTACCGACATAGTATTGTCGGGATTTATGAGCTGGAGCAGCGCGGAGAAATTATCCATTTTTACACTTCTTTCAATTTATTTGTTTTTTGGACAGTTTATTCAGAACGGAAACTCTCTCCGCATATTTTCTTCCCCGACAATGGGTATCAGACTGTCTTTCATAAATATAGGGACGTTTGCCGCCATACATATGTTGTCTACCCACTCCCGCTTTGGAATAACCTTATTTTTTCTGTTTCCCGTTTCCGCGCCGAGGATTATCCAGTTTGCAAAAACGGCGAAAAATGTGTCGTTCCTCACGTTTTTGTAAGCGGTTATATCCTCCAACATCGGCTCAACGCTGAAAAAGAAATTTATACTCATAGGCATTTTTCCGAGGGCTATCATTGCCTGCTCCAACTGCCGTATGTTCGTAACGGACGTACCGTACCACATATTGCCGTCGTTCGGCAGCTTTCCCTGTTCTTTGAGCTGCGCGTACCGTTCGGGATTTTTTGTAAGAAAAAGGTATCGGTGCTGCGGCGCGTTTCGGCAAGCCGCAAAAACCTCGCCTATCCACTCATCGGGAATCCAGTTCCCGAAAAGGTCTGCCATTGAGCAAACAAAAATATTTCTGCCTGCCTTGTCTGCATAGTCGTTTAAATGGTATCTCAAAAAGGTAGGGCTGAAACTGTGAGGATACGGTAAAATTTTTCCCGATTTTCCCCGTATCGGTTCGTTTTCGTCAAAGACGTTTGCAAATTTTTGCATTCCTCCGAACCGTTCGGCAAGTCTGCGTGCATAGCAATACTCACAATCGTTAAAGCAGCCGACAATCGGATTCCAAGTGCTGCTTGCCCATTCTATGGCTGTGTTGTTCATAACGTACCTCCTAAACTCTCACATTAACGTCATTGACCGTAATTGTCGGGTCGTCAAGGTCGATAACAAGACATCTCCTGCCGCCGATAACGCTTGTACGCACCTTGCCGGCGGCTGCTCTGCTGATATGTACGGTAATTTCGGGCGCGGAAAGAGTTACCTTGCTTTCGACAAGATTTTCGGCGGTCAGACCGTCAGCACCGCTTGTCTTTTCTTTGAAAACGGCGGCAAGCGAATCGAGTTTCTCGCTGCTTACGCCCGCGTCGAAAAGAATACCGTACAGCTTGTTACCGTCTATAAGGGGCAGTTCCGTTTCATTTTTGGAGTTGTTCACAATGTCCCGTATAGCTTCATTCACATAGGTTATGACATTGTAATTCAGCTCGTCGGCGGCAACGTCCGTAAGTATCTGCCGAAAAGTTTCTTTTTCCCGCTGAAACGACATTACCCATTCGCAGCCGAGAACGTCCTCAACAACCGAAATATTTGGTCTTTTGGGATTTTTCGTGTAGTACATCACATTATTCACATCGGGAGCGCGGTCGCTGAAAACAGGGTACAAAAAACCGTCCGTTGGAGCGCGGCTGACAATGAGGTCGGTGTTGGCTTTTTTCACAATAGCGTTCGCTCCGCTGTCGAACATCAACCCGTCGTTACCCGTACAGACGGGGCAAACCGCCGCCGCAATAAAATTGTACTCACCGTCCGCATTATCGTCATTATCCTTAGTCATAATGCTGTAAGAGCAGTACCCGATTATAAGCGAGTATGCCGTTTCGTACTCCATATTATTGATTATTCTTTCGATTAACCTGTCATTGGCAAGTTCGTCCTCCAGTCTGCCCTTTACTGCGGAGTACAGAATATTCTGTGCGCCGTCCTCGTCGTATTCCTCGCGGGGAAAACCGTACTCCACAAGATTTTTACCCACTCTGCCGCTTAGAATTTTTTTCATAGTTTCAAGCATAACCGCGCCCTCGTCCTCGGGTATAAGGGCATAAAGCCTGTTATCCTTACAGCGGACGTTCTTCTGCGGGTCAACATACACCGAAACAATGTGATTAAGCGTGAAAAATCCGCTGTTGTCGGTAAAATTCTTTTTGATTTCCGCAATCTCTTTCTTATTCATTGACTTTCTTTCCTTTCCTGTTAGATTTTTTCTCCCGCTTTTCAAATGAAATCAACCCGTTTTCGTCCTTGACGGGCGCATAGTCGTATGCAGTCCATTCCTTGCCGCAGGAAATGCAGAAAAATCCCGCATACTTAATAACGGGAGCGCAGGTCATCTCCCCGATTATCTGTCCCATAGTTTCACCGTCCATATCAACACCGTTTTTGTACATTGGGTGTTCCGAGACAAAATAATACGTCGTGGCAACTTTCGCCGTTACCGTTTTTTCTCCGCAGTACGGACATTCAATAGGGTCTCCGATGTTACTGTTCATATTATCAAATCCTTTCGTCCCCGGTGGGGAATTTTTTATAGAAAAACTCATATCAGCTAATGCCGCTCTGATAATCGTTTATCTTGTCAATAAGCTCTTGATTTTCCTTTTCGGCTTTTTTCTGCCTGTTTACAGCCGACAAATACGTCGAAAACAAGTCATTTATAGATGTTGCGGGTTTATATGTCATTCCGTTGATTTCCAAATCAGCAAGAACGGCGGAGCTGAATACACTATTGCAGGCTCTGTCAAATCCGTATCTGGAAATATTGCTTTTGTAAAATCTTACAAAGTTACCGTCATTCTTCCAGTTCGGATAGTATTTTTTCAGCTCGCGGTCATTGGATTTTAACACAAAATCAAGCACATTTGCGGCGGCTTCTTCCGAAAAATATATATCGTCTCCGCGCAAACAGCCGCCTAAACGGTATTCACCGTCGTTTACGTTACAATAAAATTCCGTTTCCTTAAAATCCTTATTTGCAGACAGTACCGAAAACGGCTTTGCTCTGACAACCGTTTCGTCCTTAAAATTAATCGTCCAAATATCGGTATCTTTCGATAAGCCGTAAGCATTAAGTCCGCAAAACTTATTAAGCAGGGATAAAAAGGAAATGTACACTCCCAAACTCAAACCCGCGTCAACGCCCTCCTCTAAAAGACTTAAATCATTTATGTCAGTATGCCCTTGCTTTTTATAAGTAATTATAATGGGGAGAAACAATCCAAGCACTAACGACAATAATCCGCATAAAAAGCCGATTTCATCACTAAAAAAATCTTTTAGCGCGAGAGCAATTTTATTGGGTGTTTTTCTGTACCGTTCATCTTCCGATATTATCGGAAAAGAAACCTCCTGCACCGCAAGCTCGGAATTGTCTTTGAATTTAATCAATGGCAATAAATTTTCGTCTGCGCGGTAATTGCCTATGAGATTATTTTCAAAAACTTTCTCATCGGCGGCAATTGGGTACAGCTCCCCGTCGTCAGCTTTTATCCAACCATTCATTTACGTTCCTCCGTTCTTTTTAAAGCCTCCTGCGCTTCTTCAAGCGTTAGGAAATAATCCTGCGGATAGCCGCAAGCATAGTAGCACTTATCCTCCGTGCAAATATCGGCAAGAGGTACTCCCAAACCGCCGATTATAAAGCGGTCGATTTGTCCCGATACAATCTGCTGTTCTCTGCGCCTGCCCGATTTTACATTTTCAATCATATACACCGTTTCGCCCACCTTGCAAGGCAGATAAAGCCTGTTACTATTATTAAATCCAAGCAGATAATCCGTTGACGTATTAAACAGCTTTGCAATGGAAATCAATATCGGTATTCTCGGCAGTCTGTTTCCCATAGCATAGTAAACAATGCTCTGCCTTGATATTCCCAAAGTATCGGCAACATCGTTAAGCGACATTTGATAAGCATTACGCAGTACCGTAAACCGCCTGCTGAAAACTTTCGCCGTGTCCTTATTAAATGATTTATAGGCTTCAAGTTCGGGCGTGAGTTTCATTGTCATTCCTCCGTTCTTTTTAAAGTCTTTAAATTAGAATTTATGCCCTTACATCACGCATACGCGCAAATTGCAATTTTGTCAAGACTGAAAATTTACAACTTCTTACATCACGCCTATGCAAAAATAGCACAGTGCCGCAGCGCACGTCCGCACGGACTTTAATGTGCGGAGCTTATACCTTACCGAGAGTATCACCAACGCCGCAGGCGGCGGTTTACGGCTACTTTCTCGGCTTTAGGCTGCTAAGTCAGCCCGTCCCCACTGGGGAATTATTTATAAGATAATCAACCGTAACGCCGAGATAATCTGCAATAATCACAATTTTGGCAAGCCGCGGTTCAAACCCTCGTTTAAGATTATCAATAACGTTCTTGCTCAAACCGCACTCTTGCAGCATACGGTTTACCGATATGTTTTTCCTTTCGCACAATTCTATAATATTCTGCGTTAGGATTTCAATATTGAAAATACTATCCATAATTCCCACTTTCTTATTATTTGAGTTTATGTCTTACTATTTCCTTCTTACATTAAGCGCACGCGAGTTGCAACATTTTGAAAATGACATTTACTACTTTTATCCCGCTCTTACGTCACACGCGCGAGTTGCAACATACCGAAAGCGAATTGACAGAATATTTTCCCAAACTTACATTACACGCCACACGCCAATTGCAACCGCGCCGCAGCGCAACGTCCGCACGGACTTTAATGTGCGGAGCTTATACCTTGCCGAGAGTATCACACACGCCGCAGGCGGCGGTTTACGGTTACTTTCTCGGATTTAGGCTGCTAAGTCAGCCCGTCCCCACTGGGGAATTTTTATTGCAACATCTGAATTTCTGTATTCTTCTTTTAAAATTAAGTATTGACTTTTCCTTACATCACACGCATACGCGCGAATTGCAACAATTTCGCGGAATTTTTGAGTATTATGCGAAAGACTTACATCACACGCACACGCGCGAGTTGCACCCGCGCCGCAGCGCAACGTCCACACGGACTTTAATGTGCGGAGCTTATACCTTGCCGAGAGTATCACCCACACCGCAGGCGGCGGTTTACGGTTACTTTCTTGACTTTAGGCTGCTAAGTCAGCCCGTCCCCACTGGGGAATTTTATTCCGACTTCCGAAACTCCTCGCGCTGCTGTTTTATTCGTTCGGGCATTTCGTCGGAAAACTTGCCGTTATATTTCTCCTGTGATTTTCTGCGCTTTTCTTCGAGTTTTCCGCGATTTTCCTCACGTCTTTGTTCAGCCTTTTCCTCCGTCCAACCGCACTCGTTCACATTATCCCGCAGCATTTCAAGTAGTTTTTTGTAGTCAATTTTATCACCGAAAAGCAGCGACCTTATTATTTCAAAATTGTCTGCCATATCCATAAGCTCGTCGCTGTTATAGATTTTTTCGCACCTTTCTGCAACGGCGCACATAGATGATAATTCAAGTTTTTCCGTTACATCTTTCCATTCGCAGCATTGCAGAACATTAAATCCGTCAATTATGCCGTTAAGCGCAGACAGAATTTTAATGCCGTAATCGTCCATACCTTTCTTCCAAATGTACAAATCCTTTGCGGATATTTCTTTTTTCTCGTTCATAAAATAACATCTCCTTATTATTTTCTGTATTATGTATTTGTCAATGCACAATTCAAACCTTACATCATACATACACGCGCGAATTGCAACTTGGATTGTGCAAACATAGCTTACATCACACTCATACGCGCGAATTGCAACCGCGCCGCAGCGCAACGTCCACACGGACTTTAATGTGCGGAGCTTATACCTTGCCGAGAGTATCACACACACCGCAGGCGGCGGTTTACGGTTACTTTCTCGGATTTAGGCTGCTAAGTCAGCCCTGTTTCCCTTAAATCAGTTATCGGGACTTTCGACGGAAATAACAATTATTCCGTCTTTTGCAGAAATTTCAGTAGGTTCATATTCCGCAAATACAGCCAAATCCTCAAAAGTTACTTCCGAAACAGTACCCTCATAGAACGGCTCGTCCTCGGTGAACATCACAATTTTCTGCGAAGATGACATCATCAGAAAAAGCTTTACCCACTTCTCTATTTTTTTCGCTTGAATTTCGCAGTAATTACCCATTTTCCTCACTCCTTTCATATACAACAGCGGCAATTTCGCTGTTATCAATATACATAGGATAGTCGCCGCTCCCTATACCTTTTATTTCATATCCCACAACATCGCCGCCGTACTGGGTAACGGAAAAATCCTTGCATTTAACAATAATTTCGCAGCCGTGTTTCAGAATAAACTTAACCGTCTTTTCTTTGTCGGCTTCAACTCCCGACAATTGATTAAGCTCTATCGTTTCACTTTTTCCAAGCATATCTATCAACTCCGTTTATTAAAGTGTACTGGATATACTGCCTATCAAATTTATAAGCAGAAACAATGCAAAACACATAATTCTTGCTTTTTTGTAATCGCAGTTTTGGTTTAAGAATTTTACATTGTGCAGCACAACAGCTTTTGCGAATTCTCCGATACCTACGCCGTCGTTCGTAATAAACTGGAGAACGCACCCAAGCATAAGCCCGTGCCAAACAACCAGTAATGTAAATATTGCAATTATCAATTTATTTTCCTCCTTTCCCCGGTGGGGAATTTTTTAAAAATTAAAACCTCTGTTATGGCAATACTCCCGCCAGTTTTCCTTTTTATAGCATTTGCCGTACACATAACGCTGTGCAAATTCCAACTGCGCCGCATTGGGTATGATACCCTCGCGCCCGTTGCGTTCGGCTTGCGCGTACAAGTTGAAATTCCTGCAAAGCCTGTTAAGCTCCTGCACTCGGAAGTCGGCTTCCTGCAAGTCGGAACGCACCAGTATGTATATAAAAATTTTACTTTTGGGAATTTTATGCCGTTCAAACATTTCCGCCGCGCGTACAAAGTACGGGAGCTGTGAGCAGGAATCGCAGGAAAAGCGTATATACTTAATCCACCGTATCTTTTTAAGGAGCTTGCACACATCATCTGTCAGCAGTCTAATGTCCATACCTTGATTAAAGTCTATAAGGTAGTCCGTGTCAGCCAGTTCCGCAAGCTGTTCCAAACCGTAACCGCAGGCAAGGATATTGTTATCCATAAGCACCAGTTTGTCGGTATTGGGGCGTATAAGCTGCCGCCACGTTCGGTATGCTCTGATTGCTCCCTCTTTCCGAGGGACATAACACCACGGGCATTTATTGGGACAGCCCCTTGTAAGAAAACCTATTGCATAGTCGCAATTGGGGTAAATGGAATAATCGGGAAACATCTCGTCTATTTCGGCGGGGAGTTCCGAGAATATTCCGTACCCCGTACCGCCCTTTACAGTCTTTTCGGCAGGCAGGAACGGGTTTTCTTCCGTAAAGTCAAAAACTTTCGAGGAATAAATACGGTCATATTTGTCATTGTCAAGCGCACACCACCAGTCAACCGTGTCTCCGAGGGACTTGTGATACGCTGAAATCTTCATCAGCGCGTAATTCGGAAAACTCTTGTGTGGCATATGCTCATACTCGGCGTCGTGCAAACCTATTAACATACATTTTTCCTCACTTTTTGACATATTCCAAAATATCCGCAGGCTGACATTCAAGCACTTCACATATTGCCTCCAGCATAGAAAAGCGTATCGCCTTGACTTTCCCCGTTTTCAGTTTGGAAAGATTTACATTACTTACTCCAACCTTTTCGGAAAGCTCATTCAAGGATATTTTCCTGTCAGCCATAATTCGGTCAAGTCTCACCACTATAGCCATACTGTTATAACCTCTTTAATAAATACAACGCCATTCATAATTTTTTCTCCTTTTCGTTTTTATTATTTTTTAAAGGTTCTTGTTTGGGTTTGTGCAGCTTTATCAAAAGTCTTACGGTTACGGCAATAGCAGCCGACTGTACAATAACCCAAACTTTCATAAAGGTTTCCATATCACTTCTCCTTGCATTTTAAAAATAAAACACATCTTCAAATTTTTTGTCAAGAACAATGCAGATAACAAGCGCAAGTTTCGCCGTGGGCGCAAAATGCCCCGTTTCTATTGAGCTTATGGTTTACCGAGAAACATTTGCCTTTTCCGCAAGCTGTTTTTGAGAAAGTCCCATTTCCTTGCGAATTTCTTTAAGTCGGTTTTTTAGAGTAAGATTACATTTCTTGATTGTTTCCAAATTATCCATTTTCATCTTGCCCCTCTGTTATGATTTTCTTCCTGCCGTTCCTGTTCGGCTTGCTGCTCCTGCTGTTCCGCTTCAAGCTGCCGCTGATATTCCTCGTAAGGATTATTTTCAATGTCCCGTTTGTACACTTTAAAAAGTTCCGCAACATAATTCCGCTCCTCTTTTTGTTTTTCAAGCGTAACATCAATATCGGCAAGCTCGCTTTTCAGCTTTTCAACATTTTGCCGCCGCTGTTCAATATCGTCGGAATTGCCGATACTCATTTTTTCTATATATGATACTTTTTTATATTCCTCCTTTTCGGCAGCCGCATTCAAACGGTTTTCCAACTCATCGGCAGAAGTTATGTTATTCTCCGTCAGAAAATTTAACAGCTCCGTGCTTTTCCTCAAATCCGAGTATGTTGCCCGTTTCGGCTTTTTTGTAAAAACGGCTATCTGCATTTGCCGCATACAAAACGCATATTCACGCTGAACTCCCGAATAACTCTGAATAGCCGTCAAGCTGATTTCCCGCTCCTTGTGCAAAATCCGATATTGCAAATCGTCAACGGAATACCCGTCACCTAACCTAAAACTGCGTATCGCGTTTTTCTGCTTCGGAGCTTTCACGGAAAGATACTTGCCCGACCTCACCGTGTAACCTTGCTCTTTCATCTTGTCCGCCAAGTCGGAAACACTTTGAACGTCCTCCCGCAAAATCAATTTGTCAATATCGGCGGCAAGCTGATTTTTCCAAGACACGCCGTTTTGTTTTGCAAGCCACTCCGAGTATTTCATAGTATTTTTGTGTTTTGGACTTTCTATAATATGTAACCCGTGTTCAAGTGCGATTTCATCTGAAATTTTTCTCGCTCGTTTAAGAGTATTCATATTATCAATCCAACGTTTGCCGTTAAGGTCATACGGACACACCGCAAAATGATTATGGATATGCCCTTTGTCCAAATGAGTAGACACTATAACTTGCATATTTTCCCCGAAAGTTTTCTTTGCCCACTCTATGCCTATTTTGTGAGCTTCTTCGGGGGAAACATTTTCCTTTGGGTCAAAGGATTGCACATAATGATGTATTCTCACTTTTTCTTTTGATTTTGTTTTTTCATCGGAATTGAAATTTTGAAAATTTAAATCCGATTTAAAAAATCTTTCTTTTGCATAATATTCAAAACTTCTGCGAAATTCATCATATGCACTTTGGGGATTTACAGAACAGTTTAATCCTGTTGCAAATTTCATTTCATCATTCTTTTCACCGTTTAAAATATATTCGATATTTGAAAGCGGCGTGGAGTGAATAGAAATATGCTTTATTATTGGCATTACAGCAACACCTCGGGTTCAAGCGGTTCTAACCAGTCCTCAACGATAACACGGAGCTGTTTCATCTCCGAAAGAACGTCCTCCATATCTTTCTGATAAATACTTCCCGTGCTGTTTGCAACGGCGGCAATCTGATTGAGATTTACTCCGATACGGTTCAACGCCCTATAAACATCGTTCAGCTCTTTCAAAGGAAAAACTTTTATCGTGCCTTGCACCGCAATTGTGCGAATGTAAGTGCCTGTTCTCATTCCCAGCTCGGCAGAACGGCGGCAAACGATGTCATATTCGTCTTTATTGAATTTTATTTCCTTGCGAATATTTCTTCTACCCATATAAAAAGTACCTTTCTAAAATACAAAAATTAGGGTTCAAGGGAGTTATCCCTTTCAAAATGTCAAATTGGGACATTTTGGGAAAAAGTACGTACTTTTTCTATGCTTGCTATTCTATACCCGCACATTTTTCGCCCCCTCGCGGCTACCTTGAAAAACTCCTCAAAAACTCTCAATTTGCACACACCCTCACTTCACCAAAAATCTGAAAAATAAAATTTTTCATTTTATGCAGATTTTTCAAAATCGCAAAAATTTCAAAAAGTTCAGTTCGGGCAAATTTTCAAATTTTGCAATTTTTGAAAAATTTCAAAAAAGCAGAATTGAAAAAATTGAAAAAATCAGAATTTTTTTCTTTTTAAACTTTTTGTGTATTCCGCTTTTTCTTTTTCATAACACTTTCGCTGCTTTTCAACATTTTTAAGAATTTTATCCTCTGCTCTTTTTAAAAGCAATGCGTAAACGAGTAAAAATAAGGCTGCAAAAAAGATTAACGATAAAATCCAAGCGATTACAACTTCCATAGGCTGCATAAACACGTTACTCTCCCTTTGGAGTTAATTCCTTAAATTTGTTCACGCTGTCATCAATGGGAATTTCTTTTCCCTTGATATTTTCAAACCATTCGTCAAAGTCCTTGATGAGTACGCGCACCTTGCTTCCGAGCTTGAAACTGGGAAATTCCCGTTGCACCATTATAATCCGCGCCGAACGTTCGCTTACATTCAGTATTTTTGCAATGTCTTTGTAGTCGTAAAAATCCTTGTTCATATTACTTATCACCTTTCTTTTTTAGTCTTGATTTTGTATATTCGCGGCAAAGCAGTAAAACCGCTGCCGTTATTATCAATGCCATTTGTTACTCCCGCCTTTTGTAATTTTATTTATGCTGTTATCAAAGTCTCTGATTATTTTAATTTCCTCGGCAAAGGATTTATGCGCGGGATTTTTTGTGCAGTACCTTTCAAATAAATTTTTTATTGCTTCTTTGCGTTTCTTTTTAAGCCTTTTATTTTTTGCGGAATTTTTATGTTTCAATATTTCCGCATTGTAAATTTCAATTTCTGTTAAGGCGGCGGTAACGTAATTGTAGAAATTTTTGCGAATAATATATTGCAGGAAAGTAAAATACCCGTCATTATCCTGCGAGAACCAACTGCCGTTGAACCAGTCCGCAAGATGTTTTTCTTCTTCCGAAATCTCATCGGCAGAAAAAGACGACACAATATCGCTCACAAAATTTTCTATAAGCTGTTCGGGAGCAAGTCCCTTTTCAGCCGCAAGAAAAGCGAACGCTATTGTATCGTTGTCGGTCAGCTTTGGTTTGAATGTTCTTATTTTTGAAGTGATTTCATTATTTTTCATTTTTTTAATCGTCCTTTCTGATTTTTAGCTTTCTGCTGTATTCATCGTTACAGCGCATAATGGAATTTTTTAGAACTTTGTACGGTGTAGTGCCGTTGGCGGTGCAGTATTCTCTGAATACCTCCGCTTCATAGCTGCGGACACGGCAGGAAAAAGAACACATATTTTCTTTGTCCCATTTGCGCGTTTGTTCGTTTACTTTTTCAGATACCGACATAGATTTCACCCTTTCATAAAAAAATAAAGCACAAAACTACCGGTTGGTAATTTTGTGCTTCTTAAATTGCTTGCTTGATTTTCGTTTTTTCGTTCTTTGCGGTTTGTTCGCTAAATGGTTACACCTATGAGTATAACAAGTGAAAAAAATGGCATAGCATATAACAATAATTTAAAAACAATTATTTTCCCGGACAATACATCATTTCAAACTATAACTGAAATAAATGATACTATTGAAGAGGAATACCACAACAAATCAGTAGAAACCATAATCTTGCCAAATAAAAACGTTGCAATATCTTATCGGGCATTTTCACATTTCGACAATCTTAAAATATTATACATTCCACCTGAGATTAGTGATTTTAGTAATTCTCGAATTATTCTTGACTGTCCAAATGTTGTTATTTATTGCCATCCCAATTCGGCGGCAGAAGAATATGCAAAAAATTGTGGATATAAATATAAGTTAGTAAATACTGCTAAAATTGATAATGGGTATCTTATTTTTCCAACAGAAGTACCTTTAGGTGGTATAAAACATATTTCATTAGAAGTAATTGGTGATACTGATTTACTATCTAAAAATATTTCTTGGAGTTCAGATGATGAAACAATAAGCATTAAATCTTTCGCACATACAGATAGTGTAGTTGAAGTATCTTTTATTCCTCAAGAATTAGGTACTCACAGTATAAATTGTTATATAGACAATAATACGTACAAATTTACATTTGATGTTGTTAAAGAAAAAGCAACAGGATTTATAGGCGAATATGTTTCAACTAAAGCAAATAAAGATGGTGTTTTTCTACCTTCCATAAATAAAAATGATAATCAGTATGCACAAGAATTAAAAAACTGGATAGAAAAGCTTGGCTATCAAGAATATTTTGAAGATTATTTATCTAAACATACTTATGAAGATATGTTGGATATTGAAATAGCTATGCCGATTAAAGATTCAAGTGGAAATGATTATTTATGGACAAATACAAGTATTACAGTACGAGATATGATGACATATATAATTTTTATGAACAGTAATAAAGACTACTTAAAAACTATGGAAAAAGAAATATCAGATACAAATCAATATGCATATCAAGGAAGAATTTACTCATTAAAGTATCAAGATGCATACGAATATTTAATGAACTTATATATCGCAAATTGCGAACTTGAACGTTCATTAACTGGTAATGAAGAAATGTTAAAATATCTGCAAACCTTAACATATGGCATTGTTTTCGTTAGTAACTTGGATATTAATAAAGAGCCTTTCAAAGATATGCAAAAAGGTTATAATTATTTAAAGAAATTTGATAAACTTCAAATTGATGATGTAACTGATACGGAAAATGATATTTGGGGTTATGTAATTTCCGGAGGAAATGTAAATGAATTATCATATGACGTACAAAAGGATATTACAGAATTGAAGAAAAAATTAGATGATGGTGTTATAATGGCTAAAGGAATTAAAAAAATAATCAAACTTGGATTAAGTGAAAATGTTGAAACAGAATATGAAGATGTAATGGTTAGTCTTGTTTGGGATAGTTTTTTGCCTTTATGCTATAATCATTTTGATGACAAATATGTAAGCAAAACATATAAAGATATCGTAAATGGTGTAAAAGAATTTATCGATGTTGGAAAAGCAACTATTCCTGCGATGTTAAATGTCTTTCAGAATCCATCTGGTTTTTTAATTGCTATGCCAGCCAAATTATCCGAAAAATATATTTCTGAGGTAAGAGGAATTTTTGATGAAGCAGAAAAAATGGATATGGGATGGTGTGCTCTTACCTTATACACTTTTTTAGATGATATGGACAAATTGAGTGCCTATTATAATCTTAATGAATTAAAAATTAATAGTATTTTAGAGTCAAACTTAAATTTTTCATATAATACTAAAATTGAAAAAGGAATAGCAGATGACTACGAAAGCAAATACTCTTATGGAGATGGATCTTTTGCTACATTCCCGTCAGACTACAAAATGCTAGTTTTGATTAAAGCAGCTAGTCTTGCAAATCAAATAAAGAATGAGGATACTGAATATAAGGCTGAAGAACTATTGCAGCATATATCAGCACAATTAAATCAAGATATAGACGATTTTAATCATTCTCACACATTTTCATCTGAATGGTCACACGATGAAGATTATCATTGGCATTCAGCAACGTGTATCCATAGTTCTGAAATTGCAGATAAGACAACACATAGTGGTGGTATGGCGACTTGTGCTGAAAAAGCAAAATGCGATGTATGTAATGCGGAATATGGGGATTTTGAGAAACACGTTTATGGTGAATGGATTTTAAATGAAACTTCCCATTGGAAAACTTGCAGCGGCTGCGGCGGAACGACAGCCCCCGAAAACCATTGCGGCGGTACTGCAAGCAGTACCCAAAAAGCAATATGCACGGTTTGCGGTGAGGAATACGGCAGTCTTGCGGCGCACACCGAGGTTACTGACTTTGCAAAGGCGGCGACTTGTACTTCAACGGGAATTTCCGAGGGAAAGCATTGCTCTGCGTGCGGCGAGGTGCTTATCCCGCAAACGGTAATACCCGTTTTAAATCACACCGAGGACAGCGGAACGGTTACAAAAATGCCGACATCTTCGGAAACGGGCGAGAGAACCTTTAAATGCGTTTCCTGCGGAACTGTTTTGCGAACGGAAATTATACCTGTTATCTCCGAGGAGCATATTCATACTTACGGAAACGAGTGGAAATATGACGGCGCAAGCCACTGGCGCGAATGCGAATGCGGCGAGACTGTTGACACTGCCTCTCACACAGGAACTGCAAGCTGTACCGTAAAAGCGGTATGTACTGTTTGCGGTTTGGAATACGGAGATTTACTCCCGCACATATCCGACAGCGGTGCGGTTACAAAAGAACCCACAAGCACGGAAACAGGCATAAAAACGTTTAAATGCGTCAACTGCGGAACTGTTATGCGGACAGAGGTTTTACCCGTTATTTCCGAGGAGCATATTCACAATATTGTTGCGGATGAAGCAATCCCCGCGACCTGCATCGCAGCGGGAAAGACGGCGGGAACACATTGTTCCCTTTGCGGGGAAGTGCTTACGGCGCAAATGGTAATTCCCGCAGCGGGGCACACAGGCGGTACTGCAAGCTGTACCGTAAAAGCAATATGTACGGTTTGCGGTGAAGAATACGGCGATTTGATTTCTCACACATCGGACAGCGGCACGGTTACAAAAGAACCCACAAGCACGGAAACAGGCGAAAAAATATTTAAATGCACCGTTTGCGGAACGGTAATACGCACCGAAACAATTCCGTCAACGGGTGCAGATGTGAATATTCCGTCATATCCGTCAGCACCGTCACGCCCGTCAAATCCGGTTCAGCCGACAACGCCCGCCGCAAATAAAGAACCCTATATTGAGGGCGATAATTCGCGCACAGGCTGGACGGCGATTTCCGAGAAAATATCCAATACCGCTGACGGCGGAACGGTTGCGGTCAATATGAACGGCACAACGGAAATACCGAAAAATATTCTTTCCGAAATATCGGGCAGAAACATTGACCTTGTTCTTGAAATTGACGGATTTATCTGGACAATAAACGGAACGAGCGTTAAAAACGCCAAAAATGTTGATATGGGCGTTAAGAAAAATTCGGGTAAAATACCTAACAGCGCGATAAGAGATTTTACGGGAAGTTCAACAATAACCCTTTCTCTCGCCCATAACGGTGATTTCGGCTTTGCGGCAACGCTGACAATCAATTTGGGCAGCGAAAATGACGGACGTTTCGCAAACCTTTACTGCTATGATACGAAAAACAAGTCCTTTGATTTCAGCAATTGCTCGGAAATCAAAAACGGCAGAGCAAGCCTTGTTTTCGTTCACGCATCCGAATGGCTGATTTCTATTGACGATTTTCCCGTATACGAGGAGGACGTTTCCTCGGGAGCTTGCGTGAAAGCCGATGATACTTTAATTGCAGACAAGGAAGAAAAACGCGCGAAATTTACGGTTATGCCGATTTTCGTTCTTACGGCAAGTATTTATATATTCCGCAGGAAAGCAAGAAAATAAATTGAATGTGTATCAAAAATCCCGAGATGAAGTTCTCGGGATTTTTATTTTCCTGTAATTCACAAATAATTTACAAAAAGTTTTAGCACGTTCCATATATGAACTGGATATTAACCCAAATACCGTTGAATGTCGTCTATTTTCCCTATTACCCTCTATTCTATGAACATTTTGTAAA
>JAMPDU010000040.1 GCA_023665505.1 Ruminococcus sp.
TGTATTTTAATATTTTTTAATATTTTTATGGGTTCAAGTCCCCTATGCTCCACCACAAGGCTGAGCCTTGACCCTTTCCGTTAGTAAGTCTTTCGGAAAGGGTTACTTCTTTACTCGGAAATTTAAAATTTTTTCCATACAAACGCATTATAATCCGTGTAATACAGCCGTTTGCAGTATATTGCAAACGGCTGTTTGGCTGTAAAAGCATTATCTTAATGAAAGAAATATAGTTTTTAACAGAAAGGAATTAAAATATGTACACACTTTTAAAACAAGAGCAAAACGCCCGCCGCGGAAAATTTGAGACGGTACACGGCACGTTCCAAACTCCCTGCTTTATGAATGTGGGCACTGCCGCCGCTATCAAGGGCGGGGTGTCCTCCCTCGACCTGCGGGAGCTGAAATGTCAGGTGGAGCTTTGCAACACCTATCATCTCCACGTCCGTCCCTCGGACAAGGTAGTCCGCGAAATGGGGGGACTGCACAAATTTATGAACTGGGACAAGCCTATTCTTACCGACAGCGGCGGATTTCAAGTGTTTTCTCTGGCAAAGCTGCGCAGGATAAAGGAGGAAGGTGTGTACTTCAACTCCCACGTTGACGGCAGGAAAATTTTTATGGGTCCCGAAGAGAGTATGCAAATTCAGTCAAATCTCGGCTCGACTATTGCTATGGCGTTTGACGAGTGCGTGGAAAACCCCGCGGAGCACGAGTACTCCAAACGCTCCTGCGAAAGGACGGTGCGGTGGCTGTACCGCTGCAAAGAGGAAATGACAAGGCTCAACGCTTTGCACGATACCATAAACAAAAATCAGCTTTTGTTTGGCATAAATCAGGGCTGTACTTACGAGGATTTGCGCATTTGGCATATGGAAGAAATTGCCAAGCTCGACCTTGACGGTTACGCCGTGGGGGGACTTGCCGTTGGCGAACCCACCGAGGAAATGTACCGCATTTTGGACGCGGTTACTCCCGTTATGCCCGAAAATAAGATACGCTATTTAATGGGGGTGGGAACGCCCTCAAACATCATCGAGGCGGTGGCTCGGGGCATCGACCTGTTCGACTGCGTAATGCCCAGCCGCAACGCCCGCCACGGCACGATTTTCACATGGAGCGGCATTATGCATATCACAAACCGGCGTTACGAGACAGACCCCCTGCCTATTGATACGGAGTGCGACTGTCCGACTTGCCGAAATTTTTCGCGGGCGTACGTCCGACACCTTTTTAAAGCGGGGGAGCAGCTTGCGGGGCGGCTTGCGGTTATGCACAATTTGTATTTTTACAACACGCTTACGGAGAAAATTCGCGAGGCTTTGGACGAGGGAAGGTTTGCGGATTTCCGTGCGAAATATTCGGCATTGTTGGAACAGCACATATAGCGAGGCGATTATCAAACATATGTAGGGCGGGGGCTTGCTCCCGCCTTTCCAACACGTTCGCTACAATAGGGCGGGAGCAAGCCCCCGCCCTACGGTTGCCGAAAAAAAGTTACAACAAATATAAATTTAAATTTCCCCGCTGACATAATATTTTAGGCGTTTGCCATTCTTTTTGGTTATACCTATTGAATTTCCGCAAACATTATGTTATAATATAATTGGTGAAATTTTGCATAAAAGGTGATTTTATGAAAACTATTATTTTTGATTTGGACGGAACTTTGCTTGACACTCTCGCCGACCTTGCGGACGCGGCTAATTATACTATGGCGGAAATGGGTTTCCCCGCCCACCCGCAGGAGAGCTTCAGATATTTTGTGGGAAACGGCGTGCCTAAGCTGTTGGAGCGGTGTCTCCCCGAGGACAGGCGCAGTCCCGAAAATATCGAGACTGCCCGCAGGATTTTCGCGGAACGCTACAACGCCCATTTTGCGGACAAAACCCGTCCCTATGCGGGTATTGAGGAGCTGCTGAAAAGTCTTGGACAGAGCGGGGTAAAAATGGCGGTGGCGTCCAATAAGTCGGACGAATTTACACGCGCTATGGTAAAGAATTTTTTCGGCGATACCTTTGATATAGTGCAGGGCGGCAAGGCGGACGTGCCCAAAAAACCCGCTCCCGACATAGTTTTCGGGATTATGGAGAGACTGGGGGCAGTCCCCGAAAATACATATTTCGCAGGGGACTCAAACGTGGATATGTACACCGCCAAAAACGCGGGTATAACGGCGATCGGCTGCTTGTGGGGATTTCGTACAAAAGAAGAGTTGGTGGACGGCGGCGCGGATTTTCTTGCGGAAAAGCCGTCGGATATATACGGTATAATAACAAAAGGAGGCTGAACCGTCTTGTCTAAGCTGATAATTATAAGAGGTAATTCGGGCAGCGGAAAGTCCTCGGTTTCAAAGGCGTTACAGGAAAAATTCGGAGAAAATACAATGCTCATTTCACAAGATACGGTTCGCCGTGAGATACTTCACGTCAAAGACGGCGCGGACACAAAGGCGTTGCCGCTGATGACTGAGCTGCTGAAATACGGCAGGCGTAATTCCCGGGTCACGATATTGGAAGGAATTATGGTTGCGGAGTGGTATAAGCCGCTGTTTGAAACTGCGGTAAAGGAATTCGGTTCGGAAATTTATGCCTACTATTATGACCTGTCTTTTGAGGAAACCGTGGCAAGACATAACACAAGGGCTAAGAGAATGAGTTTCGGCGCGGAGGATATGCGCAGGTGGTGGGTGGAAAAAGATTATATGGAAGTAATTCCCGAAAAGATTTTAACAAAGGAAATCGGACTTGATGAGGCGGTTGAAATGATTTTTCGCGACGCTGACGGAAGTTCCGAAAATATTTCGGAGGAAATAATATGAAAAAGAGTGCAGCAATCATTATAGCAGCTTTTGCAATTATAGTGTTTGGCGTATCAGCGTGGTTTTACGGCTATTACAACAACAAAAGTAATGACAATCTCCCAAGTTTGACATTAATAGCAACGATGGACGAAACGGAAGTAAATGAATTATTGGTAGGGTATCGTAAAAACCAGTTAAGAGAAGTATGGGAAGAACCTGATGAAACTAACTCAAACGAGGACGTATGGAGAATAAACGCGAGAACAGCACTTATTGTAAGCTACAGTAATAAGGATAAAGTTGTTGTTTGCGGATTTTCTACAGAGGACTGAGCAAGAATAGCCGTCAAGAAATATGCGGCTATTGCCGTTTTGACGGCAAAAAACCTTTTTAATATTTTGGAGGATTGACTATGAAAATACTTACAATTATGGGAACGCCGCACAAAGGAAATACAAGAGCGGTGACAGATTTGTTCTTAAAAGAGTTTGAGGGAGAAAACAACGAATTTGACGAAATAATACTGCCGAACGATTTCGGCGAATTTTGCTGCGGCTGCGCTAATTGCATACTGTACGGCGAGGAAAAATGTCCTCACTTTAATTCGGTAAAGCCGATACTCGAAAAAATAGAAAACGCCGATTTGATTATAGTCGCGTCGCCTGTTTTTGTTATGTCGTGTACGGGAGGATTGAAGTCGCTGTTCGACCATTTGTCATATATGTGGCTTGTACACCGACCGAAAGAGAGTATGTTCAATAAAGTCGGCTTGATAATTACGTCGGCGGGCGGCTCGGGGGTAAAGGATACAGTCAGGCTGATAAAGAATAATTTGTTTTATTGGGGTGTGCCTGTAATTTACAGTTACGGCGTTACCACAATGAAAATGGGCGGTAATTATGCCGATTACAAAAATAAAGACAAAATAAAAAAACAGGTAAAAAATAAAGCGGATAAAATAAAAAAGAGCTTGAAAAACAGAAAAATAACCTTTAAAACCAAATTCTTTTTCGGAGTATTCGGAATGACGCAAAAAGACGGCTGGAATAAAACCGACGCGGACTATTGGAAAGAAAAAGGCTGGCTTGACGGCAAAAAACCTTTTTAATATTTGGGAGGACTGACTATGAAAGGCGGTACCGTAAACAAAAAAACAGCCGTTATAAGCTCGGCGGCAAACGCCGCGGCGGTGGCGGGCTTTGGAGTTTCAATGCTTGCGGGGGTTGATTTTTTCCGGTATCTTTTTTCGGTTTTCATTGCTTTCAGCTTTGTGACAATGATGTGCTGCTACTGTTTTTACGCGGACGGCTCGAGAAAAATTTCGGGGATTTGCGCCGCCGTTTTTTCGGCAATATACGCCGCCATAATTCTTATTGTGTACTTCGCGCAGCTGACGACGGTGCGGTATGCCGAGCTTAGCGGGCAGGCGGCAATGCTGCTGGATTTCAAGCGGTTTGGTCTTATGTTCAATTACGACCTGCTGGGTTACGCCAATATGGGACTTTCCACCTTTTTCGCGGGTCTGACGGTTATTCCCAAAAGCAAAGCCGACAGGCGGGTGAAATACCTGCTGACGGCACACGGCGTGTTTTTTCTGACCTGCCTGATTGTGCCTATGCTGGACGTATTCAAGCCAAACGAGGACGGCTCGGACAGTGTTGTCGGCGTGGCACTTCTTACAATTTGGTGCGTTTATTTTATTCCTGTCGGTATTTTGTCGGCGGTACACTTTTCACAAAAGGAGAATTGAAATGGAAATCGGAAAAACAAGGCTATTGCGGATACGGTGAGGATTGATACATAAAATTTTAGGAGGAATTACAATGAATACGGAATTTAAAAAGTATGAAATTATATCATTTATATTCTTTATTAATGCCTGTACATGGCCATTTTTAGTCAATACCAAAATTACAATATTAGGCGTAATATTTGATGAGACCTATTTGGTAAATTTTATAATTACTATAGTATGTTTGATTTTTTTTACTGTAAAGGCAATATGGAGTTTGAGTTTTTCTAAAATAAAAAAGACGTTATTTATTTTCGTTCAATTAATTTGTTGCCTTATTATTTATGCAATTTGGTTAATAATTTGGCTTTTTATGTTTTCAGGTGGAATTAGCTTCGGAGAGTGACGTATTTAAATGATGTAAAACAATACAAATTTTTAAAATTTGTAATTATGAAGAAAGAGAATAAATTCTATCCTCTTGCTTCTGATTTCTAATAAACTAAAAGGAGAATGTTTATGAACTACAGCATCAAAGAGGCTGCGGAAAGACTTGCGGGTCTCCGCGAAATTGTGGGGATTTCCGCCGAGGAAATGGCGGAAAGAACCGACTGCACCCCCGAAGAGTACGCTCTTATCGAAAAGGGCGAAAAGGACTTTTCGGTGACGTTCGTCTACAAGTGCGCCGAAATTCTCGGCGTGGACATTGTGGAGATACTCACGGGGGACACCCCAAAGCTGAAACGCTACTGCGTTGTGCGAAAGGGTACGGGACTTCCCGTGAAACGCCGTCAGGGCTTTGAGTATCAGCACCTTGCCTACCTGTTCAAGGACAAGAAAATCGAGCCGTTTCTCGTTATCGCCCCCTATTCCGAGGAGGAGCAGGACAAGCCCATTTCCCTGTCCGTCCACGAGGGGCAGGAGTACGACTATATTCTGTCCGGCTCGCTGAAAGTCATTATTGACGGCAAGACAAAGATTTTCACGGCGGGGGACAGCATAATTTACGATTCAAGCGCGCCCCACGGTATGATTGCCACGGGCGGGGAAAAATGCGAATTTTTGGCAATACTGATTAAATAAGAAAGGGAGGACGTTTAAAATGGATATGAATGATTTTTACAAAAGGTTTATAAAAGATACCTTTGACGAAAACGGCACGCTTACGAAGATTGAGTGTACCGTCCCCGAAAACTTCAATTTCGGCTACGACGTTATCGACGAGATTGCACGTCTCGACCCCGACCGCCGCGCGTTGGTGTGGGTAAACGAGGCTGGCGAGGAGCATACTTTCACCTACTCGGAGCTGTCGAAAAAGTCCAACCAAACGGCGAATATGCTTTTGGCGCACGGTATCAAAAAGGGGGACAAGGTGCTGTCGGTGCTGAAAAGGCACTACCAGTTCTGGTTTCTGACTGTTGCGCTGTGCAAAATCGGGGCTGTGATAATTCCCGCCACAAATCAGCTTATGAAAAAGGACTACACCTACCGTTTCAAGGCGGCGGACGTTAAGTATGTGGTTGCAACCGCCGAGGGCGAGGTTATCGACCATATCGAGGAGGCTGCCGCTGAATACGGCGGAATTGCCGAAAAATACGTCGTTCGGGGCGACAAGGACGGCTGGATTTCTTTCGATAAGGAAATCGAGAAATTCCCCGACACTTTGGAGCGTATCCCCAACCACGTCGAGGACGATATGCTGCTCTACTTCACAAGCGGCACAACTGGCTACCCCAAAATGGTGCTGCACAACCACTATTACGCCATAGGTCACATTCAGACCGCCAAGCACTGGCACAACATTATGGACGACACCCTGCACTTCACCATTTCCGAGTCGGGCTGGGGCAAGTGTATGTGGGGCAAGATGTACGGTCAGTTCACCTGCGCGGCGGCGATTTTCGTGTACGACTTCAACCGTTTCCACTCGGCGGACATTCTGCAAAAAATTCAGGACTACAAGGTAACTTCCCTGTGCGCGCCTCCCACGATGTTCCGTATGTTCATTAAAGAGGGCATAGAGGGGTACGACCTTTCGGGGCTGAAATACTCCACAATCGCGGGCGAGGCTCTTAACCCCGAGGTGTACAACCGCTGGCTGGAGTATACGGGTCTGAAACTTATGGAGGGTTTCGGTCAGACCGAAACTACTCTTGTTGTGGCGAACCTCCCGGGTATGGAGCCTAAGCCCGGCTCAATGGGCAAGCCTACGCCGCTGTACAACGTTGATATTGTGGACGAGGACGGCAATTCCCTGCCCGCGGGCGAAACGGGAGAAATCGTTATACGTACCAAAAATTACAAGCAGATAGGCATGTTCAAGGAATACTACAAAAACCCCGAGGAAACGAAAAATTCCTGGTATAACGATATGTACCACACAGGCGACACCGCTTGGCGGGACGAGGACGGCTACTACTGGTACGTGGGACGTACCGACGACGTTATCAAAGCCTCGGGCTACCGCATAGGACCGTTCGAGATAGAGAGCGTTCTTATGGAACACCCCGCCGTCCTTGAGGTTGCGGTAACGGGCGCGAAAGACCCTATCAGAGGTCAAGTCGTAAAGGCGACGGTAGTCCTTACGAAGGACTACAAAGGCAAAGGCGACGAGGCTCTCGTCAAGGAATTGCAGGATTACGTCAAGAAAAACACCGCGCCCTACAAGTACCCGAGAATTGTGGAATTTGTGGAGGAACTTCCCAAAACCATAAGCGGCAAAATCAGGCGGGTTGAAATTCGGGATAAGGATAATAAGTAAAAGAAAACCCTCGGGAAATCCCGAGGGTTTTGTTTGCATTTCGGACTATATACGTCCCGTTACGGTAAGAACGGCTGTACCCGGGTTCACTGTCCAAACGCCTGTTGTGGGGTTCTGGGTGAACGTTGCGGCGGGGACGCTTACAACGCCTGCGGCTGTGGTGAACACGCCCGTGGTGTCGTTGTAGGTGTAGCTTGTGCTGGGAAGAGCCGTGCCGTTAAGTGTTACAGCAATGTCGGAAAGGACGGGTGTAAACGTGTCCGTGATGAAAATATTGTCGGCTGCGTCGGTAGCGGTGTTGCCCGTATTCTGAACGGTAATGGTGTAAGTCACCGTGCCGTTTTCGTTTACCGTCGTGGGCGAGAGAGCCTTTACGATTGAAAGGTTGGGTCTTGCAGCGGCGGTAATAGTCTCGTCGTCGGTGAGGGGAGCGGTAAGTCCCGCGCCTGTTACGGTTGCGGTGTTGCGGATTGTGGAGTCCGCCGCAAGAGGCGCGTAGCTGTTTACGTCCGCCTCATAGACGATAGTTGCGTTGCCGCCTGCGGGGACGGTTATGCCCGTTACCGTCAGAGGGTTGGTTGCGCTGACTGTGGGAGCTGCCTGCAATGCGCCGTTTGAGAAATAGCGCACCGAGCCGTCGCGGTAGGTCAGAGGCACAACGCTTGCCGAGCCGAGAGCGTACGCGCCCAGGTCGTCGGTAAGGGTAAGTCCCGTAAAGGGGGTTGTGCCCGAGTTGACGATGTTTACGACATAGGTCATATTCTCCCTGTCGCCGTAGGTGGACGTAACGGCGGTTTTTGTCATGGTAAGGGTGTCGACGATTTCGCCCGCCGTGACGTTGGAATTTATAAGATTTCCGTTATAGGAAAGGGTCGCTTGATTGTAAAAAGACGCCATATATTTTCCTCCTGTTTTTATTGAGGAAATTCCTCCCTATAGTATATGACGCAGGGAGCGGTCTTGACACTACTTCATATCCTCGCTCAAAGCAGACCATGACCACCACGGGCTTTTTATGTACTCGCTGCTCAATGTTTCCTTTTTGATATTTTTTACGGGAAATTCTATATCCTTGCCGTCCGCGCCGCAGGTCATTTCCGCTTTCAGGTGAGAGGGCTTACCCTCCGCGTAAAGTTTTTGCTCCAATGCAGAGTGATCCAAACTGTCGCTGTGAGCTCCCACATAGCATTTGAAACGCAGCCTGCCGTCTTTTATTTCACGAAATGAAACAGTAAAATCTTTCAGAAAATATTCTTCCGAAACGCCAAAGAAATTGCAGAACTCGCTCCGTATTTTTTCTATCTGCTTTGAGGTGAAAAACCGTTTCTTTTTCAGCGTGTTCAAATCCAGTTTCCAAGCGTAGTCCAAGCCGTGGTAAATAATGGTATCCTCGTCCAAAAATCCGTAAAAAACCGTATCAATGTGAGGATTTATCACCTCGCCTGTCGTTCTGTCGTACCACATAAAATGATCACTGTCATGAGTCCAGTGGTTGAAAAAGATACGCTTTGGAGTAATGTTAAGGCTTATGCGGTTTTTCTTGATGCCCGAGTGCTTGAACAGAACCGTCGTTTCTCCGCTGTCAATAGCAATGACCGCAACCTTGTTTCCCATATTAAAAAGTAAATCATTACCGTCAAAAATCAAATCGCCGTAACATTCGCCCTTGTAAATTTCCTTAGTCTCACCGCTTTGCAGTACGCCGAGGTAAATTTGGGCTTTTTTGGTAAGCCTGTAATCCACCCCCTCCTTGTCGGGAACAAATTCCTGTATGTACCAAGCCGCGTATTTGTCATTTAAAGCAATATCCTGAATACTCATGTGCTTTTCAAGCTTGATGTTTTCGTCCCTGTTAGACCAATGTCTGCCGCCCGCACTCAATCCCGCGCCCAGCAGCGAGGGACGCGGTCCTTCGGCGTGAGCCTCAAAGGAGTATGTATTGCCGTTTTCCTCAATAATCAGTCTGCCGTTTTCGACTTTGTATTTCATAATATACCTCCGTTTTTAGTAAAAGTCCCGCCAAAAAGGCTGAGCCTTTACCCTTATTGGCATACTTTACCAATAAGAGTAAAATACTCCCACGGGTACAATACTTTTGTATCGTTACCTGCCTAATTAACGGGACTTTTTTATTACAGATTAATAACAATCTTTCCCGAACCGTCCGCCTTAACGGCATCTTTGCCGAATACCTTAACGGTAAAGTCCGCGGAAGTATCGCTGTAGGAAACCTCAACCGTGTTACCTTTTCTCTCGGCGGTAAGGGTGAAGATTTTCTTAGCCTCGGTGTCGTAAATGTTGCACTCGATAGCCTTGCCCTCCTCGGGTTCGTAAATAACAAACTCCGTGCCGTTCAGGTAGTCGTACTCGAAATTCTTTTCAAAGTTGCCGTAAGCCACAATGCTGTTAGGCTTGGCAAGGCAGGGGAGGGAGAAGTAGTCGAATTTCTCGTTGTAGAACTTGCCGCCCTCGTACTGTTTGCCGGAAATAATGTCCGTCCAAACGCCGGCGGGTACGTAAAATTCGGCAGTGCCCTCCTCGTTGAAAATGGGCGCGACAAGAATATTGTCGCCGAACATGTACTGGCGGTCAAGGTTAAGGCAAACGGGGTCGTTCTCAAAGTCGATAACCATTGCTCTCATCATGGGCACGCCCACGGTGGAGGTCTTTATCGCCTGCGCCCAGATGTAGGGCATAAGTTTTCCTTTCAGCTTTGTAAAGAAACGGAGCACGTCCACAGACTCTTCATCAAAGAGCCAAGGCACGCGGTAGGAGTTGTTTCCGTGGAGGCGGGAGTGTGTGGAGAACAATCCGAATGCTGCCCAGCGTTTGTAAATGTCGGGTGTGGCGGTCGCCTCAAAGCCGCTCATATCGTGGCTGAAATAGCCAAAGCCCGAGGCGCAGAGGGAAAGTCCGCCCCGAAGAGTTTCCGCCATAGAGGTGTACTCGGCGGAGCAGTCGCCGCCCCAGTGTACGGGGAACTTCTGTCCGCCAACCGTTGCGGAACGGGCGAACAGGCAAGCCTTGTTTTCGCCGTAATATTCTTTCAGCACGTCGAAAACGGTTTTGTTATATAAATATGTGTAGTAGTTGTGCATTGCGATAGGGTTAGAGCCGTCGAAATACTGTACCTTAGTGGGAATTCTCTCGCCGAAGTCGGTTTTGAAACAGTCAACGCCCATTTCGCAGAGCTTTTTCAGCTTTGAGGCGTACCATTCGCATGCGGCGGGATTGGTTAAGTCCACAATAGCCATGCCGGGCTGCCACATATCGCACTGGAAAACGCTGCCGTCAAGGTTCTTGATAAAGTAACCGTTTTTCACGCCCTCGTCGAAAAGCTTGGAACGCTGGGCGATGTAGGGGTTAATCCACACGCAGATTTCAAGACCCCTGTCCTTGAGACGTTTCAGCATTGCGGGAGGGTCGGGGAACTGTCTTGTGTCCCACTCGAAGTTGCACCATTCGTACTCTTTCATCCAAAAACAGTCGAAGTGGAATACCTGTAAAGGAATATCCCTTTCCGCCATTCCGTCGATAAAGGAAGTAACCGTTTCCTCGTCGTACTTTGTGGTAAAGGAGGTTGTGAGCCAAAGTCCGAACGTGTAAGCGGGAGGAAGAGCGGGTTTGCCCGTCAGCGTTGTGTAGTTCGCCAGGACTTCGTGGAGGTTCTCGCCGCCGATAACAAAATATTCCATTTTCTCCCCGGGGACGGTAAAGGACACCTTTGAAACCGTATCGGAGGCAACCTCATAGGAAATTTTGTCCGAGCTGTTTACAAAAATTCCGTAACCCCGTGAGGATATATAGAAAGGTATGCACTTGTAGGACTGCTCCGAGCAGGTGCCGCCGTCGGAATTCCATGTTTCAACGGTCTGACCGTTTTTCACAAAGGTGGTGAATTTCTCGCCGAAACCGTAAATATTTTCGCCCACGGAAAGGGTAAGCTGTTCTCTTATGTAGGAATTTCGGGGGTCTTGGGGATAGTCCCAGAAAGTGTCGTCCTGAGTATAGGCAAGCCGCGAGGAAAGCCTGAACTGATTTTCGCCGATAACGGTTGTGGCGCGCCATGAGCCGCCTGTCAGTTTCTTGTCTTTGTAGAAGTACTGAATATTCCAGTTGAATTTGCCCACCCGCACCTTTGTGCAGCCGCTTGTCAGCTCCCAGTACTCGCCGTACTCCTTGACCTCGGGGGTATAGCCTTGGTCCTCGTTAAGCTCGAATTTGGGCATATTGTCAAGTTCGCCCTTGTAGTGGTCTATGGACACTTTGATAACGTCCTTTTGAGTGGAGGAAAAGGTAACTTCCAGCACGGGACCGCCCAGGGTCATGCCCCTGTTCTGAATGTAGCTGCAAGGGGCGAGGACGTTGATAAAATTGTCCCCCGTTTTGATTTCGTAAGCCTGCGATGCGTAGTTTACATCATAGCCTCTTTTGTTAAGCCAGAAACCGTCCGAAAATTTCATATATGAAAACTCCTTTACATAAAAATAATATTGACCGCGCCGCTTTGTAAACGATTACAAAGTGATTACAAATATATGATACAACAATGCCGCGAAAAAGTCAAGGGGTTTGGAAAATTTAACTTTTTATTCATATCTTTGGACGTCGGCATTATTTTTATATGTTGACAAAACAGGTCTTTTGGTGTATAATAAACGTACCGAATAAAAATTGCAGGGAGGTCTGTTTATGAACGTATCGTTGTCAGCTTTAAAGGAAAATCCAGCCAAATATTTTGAGCTTGCGAAAATTTCCGACGTAATCGTTACAAAGAGAGGCGAACGCATAGGGCGGATTGTCAGCGAGGAGAAAGCCGCCGAGCGGGAAAGGCTTAACGCGTTTGACGAATTGATGCAGTATGTAAAAACAACCCCGTCTGTTCCGGACGATACCGTTTATGACAATTACAGGGAGGAAAGACTTAGAGAGAGAGGGTTGCTTTAAATGAAAGCAGTGATTGATAACAATGTGATTATAGACGCGTTAAAGCCTAACCCTCAGTTTGAAACCGAGGCGCAGCAGGTCTTACGGTTAGCGTCTGCGAAAAAGCTTGACGGGTTCGTCAGCGCAAACAGTTTTACCGATATTTTCTATGTTCTGCGAAAGGAGCACGGTGCGGACAAGGCGAAAGTAATGGTGCAAAAGCTGCTTTTGATATTAGATGTAATAGGTATAGAAAAGGCGGACTGCATTAATGCTCTTTCCCTTTCCATGAACGACTTTGAGGACGCCCTCATCGCCGTATGCGCCGAAAAAGCGGGCGCGGACTATATCGTTTCGCGGGATAAAAAATTTATCGGTGCGGAAACTTCTGTCAAGGCTGTTGCGCCGAGCGTACTGCTTGAAAAAATAAACGGCGGGGAAATCAAGAATAAGGTGTAATCAAAATTTTTTGACAAAAACAAGTATTTTGATGTATAATAAATATATATGAGAAATTTGTTACAGGAGTTGATTTTATGAGTACAAGAGAGCTTGCCTACAGTATTATTGACGGTTTCACCGACGAACAGATTGAGGGTTTTGTTCTTATGTTTAAAAACAGCGTTCCCGACGAGGATATTCCCAACGCGGAGACGGAGGCGGCTATGCTTGAGGCGGACAGAATTGCCCGAGACCCAAATGTAAAAGCGTACACGGATACTAACGAAATGATGAGGGATTTGCTGTCATGAAGTATAGCGTAAAATATACGGCACAGTTTAAAAAGGAATTAAAAATCGCTGTTAAGCGAGGCTATGACCCTAATGAAATTCATTATGTTATCGACCTTATTGCGGAGGGTACAAATTCGCTTTTGCTTTCAAGCAAATACAGCGACCATGCTTTAAAAGGAAAATGGCGCGGGTACAGAGAATGTCATATTCGTCCCGATTGGTTGCTTATATATGAAATCATTGAGGATATTCTCGTTCTTTCTTTGGCGCGTACAGGCACTCACAGCGACCTATTCGACCGATAAACAATAAATTTAAAAAGCAGTTCGCGGTGCGGACTGCTTTTTTCTTTGCCGCGTAAAAATTTTCTATCCTCTGTTCTCTATTTTCTACCCTCTTACAGTCATACAAGCCCCCGTAAGAGAATATAAATATTTTAGCGGTTGGAAACTTGTCAGACTTGTTTCTTGATTTTTTATTCTTAAGGAGGACTAAGCATGGACTTTAAAGTAAACAGAGAGGAAATCACCTCGGCGGAAGTTATTTTCGACGATACCCAGGAACAGTCGGTGGAGCTGGACTACGTTCTGCCCGACTATTTTCCCGAAATATTCAAAATCATCAAGTGTATGACCTCGCCGAAAATCCTTTCCTACAGCGCGGCGGGAGACAGGCTTACATACGAAATGGCGGTGTATATCCGCGTTCTGTACTGCGCCGAAAACAGCAGCGCCGTCCAGTCGGTGGAGCAAAAGCTCACTTACACCAAAAGCGTGGAGTTCGGCAAAAACGCCGTCGACCCGAGAATTTGCATTTCCCCGAAAATCGACTACATAAACTGCCGCGCGGTAAATTCCCGCAGGATTGACATTCGGGGCGCGGTGTCAATAAAAATAAAGGTGACGGCTCTTGACAAAAAGGAAGTCGTCTGCGACGCTTTCGGCGGGAATATTCAGCTGAAAAAAGTCCCCGTGACGTTCCCCGCAAACAAGCTCTACACCACTAAGCGGATAACCGTTTCGGAGGAATTTGATTTGGGAATGTCCAAGCCGCCCATTGTCAACATCTTAAGGAGCGATGCGGTTATCGCCTCGGGGGACAAAAAGGTTATCGCCAACAAGCTTATAGCCAAGGGCGAGGCGTACATAAGCATGCTCTACAGCTGCCGTCGGGACGATGAGGACAGCGTTGAGTCAATGCAGTTCACCCTGCCGTTTTCGCAGATTATTGATTTGGAGGGAATTGACGAGCGTTTCAACTGCACCGTTGAGGAGGAAATTATTTCCTGCGATATAGAACCCCGCTCCGACGGGGACGGCAACTCAAAAGTAGCCTGCTGTACGGCGACTATCCTCATAACCTGTTCCGCTTACCGCACCGCCTCGGCGGAGCTTGCCGCAGACGAGTACTCGACCTCTCACAAAACCGAAAGCGTTAAGTCGGACGTTAAGATAGAACTGCCGCCGAGACAGATAAATTCCTCCTGCGTTGCAAAGGCTGTGCTGGACTATCCCGACGGGGGAATAGAGTGCATTTACGACGTTTGGTGCACGGTGACGGGCGCCGCTGCAAAGCCCGATATTGACAACGGCTGCATAGCAATAAGCGGTACGGCTTTGTACTGCGTAATGGCGAAAAACACCGACGGCGAGCCTGTTATGCTGGAAAAGGAAGAGCCGTTTACTGCGACAGTTCCCGCCGAGGGGCTGGACGCGTCTTCGGCGGCGGAGGTAAAGCTCATACCCGTTTCCTGCTCCTATAATCTCGCCTCGGACAGCAGCGTCGAGGCAAAGGCGGAATTAAAGATAACGGGCGAAATAACCGGTACGGCGAATATCTGCTGCATAACCGACCTTGCCGTGGACGAGGACGAACCCCTGCGGAAAAGCGGGGATTACGCCGTAAAGCTCTACTTTACCGACGAGAACGAGGATTTGTGGGAAATCGCCAAAAAGTACGGCACTTCCGTTTCCGCCATAATGGAGGAAAACGACATCGACGATGAGGTGGTTTCGGGCAAGGCAATGCTGCTTATTCCGCTGTTGTAAAATAAATTCAATTAAATCCGGGAGGTAAACAAAATGACAAACAACGATATTTACTGCGATATAGCAAAGCGCACCGACGGCGATATTTATATCGGCGTTGTGGGACCTGTCCGCACGGGCAAGTCCACCTTTATAAAAAAGTTTATGGAACAGCTTGTTATTCCCAACATCGCAAGCGAGTACCGCCGCGAGCGTGCTGTGGACGAACTGCCCCAGTCGGCGGCGGGGAAAACCATAATGACCACCGAGCCGAAATTTATCCCCGAAGAGGCGGTGGAAGTCACCATCGGGGACAAGGCGCGGTTCAACGTCCGCATGATAGACTGCGTGGGGTACATAGTCCCCAGCGCCATAGGGTATATCGAAAACGAGGCGCCCCGAATGGTGGTTACGCCTTGGTTTGAGGACGAAGTACCCTTTGCCATGGCGGCGGAGGTGGGTACTCAAAAGGTTATTCAGGACCACTCCACAATCGGCTTGGTAATCACCACCGACGGCAGCATTTCCGACATTTCCCGTGAGGAATACGAAGAGGCGGAACAGCGGGTCATCGGCGAGCTTAATTCCATAAACAAGCCTTTTGTGGTACTGCTTAACTGCCTGTACCCAAATTCAAAAGAATCCAAAGAGCTTGCCGCCGACCTTTCGGCAAAGTACGGCACGCCCGTTATTCCCGTAAACTGCGTCGACCTCGAAGAGGAGGACATCAACAGTATCCTGAAACAGGTGCTGTACGCGTTCCCCATAAAGGAAATCAATATCCGCATGCCGAAGTGGATAACGGGACTTGCTAAGGGGCACTGGCTGAAAAACGACGTTTTCGGGGCAATTCGCGGGGCGGCGGAGAACGTGCGGTTCGTGCGGGACGTAAACGGTATTGCGGAAAATATCGCCGGCGGCGAGAACATCAGCCGCGCCGTGATAACGGGTATAGACCTTGGCAAGGGCAGCGCGGAAATCGACGCGGAGCTGAAAAACAATCTTTTCTACAAAATCCTCGGGGAGGAAACGGGTATAGAAATCGCGGGGGAAAGCGATTTAATGCCCCTTTTAAAGGAGCTTACCGCCATAAGAAAAAGGTTCGAGAAAATCGAAAACGCCCTTTCCGAGGTTGAGGCGACGGGGTACGGCATAGTTATGCCCACAATTGACGAGCTGTCCCTCGAAGAGCCGGAAATCGTGAAACAGGGGGGAAAATACGGGGTTCGGCTGAAAGCCTCCGCGCCGTCAATTCATATGATGAAGGCGGATATTGTTACGGAGGTAAGCCCCATAGTCGGCTCGGAAAAGCAGTCCGAGGAACTGGTTATGTACCTGCTGAAAGAGTTTGAGGAAAGCCCCCAGAAGATATGGGAGTCCAACATTTTCGGCAAGTCCCTCCACGAGCTTGTGAACGAGGGTCTGCACAACAAGCTGTACCGCATGCCCGTGGACGCGCGGTTAAAATTGCAGGAAACCCTTGAACGCATTATCAACGAGGGCTGCGGCGGATTAATTTGCTTTATACTTTAAACGTTTGTAGGGGCGGGGTTTCCCCGCCCGAGTGTATGTAAATAATTGCGGCGGGACGGGAAACCCGTCCCCTACAAAAAATGCGCGGTATTTTTGATACCGCGCATAATTTTAATTACTCATCATCATAGATTTCGTTGAGGCGTTCAAGGAACATATTTCCGATACGTTCGTATTCCTCGTCGTCGTCGATTGAAACCAAAGTTTCCTCGCCGTTTTTGTCGAATTCCGACTTGAGAACCACAAGCTCGGTGTCCGCCTCGATCTCCTTGGTGGGGTCGTCGTAATAGGGCACAAGCGCGTAGTAGCGGTCGTCGCCCACGTCCATGCTGTCAAGCATTTCAAACTGCTGTTCAACGCCGTCCTCGTCCACAAGGGTGTAAAGGTCGGCAGCCATATCGTTATTATTGAATTTTTCAGCCATAATAAAAACCTCCTGAAATTCGTACGCGTGCAAAATTTTCGGTAAGGCGGCTAATTGCCCGCCAAACACCCAACTATTTAATTGTACAACTTTTACGGCGGATTGTCAAGGTAAATTTTATATAAAAATTCTGCACAAAACTTGTGTAGTATTTTATGCAAAAAACTATTGACATTGCATAAAAAGTGTGGTATAGTATATTCAAGGAAAGAGAAAGACCGTAAGCGCAAGGGCTAAAGCTTAACGCGATGGCGGCACGATGGTGCGAGGGCAGTACCCAAAAAGCGAAAGCTCTTGATTTCAAGCGAGAAGGTTTCTTTTACCCCAAAGTATTGAACCCGGTCAAAGTCAGCGAGTTCGCTCGATGCAGACGATAAAGCAAGAACAAACCGGCTCGGGAATTCAAAATTTTTCTTGGAAAGGCGGCGAGTCCCATGGAGATGACAACCGAACAGCATTTTTCCGCAGTGATCTGCAGTGGCTCAACACAGCCGTACTTTAAGAGAAAAGTTTGAACGCGGAGTTTAAAGGAAAGTGTTCTTTGTGAACCTCACTCCGAAATTAAAGTGATTAACTAACAAATTTAAAACTTAAAGTATTTCTATAAATGAGCCGCATTACTTAGCATACATCGGTTGCTGATAATGTGGATTTTTTATACCCGAATTACTACCGCGGGTATGACGCAGCTCCGATAGTCGATGAATAATGCAGATCACGCTTGTGCAATGTTCCCTTTGAGGACTTTACATAAAAGGCTGTAATCTTATCATTATTATGAGAAAGGTGAATACCGATGCAGTAAAAAATTCATGACAAATTTCTGTTAAGGAAGTGATGTCTTATGAAGTTAAGATTATCGAAAGGTACAGTAAACCTTATCTTTTAATCGGATTGGAGTGAGACCGCCTAAGCAGTTAATTTAACCTTAGAAATTTAAATGAAAAGAAGGGATTGCATATGAGGATTTTTGAGTATGCGTACCACGATTTGAATATTCATTGAAATTGCAAAGGAGTGAGTCCGAAAGGACAGGTAAGACGGCGCGAGCCGGTTTCGGATAAATCAACGGGAGTTTTCCCGCAAAGAAAGAGTTGGTTATTATGGTAACCTTTAAGACTTCCCCGAAAAAATTCTGATGATACAGGAGTGAGTCCAATGGCATAAGATGAGGCTTTAGCCTGTCACGATTTAATTAAATAATTTCCAAAAGGAGAGGACGCCTATGATTTTGAGTACGCCCCGCCGAAAGGAATATGATTTTTAAGGAGTGAGTCCAATGGCATAGTCCCATTCTCTTGAAAAATTTCTTACAGGAGTGATTTGTATGCTTTATTTAAAATTGCCCCGCGGGAAATATGAATTTTGAGGAGTGAGTCCAATGGCATAAGCAAAGAGTTCCGCAGTATTAACGAAAGGACGGCGGTGTCTTATGAGGAATGTTTGGAGTAAACTTAAAATCTGCCTAAATTTTAAATGAGTGGAGTGGTTCCCCCAGAACATTTACCTGCTTTTACAAGCCAATTGAAAATATGTTAATATAGAAAAAGAGCTGTCAGGTCGGCAGTTCTTTTCTTTTTGGTACTTGACAAATCGGTGAAAAGTGGTATAATAAAAGCAGGGAGTGATTTTGTAATGAAAGAAAATAAAAAAATAAAAAGCCTTGAAGATTACGGTATAATGACCGCCGAATTCAACAAAAACGCCCCCATGTACAACGCACGCAAGCTTAGCCGGTACTGCAAAAATAAAGGCATTACCGCCGACAAACTTACGGAAAAAGAGCTTAATATGCTCCGTACAAATTAAAATCCTGCCGTCCCGAAATTATTTTGGGACGTTTTTTATATTTTATCGCAAAACCTCTTGCATTTTCCGCCAAAATGTGCAATAATGTTCTTATACTGTTTATGAAAGGACTTTTAAAATGAATTTTTTCGGAAAAGCAAAGGATACCATTATTCTCGTTCTGAAAGGTATTGCCATGGGTATCGGCAACGCCATTCCCGGGGTCAGCGGCGGGACTGTCGCCGTGGTCACAAAAATTTTTGACAGGCTTATGGATGCCATTACCCCAAACGTGAAAAAGCTGATAAAAAATATGCCGTTCCTCATTCCCGTGGGGGTGGGTATGGTTATCGGAATTTTCTGCACGTCCCTCGTTCTCGAAAGGCTTTTTGATACGTACTACGTCCCCACACAGCTTTTCTTTTTGGGACTTATTATCGGCAGTGTTCCAACTGTTTTTCGCGAGAGCAAAAAAGAAACCCCCAAGCTCCGCCCGGTAAATCTGATACCGTTTTTTATCGGGGCGGCGTTTATGGTTGCACTGCTTTTCCTGAACGAGGGCAAAAGCCTGTTCACGGCGGGCGCGCCCCTCATGGCGAGGGACGTAATTCTGTACGTCGTTATGGGCTTTATCGGCGCGGCGTCGATGATAATTCCGGGGGTCAGCGGCTCGATGATAATGAAAGTTTTCGGCGCGTACGACGCCATAATCAGCGCGGTGGCGAACCTCGACATCGCGGTACTTGCGGTGTTTGCGGCGGGCGCGTTGGTGGGACTTTTCACCGCCGTAAAAATTATTGACATTCTGTTAAAAAAATTCCGACAAGGTACGTACTGCCTTATTTTGGGACTTATAATGGGCTCGGTGGCGCACATTTTCCCTGCGGGATTTAAGTTCAACGCCCAGGGCATTGTCGGTATAATCCTGCTTTTGGCGGGACTTGCCGTACCCTATCTTACGGAACTTCCCTCAAAAAAGAAAAATTAGCGGAGAACTGCCGTAAACAGGGACAGGAGGCTATATAATGGAGAATAATACGGTGCTGATTGATAGAATGAATACACAGTGGAGCATTGATTTTGTAAAGACATTTTTTAGTTTTGCCATTTGTTACGATGGACATAGCGAGGGACTTAACAAAATGGAAAATATATTCAAAAATCATGAAGGCGAATTGGCGGGTGTTGAATGTCCATATGGTATCTTTTGCTACGAAGATATGATGTGGGATAATCGGGATCAGGATATCTGCAAGCCAAATGAGGTAGTATTGTCACAGCATTGGGCTGGTGAGGAAGAAAACATGCAAGTGCTGACATATGAGCAATTAAAAGAAATTGTAATAATGGTTTTGCGTGAAGAGCCAAACGGCGATGAAAAAATTAAAGAATTTTTAAAGAGAATAACATAATTAAGGCAATCCCGAAAAGGGCGGTTTTAAGGAGTAAATGCGATGAATTTTCGGTTTGGCAAAAAACTCCGAACCCGCGAGAAAAAGGCGGGTTCGGAGTTTTTTATCGGGCGGACTGCCGCCGAAAAAGGATTATTTCCCCTTTTTATTTTTCCGTGCCTCCATAATTTCCTCGTCGCTTTTGCCGTGCTTGCCGAGAATGTTCGCGGTGGTTTTCAGCAAGTCAAGGTTCGGTTCGCGGCTTTTGTTATCCTCGCTCATACGCAGTACCTCCGTTCAAAGGCAGCTCGGGCTGCGGGATTTTGGACAGGTCTATATTTTCAATAACAAACGGCACGCCGTAAATTAACAGCAGTACAACAAAAACAACCGTCACCGCCGCGATAATTACTGAAATTATGTCGTTCTTTCTGCTTATTTTGTAACGCTCCCTGTTGACCTCCGTTTTAAGCAGCCGATAGCGTATCAGGTAAATAAAGCTCCACATCGCGCAGCCGCAAAGCGCGAGCATTGCGATTACTCCCACAACGGAGAGTATTATTATGACAGGCACTTTTAAGAGAACGTTCATTGAATATCCTCCTTTTCGTCTTTGTCGTTTTCCTGCTCTTGCTTATTCCAATCAAACTGTTCGGGACTGATTTTTTCTATCGCCTTTATCAAGCCGACTGTTCCCGCGAGGGCGCAGGTCATAATTGCGGGTACGTGCAAAAATGTTTTCAGCATAATAACACCTCCGAAAATTTTTTTGAAAGTTTTTTAACAGCTGTTGATTTTCTTTCTTGATTATAGTATAATATCATTAAGAAATATTTTCAACCGTCAGTTTTTTTAAAAATGTACGTTAATCAACATTTTCCGCGAAAGTGTCGAAAAAATATCGCCGCAGGGAAAATTGACGGCTCGGGAGGAATGATTATGTCATCGGACGCAAGGGTGCGCTACACAAAAATGGTTATAACCGAAAGCTTTGTAAAGCTGCTGAAAACAAACCCGATAAACAAAATTACGGTAAAAGAAATATGCGCTATGTCGGAAATAAACAGGGCGACCTTTTACAAGCATTATTTGGACGTGTACGATTTGCTGGATAAAATCGAGGAACGGTTTCTGACCGAGCTTAGAGAGGTTTTGAATTCGGGGAAAAACAACACGGCGCGGGACGTGCTGACATTTATTATGGTGAAATTCAAAGCCGAGGAGGAAATTTACAAGTCGGTGTGTTCGCCCAACGGCGACCCGGAATTTCCCAAAAAGCTGTTTGAGGTTTGCTACGATGTGTCATCGGTGCGGAAAAATCTTGCGGATGCCAAGCTGACAGATGTGCAAAGCGAATGGGTCTACCGCTATATTGCACACGGGTGCAACGGCGTGCTGACCCTATGGATAGCCAACGGAATGAAAGAGCCGATAAATGAAATCGCCGATTTTCTGGAGCGGCTGATAAAAAGCGTTTGCAAAGGAATTTAATAAATTCTGCGTTTACGGGCAAAATAAGTATAAAAATACTTTAAGGAGTAAACGCGATGAAATTTCGATTTTTCGGCAGAAACTCCGAACACGCTCAAAAAGGCGGTTTCGGGGTTTCTTTAATTGGGTGGACTGCCGCCGCTTTTATGCTTGCGGGATTTTTTTACCTCTATTCGGCGCGGGAGACCGTTCCCGCCGAGGAGGACGTGAAAAGCGCGTTTGTGCTGACGGAGGCAAGCCGGGAACTGACCATCCCCGAAATCGTGAAAAAGGCAAAGCCCTCGGTGGTGGGGATTTCCTCCCGTTTCGGCGAAAGCGTGGGTACGGGGACGGGCATAATTATGTCCGCGGACGGCTATATCGTCACCAACGCCCACGTGGTAAAAAATTCCTCCGAAACCGCCGAGAGCGTGACGGTGGTTCTGTCCGACAAAAGCGAGTACCCCGCCGAAATAATCGGCGCGGACAGCCCTACCGACCTTGCGGTGGTAAAAATTGACGCGGAGGGAATTTCCCTGCCCGCCGCCGAATTCGGGGACAGCAGGGTTCTGTCCGAGGGGGAGCTTGCGGTTGCTATCGGAAACCCTCTCGGTTTCGAGCTTTACGGCTCGGTGACAAGCGGCATAATCAGCGCGCTTAACCGCACCGTCACCGTTGACGAGTACACCATGACCCTCATTCAAACCGACGCCGCCATAAATCCCGGCAACAGCGGCGGACCTCTCCTCAACTCCTGCGGGCAGGTTATCGGGATAAATTCCAGCAAAATTATTTCCGACTCCGCCGAGGGACTTGGTTTCGCCATACCCATAACCTCAGCCAAACCCATTATCGACGAGCTGATAAAAAACGGCTTTATTTCGGGCAGACCCCGCATAGGCATAAGCGGCGAGGACGTGGACGAGGAAACAGCCGTGTACTACGATATGCCGCAGGGCGTGTACGTGCGGTTTGTGGAAAAAAATTCCGCAGCCGATACCGCGGGGATACGTCCCGGGGACATCATCGTTTCCGCAGACGGCAAGCCGGTGAAAACCATGCGGGAGCTTAACGCCGTGAAAGACGGGTTCAAGTCGGGTGAGGAGCTTGCGGTCACGGTGTACCGAGCCAAAAGCAGGATAGAAATAAAAATAATTCTCGGTTCGGAAAGTTAGACCTATCCGATAACCTCCGAAGTACCGCCTCGCTTGTCTTTTTGACGTCAGGCTTTGTGAAATTTCCTTGAAATACATACAGTATTCCTGCGGAAATTTCACTTTGCCTGCCGCCAAAAATTCTGCGCGATTCGGCACTTCTACGGTCATCGAATAGGTCTCTTGACATTTTTCTCAAATAGGAGTATACTGTATTATGTACAAAAAATTTCAAAGAAGGTAATCATTTTGGCAAAAAATTACGAAATCGATATGCTCAACGGCGCGATACTGCCTAAGCTGTTAAAGCTTTCCGTACCGCTTATGCTGTCGAGCATATTGCAGCTTTTATTCAACGCGGCGGACATTATCGTGGTGGGCAACTTCGCCAGTGAGTACTCACTTGCCGCCGTGGGGGCGACAACCGCCCTCGTCAACCTTATGACAAATCTTTTTCTGGGACTTTCCACGGGGTCGAACGTTATCGTTTCACACTATATGGGGCAGGGCAGCGACGAAAAGGTCAGCAGGACTATACATACCTCCATATTTTTCGCCATAGCAAGCGGACTTATTCTGACAGTTGCGGGAGTGATTTTCGCCCGTCAGCTGCTAATCTTAATGCAGACCCCGCCCGAGGTGCTGGAGCTTTCCGCGCTGTACCTGCGGATATATTTCGCGGGAATGGTCGCCATGATGATATACAACTTCGGCAGCTCCATACTCCGCTCCAAGGGGGACACCAAACGCCCTCTTTACTTCCTTGCCTTTTCGGGGGTAATAAACGTTATTCTCAACCTTATTTTTGTAATACTGCTTAAAATGGACGTTGCGGGGGTTGCTCTTGCAACGGTAATTTCCCAGTGCGTTTCGGCGGGGCTTATTTTGAGATGCCTCATAAACGAAACGGGAGCGTTTCAGTTTCGTTTTGCCGAGCTGCGCCCCGACGGACGAATTGCCTTGAAAATCCTGCGTATCGGCGTACCGGCGGGATTTCAGGGGGTAGTTTTCTCCCTTTCAAACGTGGTGATACAGTCCTCCATAAACGGCTTTGGGCATATCGTAATGGCGGGCAGCTCAGCGGCGGCGAGTATCGAGGGTTTTGTGTGGGTGTCAATGAACGCCTTTTCGCAGGGTGCGCTGACGTTTGTCAGTCAAAATATGGGCGCGAAAAAGTACAGCCGAATAAATAAAATCGCCTTTATTGCCTGTGCCTGCGGTGCGGCGGCGGGTCTTATTCTCGGCAATCTTGCGTATATTTTCGGTACGCCTCTGCTGCGCATTTACGACGCTCGCCCCGAGGTTATCGAGGCGGGGCTTATACGCATGAGCATGGTTTGCTGTTTTTATTTTACCTGCGGACTTATGGACTGCATTGTAGGGGCGATACGGGGAATGGGTTTCGCGGTAACGCCGACGGTTGTTTCCATGCTGGGGGCGTGCGGACTGCGGATATTGTGGATAATGACGGTATTTCGTGTTCCCGAGAACCATACGGTGCTGATGCTGTTTGTGTCTTATCCGGTTTCCTGGGTGATAACTTTTTTGACACATTTGGTGTGCTACGTGTTTATGCGGAGGAAATTTCCAAAAAGCGATATAGAGGTTACGCAATAACAAGCAGTTTATAGTACCTAACCAAAAACCCTTTAGGCAAGCGGCTGGTCCAGCGCAGCCCCGCGCTGGCGG
>JAMPDU010000041.1 GCA_023665505.1 Ruminococcus sp.
TATAGCACAAATTTTCCCGCTTGTCAAGATTTTTTTACAAATTTCTCTTGACAAACCGGGGAAAGTGTGATATACTAATAATAGAAATGAGAGTGTGCCGGCATTTCGTTTGTGAGATGTTCAGCACGGTTCACTCCCCTTAGAATTTGTGGTATAAAAAACACCGCCATCCCTCTGGAAAAGTTTTGGCGGTTGTTTTTTATATGTATAGAATGCTGGGGTAAAAATAAACATATAATAAAACGTTACTTTCTCTTGCTAAAGACAAGATAACATAACGTGACAACGTCAACGATTAACTGTATCAGCATTAACGCCTCAACCAGTGTCATATGGTCATCACCTCCCTTGCGGGAGCAAACCGCCGCTGAAACATTCACTCGCGCCTGTTTCGGCAACTCTCAAAGATATTATAGCACAAATTTTCCCGCTTGTCAAGATTTTTTTACAAATTTCTCTTGACAAATCAGGGGAAGTGTGGTATAATTATAGTTGGGAAAGTTTTGGCGATTGTTTTTATATGTATGGGTTAAATTTGCACATTCAGGGCGCATTGTCGCCCTATTTGTGTTACCAACGGAGGGATACTATGTCCGATAAAAAAACCGCAATCGGCTTGTCGACACTGTTTTTGGCAGTTATTGCCATAATGCTCGCGCTGATACCGATTGAAAAAAAGCATCAGTATTACCAAAAATGGGGAAAACTCGCCGTCCTCGCCGAAACCGACGAGCGGGCGCAGTTTGCTATAGACAACGCCGAGCTGTACCCCGAATATTGGTTTAATTTGCTCTATAGCGACAGCACTTTCGAGTTGGCGTACAATTACCCGTTTTTGAAAGATAATTACCAAAAAATGTCTTTTACCGACGAGGAGCTGGCAGGCGCGCCCATTTATATGGACGACACCCGCTGGATTTACGAGGACGACAGCATAAGAAATCAGGGTTGCGTGGCGGTAGCTGTCACCATGGCTAATCTGTACCTCAACCACAACGCCGACGTCGACCCCGTTAAGGTTGTGAACTACGCCGTCGAAATGGACTATTACGGTCTGGGAGGAATTGGCAAGGCGGATATTTCCGACATTTTGGCGCATTTCGGCATGACCGCCGAAGAGCACATTTTTGAGGACGGAAACCGCGTCACCGAAACAGAGCTGAAAGCCGCCGCCGACACCGAGGGCGCGGTACTTCTCGTTGCTTTGCAGGGGGAAACTTTCGGCAACCACGCGCTGATTATCAGAGGGTACGACGAGAACGGCTTTTTCATCAACGACCCCGCCGACCCCGAAAAAACCGCAAAACAGTGGTCTCCCGAGATTTTTGAAAACGAGCTTGTAAGATATTGGATTATTACCGACTAAGTATAATATGTAAATTTTGTGTAAATTAATTGTGTTTCTGTTGACTTAACTGTGGGAATTTACTATAATAATTACAGGAAACAAATTCACATTTTTACATATTTGGGGAGGCGGGGCAATGAAAAACGCTAAGTTAAAGGGTTTTACGATCATCGAATTAATTGTTACAATGGCGATAATTGCCGCGCTGGCGGCGATACTTACGCCGATGCTTTTTAAATATGCCGACGAGGCAAGAATTTCCAAATTGAAAACCAACGCGCGGCACGTCTACGGCGCAGCGGCTTACGCTATCGCCGACAGCATTGCAAACCCCGGTATGCACAATATAACGCCGAACACTGTCTATGTGGGCGACGCGTCGGATCTTATCGGCTACTCAAATGGCGGACAGTGCAATATGACGAACTATTTGGGCGGAGATTTTACCGGCTCTTTCGCTTTTATGACCGATTCGACAGGCAGCGGCTGCTCTTACGCGCTGTGGAGCCAAAGCGCCATTTCCGCCTCGGACGTCGACCAGCTTACCAATCAGGAAATCGAGGATAACTACATCGGCTGCTATCCCATAAAAACCGACGACGACCCATAAGTTCCCGCGCTTTCGGGGCTTTTGAAAAAGTACTTGACAAATTGAAAATTGTGTGATATACTAATAATATAAATGAGAGTGTGCCGGCATAACGCTTGTGTTTGTTCAGCACGGTTCACTCCCCTTTGAATTTTGGTTATAAAAAACAACCGCCGTTCTCTGGTAAAGTTTTGGCGGTTGTTTTTTATATGTAAAGAACTTTGCTGGGAACTACTTGAACATATAATAAAACGTTACTTTCTCTTGCGAAACACAAGATAACATAACGTGACAACATCTACAATCAGCTGTATCAGCATTAACGCCTCAACCAGTGTCATATAGTCATCACCTCCCTTGCGGGAGCAAACCGCCGCTGAAACATTCACTCGCGCCTGTTTCGGCAACTCTCGGTGTTATTATAGCACAAATTTTCCCGTTTGTCAATATTTTTCGACAAAAAACTCCCCAAAGGCTCAGCCATTTTTTATAAATAAGCGCACATAAAATATGTTACCCATGGGAATATTTTACATCAATTGAAACGGTACGCCCATACGGGTAAAGGCTCAGCCTTTTTTGCAAGTCGTTTGCGGGTTTGTTGCAAAAATATACAAAATACTGCGTTTTTTGTCTTGAAATAGTAACAGTTATGTGTTATAATAAAATAAATACCGATTAATTTTGCATTTTTATCGGTTTATTTTGTACAGGAAAGGAAGTTTCCCAAATGATGGAAATTAAAGTAACCAAAACAACCTCCCCCAAGGAAAAGCCCGCCGACGAAACTAAACTTAGTTTCGGCAAACTTTTCACCGACCATATGTTTATTATGAATTACGACGAGGGTCAGGGCTGGCACGACGCCAGAATTGTACCCTACGGACCTATCCCAATGGACCCCGCGGCGATGTGTCTGCATTACGGTCAGGCGGACTTCGAGGGCATGAAAGCCTACAGAACCCCCGAGGGCAAAATTCAGCTGTTCCGTCCCGACCAAAATATGGCAAGAATGAACGTCTCCAACGACCGTCTCTGTATCCCGAAAATCGACGAGGCTTTCGCCGTTGAGGCTGTAAAAACCCTTGTTAAGGTTGACGAGGACTGGGTACCTCACGCCGATGGCGCGTCCCTCTATATCCGACCCTACATTTTCGCGGTTGACCCCATGCTGGGCGTACACCCCGCAAAGCACCTTATTTTCGCAATAATTATGTCCCCCGTTGGCGCGTATTATGCGGACGGTCTCGCTCCCGTAAAAATTTACGTTGAGGAAAATTATGTCAGAGCGGTAACGGGCGGCACGGGCTTTACAAAGGCGGCGGCGAACTACGCAATCTCCCTCAAAGCCCAGGACGAGGCGGAGAAACAGGGTTACGCACAGGTGCTTTGGCTGGACGGCGTTACAAGGAAGTACATCGAGGAAGTTGGCGCAATGAACGTCTTTTTCGTAATCGACGGCGAGGTAATCACCCCAAGCCTTGACAGGGGCTCGATTTTGAGCGGTATCACGAGAAAGTCCTGCATTGAACTGCTGAACTCCATGAATTACAAGGTGACCGAGCGCAACCTTACCATTGACGAGCTTATCGAGGCTTTCGAGAACGGCAAGCTGGACGAGGCTTTCGGCACGGGCACCGCCGCGGTAATTTCTCCCATTGGCGAGCTGAAGTACAAGGACAAGATTATGCCTATCAACAACGGCGAAATTGGAGAAATTTCCCAGAAACTTTACGACACCCTCACGGGCATTCAGTGGGGCAAAATTGAAGATACTCACAAGTGGACTGTTCCCGTCGGGGAGTGCTGCTGTAAATAAATTTACTGCAAGTAAACTTGCTGCAAGGAGCATTTAAATGAAAAAATTAATTTGCGTTTTGGCGGCAATTGCGGTGGCGGTATCGCAGGCAATCGTGTCCTATGCCGATGAGATTAATCCTATTTACGCCTCAAAGGAAATTCAAAACGATATGCAAAATAATATGTATGATGTATCTTCCTCATACGGTTTTTTGTTTGGAACTAACGATGTGCGTTTTGACTTTGAGACGGCGATACCCGTTTACTACCCCGGCGAATACGATAAAGAAAAAGAATACAAGTCTTTTTCGGAGGTAATCAATTTTTCGGAACGTTACGCTGTTCCCGTTTATAACAGTGTAAACGGCGAATTTCTCGGGCTTGCGAAATTTGGGCAAATACCGTCTTATGACGAATTGCCGCAGATATTGAAAGACGATGAAGATTCTGTTGAACAGTCTTTAAATCACGCGGGCGAATGGGAGCTTAAAAGCTATACGTACAGCGCTTATGACGAAAATTTGCTTTACCGAGCTGCCAACAACAGCAAGACCGCGGATAACATATATTATGTTGAAATGGAAGGAATGGACAGAGTAGGCTTGCTGTATGTTTCCGCAGATGAAAACGGAGCGTTGAGCGAGGAGTTTTTGGACGTTTCACGCAATTGGGACGACGAAAATCTCACCTACGTTTCGGGCGGGGAGCTTTTGGAGGAGCTTGCTTACGCTGCAGAGCACGGCTACCCAAAGGTCATCGGCGGCAAACCGCCTGTAGACAACGAACCCGTGGATTACGGCGAATTGGAAGAAGATACCGAATGGTCAACCCCCTCGGAGGAAGTGCCCAAAGTCCCAGCCCCTGCGGAGGAGGAAACTTCCACGGAGGAAACAAGCGAAGTACCCGTCGAAGTGGCAGAAAATCCCAAAACGGGAAACGGGAACTTTGCGGCAGTAATTTTCGCGGGCTTTTCGGCGGCGGCGGTACTGTTTCGTTTGCGCAAATTTACAAATTAAAATTACAATACACACCTGCGCTTTGAGCAATTGCTTAAAGCGCGGTTTTTTATATAAAAATATGTTGATTTTCCCAAAAAAATATGGTATAATTAATATGTATTTTTACTTGAAAGGAACGGTTAAAATGAAAAAAGAACTGCCAAAGCTCTACGACCCCAAGGAGGTAGAGGATAAAATATACAAATTTTGGGTGGACAACGACTGCTTTAAGGCAACCCGCGACCCCCAGAAAAAGCCCTATACTATAGTTATACCCCCGCCCAACATCACGGGGCAGCTCCACATGGGGCACGCCCTCGACGAGACTTTGCAGGACATTCTTATCCGCTGGAAAAGAATGTGCGGTTACTCCGCCCTGTGGCTGCCCGGCACGGACCACGCCGCCCTTGCCACCGAGGTTAAAATCGTGGACGCAATGGCGAAAGAGGGTCTTACCAAAGAAAGCCTCGGACGTGAAAAATTTATGGAGCGCGCCTGGGAATGGAAAAAACAGTACGGCGGCAGAATTGTGGAGCAGCTTAAAAAGTTGGGTTCGTCCTGCGATTGGTCGCGGGAGCGTTTCACTATGGACGAGGGCTGTTCAAAAGCCGTTAAAGATGTGTTCATAAAATATTACGAAAAAGGACTTATTTACCGCGGCGAGAGAATGATAAACTGGTGTCCTCACTGCGAGACGGCTCTCTCAGACGCGGAAGTCGTTTTCGAGGAGCAGGCGGGGCATTTTTGGCATATCCGCTACCCGTTCAAGGACGGCAGCGGGTATGTGGAGCTTGCAACTACCCGTCCCGAAACGCTTTTGGGCGATACCGCCGTTGCCGTGAACCCCAACGACGAGCGGTACAAAAACATCGTCGGCAAGACCCTCATTCTGCCTTTGGTTGGACGTGAAATCCCCGTGGTTGCGGACGAATACGTTGAGCCGGAATTCGGCACGGGCGTGGTAAAAATCACTCCCGCTCACGACCCCAACGACTTTGAGGTGGGCAAGCGGCATAATCTGGAAGTCCTCAACGTTATGACGGACGACGCGAAAATCGTCGCCGATTACCCGAAATACGCGGGGATGGAGCGTTACGAGGCGAGAAAGGCAATCGTCGCCGACCTTGAAAAAGAGGGCTTTCTCATCAAGGTTGAGGAGCACGTCCACAACGTGGGTACTTGCCAGCGGTGTCACACCACCGTTGAGCCGAAAGTTTCAACCCAGTGGTTTGTTAAAATGCAGGAACTGGCAAAACCTGCCATTGACGCGGTTAAAAACGGCGAGACGAAATTCGTCCCCGAGCGGTTCGATAAAATCTATTTCAACTGGCTGGAAAATATTAGGGACTGGTGCATTTCCCGCCAAATTTGGTGGGGACACCGCATACCCGCGTTCTACTGCGACGAGTGCGGCGAAATGGTTGTGACAAAGGAAAATTCTGTCAAATGTCCGAAGTGCGGAAGAGAAATGCGGCAAGACCCCGACACTCTCGACACTTGGTTCAGCTCGGCGCTGTGGCCCTTCTCCACCCTCGGCTGGCCCGAGGAAACCGAGGATTTCAAGTACTTCTATCCCACGAACACCCTTGTTACGGGCTATGACATCATTTTCTTTTGGGTAATCAGAATGATGTTCAGCGGCATTGAAAACACGGGCAAGCCGCCTTTTGACACGGTTCTTATTCACGGACTTGTCAGAGATTCCCAGGGACGGAAAATGTCCAAATCTCTCGGCAACGGTATCGACCCGCTGGAGGAAATTGACAAATACGGCGCGGACGCTCTCCGCTTTATGCTCGCCACGGGCAACGCTCCCGGAAACGATATGCGGTATATGGAAGAGAAAGTGAAAGCCTCCCGAAATTTTGCCAACAAGCTGTGGAACGCCTCCCGCTTTATTATGATGAATTTGCCCGAGGATTTCAAGCTGACGGGTCTGCCCGCAAACCTCAACATCGAGGACAAGTGGATAGTCAGCAAGTTCAACACCCTTGCCAAAGAGGTCAACGAAAACCTCGAGGCGTTTGAGCTGGGCGTGGCGGTTGCCAAGCTGTACGACTTTATCTGGGACGTTTACTGCGACTGGTACATCGAGCTGACAAAGCCGAGAATTGCGGCAGGGGGCGAAACCGCCGCGACGGCGCAGGCTGTCCTCGTTTGGGTGATGCAGGGCATGTTAAAGCTGCTGCACCCCTTTATGCCGTTTGTTACGGAGGAAATTTGGTCTGCCGTTTCGGACAGCGGCGTACCCTGCATTCTGTCCGAGTTCCCGCAGTACGACGAAAAGCTGACCTTTGCGGACGAGGAAAAGCAGTTCGAGAAAATCATCGCGGCAATTCGGGGCATAAGAAACCGCCGCGCGGAAATGAACGTCCCGCCCTCAAAGAAAGCGGCTCTGCACATTGAAACGGCGGAGGCGGAAATTTTCGAGCAGGGCAGAATGTTCTTTGAGCGGCTTGCCTCGGCGGCGGCGGTGGAAATTTCCTCCAAAGTCGATATGCCGGGGGCGGTGACGGTGGTTACCGACAGCGCGAGAATTTTCATTCCAATGGACGAGCTTATCGACAAGGAAAAGGAGCTTGCCCGTCTCACCAAGGAGAAAGCGGCGGTGCAGAAGGACATCGACTTCTCGTCCAACAAGCTGAACAATCAAGGTTTTGTGGCGAAAGCTCCCGCCGCGCAGGTTGAGGCTGAAAAGGCAAAACTTGCCAAGGCGCAGGAGAAAATGGAAAAGATTGAGGAGTCAATTGTGGCACTTAAATAAAAATTAATTTCATAAAAATGTACACCGTCTTTTGGCGGTGTACTCTTTATCGTCAACTATTTTCCTTTGTGTTTTTCCTTGCGTTTCTGCTGTTTCAGTTCAAAGTTCCGCCGTTTCCTTTCCTCCTTTCGTTGGCGGACGTCGGCGGCGCGGTCGGTTTTTATCTGCTCCCGCTGTAATTTCAAAGCCTGCTGTGATTTCGTCCCGACGTATTCTGTAGGGACTTTCCTCGCCTCTCTCTGCAAACGCTTTGGGTTTGTTTTCTTTTCTTTGAGAAACGTTTCAACGGGCGGACTGAATTTCAGCCGATAATAATTTTGCAGAACAAACTCGTAGACCTCGCTGTCCTTTGGCTCTGCGCCGAAAGTAACCTTTGCCGCCGTTAGCTTGCCGTTTTGATAAATCTCGAATACGCCCGCCCAAAACGGGTCGTCGAAATATACCGTAAGCGAACCGATAATTTTGCACATAGCAAGTCCTCCTTAAAATTAAGCAAAGAACGGACGACCAAGGAGGAGGGCTACTTACGCGGTTTACGCGCTTTCGGACTACCGACCGAAATTGTGTTTTTATCTTTGCTGTACAAATGTACTGTAGATATTTTAGCATATTTGCGGAAAAAATTCAAGTAGAGGGAGAAATTTTATGGAACAATTCTCACGAACCGAACTTCTTTTGGGCGGCGAAAATATGGAAAAGCTGAAAAATTCCCGAGTGGCTGTTTTCGGCATAGGCGGCGTGGGCGGCTTTGCGGCGGAGGCTCTCGCCCGCACGGGCGTGGGCGCGCTGGAGCTTTTCGATATGGATACCGTAAGTATTACAAATATCAACCGTCAGATTATCGCCACCCTCGACGCGGTTGGGCGGTACAAAACCGAGGTGATGAAAGAGCGTATCGCGCTGATAAATCCCGAGGCGGCGGTGACGGCGCACAACTGCTTTTTCCTGCCCGACAATTCGGCGGACTTCGATTTTTCGCGGTACGACTACGTCGTTGATGCGGTTGACACGGTTACGGCGAAAATCGAGCTTGTGCTGAAGTGCCGCGAAAACGGGGTTCCGATAATTTCCTCAATGGGCGCGGGAAACAAGCTTGACCCCACCAAATTCGAGGTTGCGGACATTTTCCAGACATCGGTGTGCCCCCTGGCGCGGGTAATGCGTACCGAACTGCGCAAGCGCGGCGTTGAGCGTCTGAAAGTGGTGTACTCAAAAGAGCCGCCCATTGTGCCGAAGTCCTCGGGGGAAAACTGCGGAAAGAAAACCGTCCCCGGGAGCGTTGCCTTTGTGCCCTCCGTTGCGGGGCTGATTATGGCGGGTGAGGTTGTAAAAGATTTATGCGCTATTAGAGGATAGAGGTTAGAAGTTAGAGGTTAGAATTACTATACTATATAAAAAGGACTGATTTTATGTTAAAAGAATACGCCGAAAAACTCCAATCCCTCGCGGTTTTCAGGGGAATTCTGCGGGAGGAAACCGTCGCAAAGCTGCTGAAACTTTTGAAAGAGCCCTCGGCGGAGACCTACGGCGAGTTTGCCGCGGGACTTTACCGACACGGCGACTCCCTGACTGACTTCCTGCTTGACGTTGTTACCGAGGACGAAAACGTTTATATGCGGCACATTGCGGAGTTTAAGGAAATTCCTGCCAATATCGACAGCGCGGTGCGGAACGAACTGCGTTTTTTGCAGGAGCTTTCCCGCCTCACTTCCGAGGAGGTATGGAGCGCAGCTGTAAAGGGCGAACCCTTTGCAGGGTGGGTAACCTCCGAAAAGGACTTCCTGCAAATCTACCGCGAGCGAATTGCCGCCCTGCACACAAAGGGCTTTGGAATTTTCGCAAAGTACCACGCGTTCTCATTTAAGGACGGCATACTCGTACCCATAAAAAATCCCGACCCGCAAAGGCTTTCGCAGCTGTCGGGGTACGGGCTTGAGCGGGGGAAAATCATCGCCAACACCCTTGCGCTGCTGAACGGCAAACCCGCGCCAAACGCCCTGCTGTACGGCGACGCGGGTACGGGGAAGTCCTCAACCGTCAAGGCGATCGTCAACGAGTACCGGGACAGGGGATTGCGGCTTATCGAGCTGACAAAGGCGCAGCTGGGGGAGCTGCCGACGGTCATTGAAAAAATCGCGGGCAACCCGCTGAAATTCATAATTTTTATCGACGACATTTCTTTCTCGGCGGACGACGACAACTTCAGCGCGCTGAAAGCCGTGCTGGAGGGCACTTCCGCCGCGAAAACCCCGAACATGACAATTTACTGCACCAGCAACCGCCGCCACCTTGTGAAAGAAAGTTTCTCCGACCGCGGCGACGACGTTCACGCCTCAGACACACGGGAGGAACAGGTTTCGCTTTCCGAACGTTTCGGACTGCGGGTTGCCTTTCTCAAACCGAATAAAGATACTTATTTGCAAATTGTGGAAAGTCTCGCGGAGCAGTACGGCATCGAATGTACCCCAGACCTGTTTACCCGCGCGGAGGCATACGCTCTTCGCCGCAGCGGACGTTCCGGCAGGGCGGCAAAGCATTTTATCGAATTAGAGGTTTCTAAACCCGGAGTTTAAATATCAGCCTCGTAGTTTTCTATCCTATGCTGTTCTATAATCCGCTCCCCCAGTATCGTTATCGCCTTTGCGGGGCAGTTTGAAAAGCAACGGTAGCAAAGGGTACACATATCCCCCGAAACAGCTTTGCCATCCGCAACTTTAATGTTGTTCATAGGGCAAAGCTTTTCGCATTTTTTACAGCCTACGCAAACTTCGGGTTTAATTTTTGAACCGTGAGTATAATTTTCAGTCTTTGAGTAGAAATATAATCTTTGCCCGAAAAGTCCCGCCATATGGTAAGCGAAATTCAACCCCTCTCGGGTTGGATTTTTATTTTTGTAACTCTCCGCCGCTCTTTCAATTTTTTGCAGAGCGGCGTTTACGGTTTCAAGATTTTTTTCGTGAGTGGTTTTCAAGGCTTTCACGTCGCCGATACAGTCGGGCATTTTCAGGTGCAGACCGCCGACGATATTCGCGCCGAATTTTTTGAACAGCCGCGCCGAAACTCCCGCGCCGTCGCCGCTGAAAAGTCCTATTGTTGCGATTATGTAAATATTTTTTCCGCGCCATAGAGCGGAATTTTTCACAATAAAATCGCGGACAATTTTCGGCAGATTACTATAGTATATCGGGTAGGCGAAAATAATACCGCCGCTTTCGGATATGGCGGAAACCGCCGCAGCGTCCTCAATGGAATGAACCCGCGCACAGCCGACCCTTTCGGAAAATTTTTCGGCGCAGAACCTTGTGTTGCCAGTGCCGCTGAAATAAACCGCAGTCATAATTTACCGCTCCTTTACGGTATTCAAAATCATCTCAAACCCGTTCCGCAGAAAGCCGCCCCGGGAGAACCCGAGACCGTCCTCAAGGTACTCTTTTTTGGAGGAGAACAGGGAGATAAGTCCGCAAACGCTGGACCACAGGACGAACGTCGCCTGAACAGGGTCGACGTCGGCGCGGACGAAACCTTTCTCCCGCGCCCGCTCAAGAAAGTCGCAAAGGACGGTGTTAATCTCCTCGCTGACGTCGGAAATTTTTTTCAGCGAGGGGATTTCCTCCGCTTTTGCAAAAGTTTCCGCGCTGCCGACAACGCAGCCGAAGTACATGGGGTAGTTGTGCTCAAACTGGGCGAGAATGTTGCACATGGCAAAGTACGCCCGCTCATAGTCGGCGTTGCCGGCGAGGCACTCTTTCACGCCGTTCCGCAGGGAGGTCATGTACTCGGCGGCAATGCGGTAAAAAATGTCCTCCTTATTTTTAAAGTAAACGTAAACCGTCGCCTTGCTGCACTGGGCGGCGAGGGCGATGTCGTCCATGGAGGTTTTCTCAATTCCGTTTTTGAGAAACAGTTTCCGGGACGCGTCAAGGATACTGTTTCTGTTGTATTCCACAAGTTTTTTCTTAGGCATAAAAACTCTCCTTTCAAAAATTAAACTTTGAGTACAATTATTATAACATAAGTACAGATATTTGTCAAGAGGGTAATTTCAAAAACTAAACCGCGAGTTTATTTATTGAAATGCAAGTATATTTTTCTGAAAAGGCTTGACAACTCTTTGTTTATGTAGTATACTGCATATATTAGGCAATATATTACTTATTGGAGGAATGCTAATGCTTGATTTTGAAAATATGGACAAACGCCTTATCGCTTATGTGAACATTTTTATATGCGCAAACGGCTTGCAGGCGTTAATGGACAAAGGTATGAAAGACATTACCGCAAAGCAGTGGCTCGCCTTGACGGTTATGGAGGCTTTTCCCGAACCGCCTACCCTTAAAGAACTTTCCGCGCTTTCGGGTGTAACTCATCAAAGTATGCGGCAAATTGTCGACAGGCTTGCGGAACGGGGTCTGCTTAAAATCGTCACCGACGAAAGGGACAGGCGCGCCATTCGCCTTGTGAAAACCCCTGCCGCGGAAAAAATCAGAAACCGCGATATGGAGCGGAATTACGGCTTTGTGTACGAATTTTTTTCCTGCCTTGACGAGGAGGAAACGGCGGCGTTTTGTTCCGCGCTGGAAAAATTGTGTACTAAGTTAAATGAATTAAAGGAGGAGCAAAAATGAAAACCATAGTTGCTTACAAATCGAAATACGGGTTCACGAAAAAGTACGCCGAATGGCTTGCGGAAAGCCTTTCCTGCGATATTAAGGCGGACGCGTCCCTTGGAGATATCGAGGGGTATGACGGCGTTATTTTCGGCGGCGGAATTTACGCGGGGAAGATAAACGGCGCAAAACTTATTACCAAAAATTTGAATAAATTGGAAAATAAAAAGCTTGCAATTTTTGCCGTCGGGTCAAGCGCGGGATACCCCGAGGAACTGGAAATTTTCTGGCAAAATGCCTTGGAAAAGGACGTAAGAGAGAAAGTCCCGCACTTTTATCTGCGGGGCGGGTTTGATTACGGGAAACTGGGAAATATTGACAGGCTGATGATGAATATGCTGAAAAAGGTTTTGCTGGGCAAAGAGGAGCTTTCGGAGGACGATAAGGGACTTCTTGCGGCGTATGAAACCCCTGTTGACTTTACTGATAGGGAAAATTTGGCAGACCTGCTGAAACTTTTTTCAAAATAATTAAAAAAATTTCTCAAAAACTATTGACTTCCGTGAAAAAAAATGTTAAAATAAGAAAAAATGTTCGATTTTATGGAGGTACATTATGGCAGAAAAGAAAAAAGCCGAAAAAAAAGAGGCAGTGGTAAAACTTACCAACGCAGACGAAAAGAAAAAAGCCCTCGAGGCGGCGATTGCCCACATTGAAAAGCAGTACGGCAAAGGCGCGGTAATGAAACTGGGTCAGGCGGCGGACTTTAACGTGGACGCCATTCCCACCGGCTCGATGACCCTCGATCTCGCTCTCGGAATCGGCGGCGTTCCCCGGGGACGTATCGTGGAGGTTTTCGGACCCGAAAGCTCCGGCAAAACCACCGTCGCCCTGCAAATTGTCGCCGAGGCGCAGAAAATGGGCGGCGAAGTGGCTTTCGTGGACGTTGAGCACGCTCTTGACCCCGTTTACGCAAAGGCTTTGGGGGTCGACATCGACAATATGCTGGTCTCCCAGCCCGACAGCGGCGAGCAGGCTCTCGAAATCGCCGAGGCTTTGGTGCGTTCGGGCGCGCTGGACGTTATCGTGTTGGACTCGGTGGCGGCAATGGTGACAAAAGCCGAAATCGACGGCGAAATGGGCGACGCCCACGTGGGTCAGCTGGCGCGGCTTATGTCCCAGGCGATGAGAAAGCTCACGTCCGTCATTTCAAAGTCCAACTGCGTGGCGATTTTTATCAACCAAGTGCGCGAGAAAATCGGCGTTATTTACGGCAACCCCGAGACTACTCCCGGCGGACGGGCGTTAAAGTTCTACAGCTCGGTGCGGATTGAAGTCCGCAAGGGCGAAGCCATAAAGGTCGGCTCGGAAATCGTGGGCAGCCGCACCAAGTGCAAAGTGGTTAAAAACAAGGTTTCCCCGCCCTTTAAGGAGGCGGAATTCGACATGCTTTTCGGGCAGGGAATTTCCCGCACAGGCGAAGTGGTAGATATTGCCACCGATTTGGACATTATACATAAAAGCGGCGCGTGGTTTTCGTACAATGGCAACAAAGTGGGGCAGGGACGTGAAAATACCAAAAAATGGCTTGCCGAAAACCCCGAGATTATGAAAGAAATCGAGGCGCAGATTAAGGAAAAATCCGCGGAAGTGGTGCTTGTTTCCAAAAAGAGCAAGAAAGAATCGGCTGTTCAGGACGCTGCCGAGGCGGCGGCTGAAGAGTACGCGGAGGAAAGCGGCGAAGAGCCTGCGGAGGAAATCCCCGCCGAGACTGCCGAGCCGCAGGATACGCCCAAGGAGAAACCCGCCAAGTCAAAGGGCAAAAAGCCCGCGGTGGACGTTATTATCGACGCCGACGACGATTTCGAGGAATTTACCCCCGTCAACAACGATAAGAAATAATTATGATAATTACAGAAATTTCCAAATACAAGGGCAGGACGGTGTGCGTGATTTTCGACGGCGACGAGCGGCGGATTTACGTACACGAAAGCATTGTCAATGAGTACCACTTGAAAGAGGGTTTGAACGTCCCCGAGGAGGCGGTGGAGGAAATCGCGTCCGCAAACGATTTCCGCAGGGCGCGGGAGCGTGCGCTGTACCTGCTTGACGGGCGGGACTACAGCTTTGTGGAACTTTACCAAAAACTGGAGAAAAACTATGACGAGGAAATCTGCCTGAAAGTCTGCAAAAATATGGCGGAAATGCGGCTGATAAACGACAGGCGTTACGGGGAAACGCTGGCGCGGCAGCTCTTCGAGGTAAAGCGTGTGGGAATGTTCAAAGCGCGGCAGGAATTGAAACGGCGGGGACTTTCCGACAAAATCATCGAGGAAGTCACCGAGCCGTACGCAGACGAGGAGGAGAGTTTTTCCCGCCTGGAGGAGCTTGTGGAGCGGAAGTACGAGCGTTATCTCACCGACGAAAAGGGCGTGAAAAAGGTGAAAAACGCGCTTTTGCGGCAGGGCTACCGCTATGCCGAGATAAATGCGGTGCTGGATTTGTACGATTTGGAGTTTGACGGCGAAGAGTAAAGAATAGATTGATTGTTAATTATTTAACACAATTGTTTCACGTGAAACAATTGTGTTAATTTTTTGTCAATTTTTAGCATTCTTACAAAAGTTGCACATAACCGCCCCCGCATTTTTTGAGGAAATTTTGTGAATAGTATTGAAATAAACGAAAAAATATGATATACTAATATTATATGTGCATAAATAACCGTAAAACACTTTTAAAAAGGAGCAGTGAATATGCTGACTGTTGAAAATCATCTCGGAACTATCGGTATTTCCGAGGAGTACCTCACTTCCCTTATCGGGTATACCGTCTCCGCCTGTTTCGGCGTGGCGGGACTTAACTCCGCCGACAAAAAACGGGGACTTCTCTCCGTGTTCAAAAAGGCGGAAATCGGCAGGAAAAAATGCGTCAAGCTGAGTACCAAAAACGGCAAGCTCGTTATCGGTCTGCATATCACCGTGGTTTTCGGCACGAATATTTCCGCCGTCACGGAAAGCCTTGTTCATAAAGTCCGCTACACCGTCGAGGAGAAAACAGGTCTCGAGGTGGGAAAAATTACCGTATACATTGACGGAATGAAATCATAAATTTGAAAGGAGCGCTCCGCACCGGGGCGGGTATGGCAAAATGATAACAGGTAAAATTTTAAGAGACGCGTTTATTTCGGGCGCGGTGGCTATTGCAAACAAAAAAAGCGAGGTCGACAGGCTGAACGTTTACCCCGTCCCCGACGGCGACACGGGCACAAATATGTCCATGACCATGAGCAACGCCCTGCGGGAGCTGCGGGTTATGGAGGACGGCGTTACGGCGGAACGGGTTTCCGACGCTGTTGCCGCCGCCCTTTTAAGAGGCGCAAGGGGCAATTCCGGGGTAATTCTTTCCCTTATTTTCAGGGGTTTCGCAAAGGCTTTCAAAGGTAAGAACGACGTGTCCGCAAACGATTTCAAAAAGGCTTTGGAGCTTGGGGTCGAGGGGGCGTACAAAGCGGTAATGTCCCCAACCGAGGGCACTATTTTAACCGTGGCAAGGCTTGCCTCCGAAAAGGCAAAAAATGTCAGTACAGAAGATATTGCGGAACTTTGGCGCGAGGTCTGCGCCGAGGCTAAAACGGCTTTGGACAATACTCCGAACCTGCTGCCCGTGCTGAAAAAAGCGGGGGTTGTTGACGCGGGGGGAATGGGGCTGTACGTGATATGGACGGCTATGCTTGAGGTTTTCGAGGGCGGCGAACCCGTTAAGCCGCTTGACGTACCGAAAACCGAAACGGTTGTAACCGCCGCCGACCCCACGGTGGTTGGGGATTTCGACGAGGAAATCACCCACACCTACTGCACCGAGTTTATAGTCCGCAAAGCCGCGGGGTGCAAAGACGCCGCCGCTTTAAGGGCGTTTTTGGAAACTATCGGCGACTGCGTGGTTGCCGTCGACGACGACGATATTATCAAGGTGCACGTCCACACCGAGCACCCCGGGCAGGCTATCGAGGAGGGACTTCTTTTCGGCTCGCTCATCAATCTGAAAATCGACAATATGCGTTATCAGCACGAAAACAAGGCTAAGGAGGCTGCCGCCGCAAAAAAACGGGACGGCAACTTCACCCCCGCCGCTCCCGAAAAGCCTTTCGGGTTTGTGGCGGTGGCAAGCGGCGCGGGCATTGAGGAGCTTTTCCGAAATCTGGGCGCGGACTGCATTGTCCGCGGCGGTCAGACCATGAACCCCTCCACCGACGACATTTTGCAGGCGGTTATGGCTGTCCCCGCCGAGACGGTTTTCGTCCTGCCGAATAATAAAAATATAATTATGGCGGCGGAACAGGCGGTCAAGCTGGCGGACAGAAAGGTCTGCGTACTTCAGTCGCGGACTGTTCCGCAGGGCATTACCGCAATGATGAATTTCGACCCAAGCGGGGACTTTGACACAAACCGCCTCAACATGACGAAAAGCCTCGATAACGTCGCAACGGGTTTGGTAACTTTTGCCGCCCGGGACAGCGATTTCGAGGGGCACAGCATTAAGCAGGGTGAAATTCTCGCCCTTGCGGACGGCAAGCTGTCCTTCACCGAAAAGGACGTTTCAAAGGCGGCGTACAAACTCACCAAAAAGCTGATGAGCGGCAGTTCCGCCTACATCACGCTGATTTACGGCGCGGACGTTTCCGAGGAAAAGGCTCGGGAGGTTTACACCCGAATTAGGGAAAAATTTGACAACGCCGAGGTTATGCTAATCAACGGCGGTCAGCCGGTATACTATTATATAATCTCGGTTGAGTAACCTCTGTAGGGGCTTGTCAGTTGACAGTGTATAGTGTATAGTTGACAGTTGGACGTTGTTTCCTAAATTTTCCGCCAATGTAGGGCGGGGGCTTGCTCCCGCCTGTTAAACAACTAAATGTTATAAAAAGTACGTATTATACAGAAAGTATTGAAATTTATGAAAAAAATCAACATTATCACGGGGCATTACGGCTCGGGAAAGACCAATTTTTCCGCAAACCTTGCGGTGCGCCTCGCAGAAAGGGGCGAGCGGGTGACGGTGGTTGACCTCGACATCGTGAACCCCTATTTCCGTTCATCCGACTTCGGGGAGCTTTTCGGCGGCAAAAATATCCAGCTGGTTGCGCCGATGTACGCCAACTCAAACCTTGATATTCCCGCTATTTCTTTCGATTTGGAAAGACTTGCCAACGAGAACGGTTACCTTATAATCGACGTGGGCGGCGACGACGCGGGGGCGATAGCTTTGGGGCGGTACAAAAACGCTTTCGCGGCTTTTGAGGACGACGTCGCCATGCTCTATGTGGTGAACTGCCGCCGCTTTCTCACAAGCACGGCGGAGGAGGCTCTGGAGCTGATGTACGAAATCGAAACCGCCGCGGGAATGCGCCACACCGCAATTGTCAACAACACAAACCTGCTGTACGAAACCACCGCCGAGGTTTTGGAGCAGTCCGAAAGTTTCGCGGCTGAAACCGCCGAACGGGCGGGGCTGCCAATTGAGTGCACCTGCGTGCCTATGGGGATTTCGGCGAGGGTGACGAACCCTTTCCCCGTGGAAATATATGTCAAAAAAATTTGGGAAACGGATTGATTGGAGGAAGATTTTATGGGAATTTACACCGCTTTTACTTCGGAATTTTTTTCGGGCGGACTTTTGGCGGTCCTGCTGCTTGTCTACCTCGGGTTTGCGGTTGCCGACCTTTTTAAAAGGCATTTACTGTCAAATACTGTAATTTATTGGATAACAATGCTGCTTGCGCCCTTTGCGGCGGTGACGGCGATTGTGACGCCGATTTCCGACTTTCTGAACAGGCTTGACGACGAGGAGGCGCATTGGGGACAGATAATTCTGACGTTTATCGGCGGGGCGGCTCTGTTGGTGCTGACGGCGGTTGTTTACGTTCGGGGACACATCTCGCCGCTGCCGAAAGATACGGAACAGTACGGCGAAAACAGGAAAATTGTGGCAGCGAGCCGTCTTATAAAAGTTGGCTTGGTGGGGACGGTTATCTACTTAATACCGTTTGTAATAATGACCTATGAAGTTATACTATTTGTAATAGCGGGTACAGCTGCATTGGTTGGAGTAACGGCGGCTGTGGGAATAAGAGGGCTTTTATCCCTTATTTTGGTAATTCTCATTGCGTTTTTCGTGCCGATTGCCAACATAATCGTGATTTTCATATTTTCCTTTGTGGGAATTGAATTCGCGCTCTGGGGCGTGACGGCGATAGCGGTACTCCTTGCGGACATTCTCACGGCAAACGGCTGCATACGGTACATACTCACCACCGACAAAAGCAAGGGGCAAAAGGCTTGGCGGATATTTTTGGCACTCGTTCCCGCGGTTAATGTTGTGTACGGAATAATATGCTTGGTAAAAATTAACAAAGCCTTGAAAAGCAATTACTGAAAGTACATATAAAAACCGTTTATACAAATTGTTTAAGAAAATACATCGGCAAATTATACCGATTGTATATATAAATAAATTCTAAACCGAAAGGAGTTTATATATGGCAAAAATTACAATTAATTTTGAAAAGTGCAAGGGCTGTGCGCTCTGCACGACGGCGTGTCCCAAAAAGATAGTCGAGCTGCAAAAGGAAAAGCGCAACCGCAAGGGATATTTCACCGCCGTCTGTACCGACGACGAAAAGTGCATAGGCTGCGCCATGTGCGCCACCATGTGCCCCGACTGCGCGATAACCGTAGAAAAATAAAAAAGGAGATGTTATATTTTGGAACGTAATCTTATGAAAGGTAACGAGGCTCTCGCCGAGGCGGCGATAAGAGCGGGCTGCAAGTGCTTTTTCGGTTACCCTATCACACCTCAGACGGAAATTTCGGCGTATTTGTCAAAGCGTTTTCAGAAAGAGGGAGGAATTTTTTTACAGGCTGAATCCGAGATAGCCGCCATAAATATGGTGCTCGGGGCGGCGTCCACGGGGGTACGGGCTATGACCTCCTCGTCCTCGCCGGGAATTTCCCTTAAATCCGAGGGTATTTCCTACATAGCCGGCTCGGATTTGCCCTGCGTTATTATCAACGTACAGCGGGGCGGTCCGGGACTGGGCGGCATTCAGCCGTCGCAGGCGGACTACTGGCAGGCAACCAAGGCTTTGGGACACGGTGATTTCCAGCTTTTGGTATTTGCACCAAGCTCCGTGCAGGAAATGGTTGACGCCGTTACAAAGGCGTTCGACCTTGCGGACGAGTACCGCATGCCCGCAATGATTTTGGCGGACGGACTTCTCGGTCAGATGATGGAGCCTGTGACGTTCCCCGAGAAAAAGGAAAACTTTGGGGACAAGCCATGGGCTGCGAACGGTCACGGAAACAAGCGTGAACACAACATCATAAACTCGCTGTATTTACAGCCCGACGTGCTGGAAAATTCCGTTAAAGCCCGCTATGAGCGTTACGAGGACGTTAAGGCTAAGCACGCCGAGGCGGAATGCTACCTCACCGAGGACGCGGATATTGTGGTAACGGCTTACGGCGCAACCGCCCGTGTGGCGAAGTCCGCGGTAAACGCCGCCCGTGAGCAGGGCATTAAGGCGGGACTTATACGTCCTGTCACACTTTGGCCTTTCCCGGTAAAAGCGTACCAAAAAGCCGCCGAAACGGCGAAAATGTTCCTCTGCGCGGAAATGTCCATGGGGCAGATGATTGACGACGTTAAGCTGGCAATAAGCTGCTCGAAACCCGTGGAATTTTACGGCAGGACAGGCGGGGTAATCCCCAAGCCGTCGGAAATACTTGATGAAATAAAGAAATACAGCGGAGGTGTAAAATAATGGCAGTTGTATTTGAAAAACCGAAATCTATGGCGGACGTGACTATGCACTACTGCCCCGGCTGCACCCACGGCATTATACACCGCCTTGTGTGCGAGGTTATCGACGAAATGGGCATCGAGGGGGACACTATCGGTATCTGTCCCGTGGGCTGTTCGGTAATGGCGTACGACTATTTTAACTGCGATATGATTGAGGCTGCTCACGGGCGCGCTCCCGCGGTTGCCACGGGCGTTAAGCGCACCAACCCCGACAAGTTCGTTTTCACCTATCAGGGGGACGGCGACCTTGCGGCTATCGGTACTGCGGAAACCGTTCACGCGGCGACAAGGGGCGAAAATATTGTGGTAATTTTTGTAAATAACACAACATACGGTATGACGGGAGGACAAATGGCACCCACCACCCTGCCGGGACAGGTCACCCAAACCACCCCTTACGGACGCGACCCCAAGCTTGCGGGTTACCCGATACGGGTGTGCGAAATGCTCGCGACTTTAAGCGGTACGGCTCTTGCCCAGCGGGTTGCGGTAAACAGCGTACCCCACATAAGAGAGGCGAAAAAAGCCATACGCAAGGCTTTTGAAAATCAGCGGGACAAAAAGGGTTTTTCGATTGTGGAAGTTCTTTCCACTTGCCCCACCAACTGGGGGCTTTCTCCCGTTGACGCGTTAAAGCGTTTGGAGGACGAAATGATACCCTACTATCCTTTGGGCGTGTACAAGGATACGGACGCATTCCCGGGAAAGGAGGGTGAGTAATATGACCCACGATATACTTTTGGCGGGTTTCGGCGGACAGGGCATACTTTTCGCGGGAAAAATCCTCGCCTACTCGGGACTTATGGACGACAAGGAAGTCTCCTGGCTGCCCTCTTACGGTCCGGAAATGCGGGGCGGAACGTGCAACTGCTCCGTGTGCATTTCCGACGACCCTATCGGTTCGCCGCTGGTGGTTGAGCCGTCCATATTGGTGGTAATGAACACGCCGTCCCTGGATAAATTCAAGGACAGCGTAAAGCCGGGGGGCTTTATAATCGTCGACAGCTCAATGGTGGACGGCACAGTCGACCGCACCGACGTGAAAACCTCTTACATTCCCGCCACACAGCTTGCGCAGGACAACGACCTTGCGGGGGGCGCGAATATAATTCTTTTGGGTAAGCTTTTCAAGGAGACGGGCATAGTTTCCTACGAGACATTTAAAAAGGCTGTTGAAAAGGTTGTCCCTGCGAAAAAGGCGGCTCTGGCGGCGAATAATTTAAAGGCTTTGCAGTTGGGAATGGATTACTGATAATTTGTAGGGGACTGGTTTCCGTCCCCTACAAAAAGACGACTTCGAGGAGGAAAAATATGGAGAAAATTATTAAACTGCTGACGGCTATAAATGATTACTATAAGAAATTTTTGTACATTTTAATACCGCTTGTAATAATTATCTTGAATGTCCTTGAGTTGGTATTTCTGTCAATCGGCAAAGGCTCGTTTTACGTAACGGGAAACATTGTTGTAATCGCGGCAACGCTGATTTTGACGGCAAGGTATCTGTACTATCACAAGGACGAGCTGTTCTGCCTTTGCGGAACGCTTGCCGTGGCGTGCTTTTCAATTGTTAGGCTCATACTCAACATTTTTGATGTGCCATTGATTGTGGGCGCGCTCTTGATTGGCGCGGATATTGCCGTTTTGGTTATAGCGTTTATGGTGCGGGTTTACGAAATGCACCGTAACCGCAGATAACCGAAAGGGTGGTGAAATATGGAGAAAATTATCAAATTGCTGACGGCTATAAATGATTACTATAAGAAATTTTTGTATATTTTAATACCGTCTGTAATGATTGTTTTGAATTTCCTTGATTTGGTATTTTTGTCAATCGGCAAAGGCTCGCTTTACGTAACGGCAAATGTTGTTATTATCGCGGCTACGCTGATTTTGACGGCAAGGTATCTGTACTATCACAAAGAGGAGCTGTTCTGCCTTTGCGGAACGCTTTCCACGGCGTACATTTCAATTATTCTGTTCATATCTCACTTTCTCCCCGATGTGCCCCTCATCGCGGTTGTACTCTTTATTGGCGTGTATGTTGCAGCTTTGGTTGTAACTTTTATGGTGCGGGCTTACGAAATGCACCGTAACGGCAGATGACGGCAATGCCGCGTTATAGTCTTACAAATTTTGGTAAAGGAGAATTTTTTATGAGCACACCTCTTTGCCCAACCCCGCCTATGGGGTGGAATTCTTGGAACACATTCAGCTGGAACATCAATGCCGAGCTTATTAAAACCACCGCCGACAAAATGGTTGAAACTGGTCTTAAGGACGCGGGCTATGAGTACATAGTCATAGACGACTGCTGGAGCGAAAAGCAGCGCACCGGCGGACGGCTCGTCCCCGACCGGGAAAAATTTCCCGACGGTATCAAGCCCGTTGCGGATTACGTCCACTCAAAGGGGCTGAAATTCGGTATGTATTCCTGCGCGGGAACCCATACCTGCGCGGGCTACCCGGGCAGTTTCGAGCACGAGTTCGACGACGCGGAAACCTTTGCGGAGTGGGGCGTTGACTACCTGAAATACGACTACTGCTACAAGCCCGACAGCGCGAACGGCGAGAACCTTTACAAGCGCATGGGCATGGCTCTGCGAAACTGCGGCAGGGATATTGTGTTTTCCGCCTGCTGCTGGGGGAAAGATAACGTCCACAACTGGATTAGGGAGACGGGGGCGCAGCTTTTCCGCTCCACGGGGGACATTCAGGACAACTGGGAGTCTGTAAAGCGGCTTGCCTTGTCGCAAATCGGCAAGGAGTGCTACGGCGGAGTCTACTGCCACAACGATATGGATATGCTTGTGGTGGGTATGCACGGGAAGTCCGACAACGATTGGATTGCGGACGTTGTTGGCGGCTGTACCGACGAGGAGTACAAAACCCACTTCGCGCTGTGGGCGATAATGGGTTCGCCGCTGATGATCGGCTGCGACATCAGGAATATGACCGACACCACAAGGGAAATTCTTACAAATAAGGATATAATTGCCATAAATCAGGACATCGAGTGCAGGGGCGCGTACTGCGTTAAACAGTGGAATAACCCCGAAAACGTTTTCGCGCTGGTGAAACCGTTAAGCGGCGGCGATTACGCAATTGGTATGTTCAACTTCGGCGATAAGACGAACGAGATGTCCTTGCAGCTTTTCGACATCGGTTTGCCCTATTCCTCGGGCAGGGGGCTGGAAATTTACGACTGCCACACCCGCGAAAACGAGGGCGTTTGTACCGAGCGGATTTGCAGGGAAATTCCCTCCCACGGCTGCAAAATGTACCGCGCAAGGGTCGTAAAAATTTAATGGCGGACTATAAATATTGCAAGGAATGTTCCGCGCCGCTTTTCGACGACGACAGGGCGATTTACCGCAAGCTCGTTTTCCGCGGGGCGGAGGAATTCCTTTGCATCGACTGCCTTGCAAAGCGTTTCGGCTGCACCCGCGGGGAGATTGAACGGCTCATAAAATATTACCGTGACAGCGGGAAATGCACGCTGTTCAGATAAAAAACCGCCCCTGACCGCAGTCAAGGGCGTTTTTTTACGGATTTTCAACTGCCATATTATTCCTGACGTTCAGCCAGTTCAGCTTTTGCAGGGCGGCGTTTAGGTACTTGTCGCGGCGGTTCTGTTGGTCGAGGTAGTAGGCGTGCTCCCAAACGTCGATGTTAAGCAGGGGGGTGTACTTGTCAAAATCGGGGGTTTCCCGGTTTGCGGTGGTAAGAATTTCCAGACCGCCGTTTCGGTTTTCCGTCAGCCACACCCAGCCCGAGCCGACGACGTTCATTCCCGCGTTGGCGAGCTGTTCCTCCAAAGCGGGGAGAGAGCCGAAGTCGGCGGTTATCTGCTCCGCCAGCTTTCCCGTGGGGGCGCGGTAATTTGGGGTCAGGGAGCGGAAATAAAGCTCATGGTTGTAGACCCCGCCCGCGTTGGTGCGGATAGCCTCGTCCTCCATTTTGGTAAGAGTTTCCAGGGGGATGTTCTGCATAAAAGGTCTGTCCTCCAGGAGCTTGTTGAGCTTGTCGATATAGTTCATATAGTGCTTGTCGTGGTGGAAGTAAAGGGTGTACTCGCTTATATTCGGGGCGAGACCGTCGAACCCGTAGGGCAGCTCGACCGCTGTAAAGGGGTAGTACTTGTCAAACATATGTAACAGTCCTTTCGGAAGTAATTTATTAAATAATATGCGGCGAAAAGGGGTTCTATGTTTTTTGCGGTAAAATTATATTTTGAGTACGTTTACGCACTCGTTTTTCACGGCGGTTTAATATACCAAATTTTTACAGTATCTAACCAAAAGCCCTTTAGGCAAGCGGCTGGTCCAGCGCAGCC
>JAMPDU010000042.1 GCA_023665505.1 Ruminococcus sp.
CTGTAATATATATCGGCAGGAAATCGAAAAACTTTAGCAAAAATTGCAAAAAAAATTCGCTTTTTTACCCAAAACAGGCAAAAAAGCGATAAAATTTAGTCAACATCATTCCTCACAATATCTTCAAGAGTTTCACGCTTTACCACAACCCTCGGCTCGCCGCCTTTGAGCATTACCACGGCGGGCTTTGCTATCCTGTTGTAGTTTGAGGACATTGAATAGTTGTACGCCCCCGTGGCGAGAACCGCCACTATGTCCCCCGGTTCAACCTGCTGGAGAGGCATTTCCTCGCCGATAAGGTCGCCGCTTTCGCAGCATTTTCCCGCCAAGGTTATCTTTGCGTCCCGCGGCTTGTCGGCTTTGTTTGCGGCGACAGCCTCGTACTTCGACTTGTAAAGGGCGTAACGGGGATTGTCCCCCATGCCGCCGTCTATGGAAACATAGGTGCGGATATTGGGTATATGCTTAACGCTGCCCACGGTGTAAAGGGTTATGCCCGCAGGTCCCGCTATGGAACGTCCCGGCTCGATAAGGATAAAGGGTTGGGCGACGTTTTTCTCGGCGCAGCGTTCCTTAACCTTTTCGGAAACTTTTTCCATATATTTGTCGTAGGGGACGGGGTTTTCGTCCTCGGTGTACTTTATGCCGAAACCGCCGCCAAGGTTAAGTTCCCCTATTTCGTAATTCAGCTCATTCTTTATTTTGGCGATAAAGTCAATCATTACCTCCGCCGCAAGCACAAAGGGGTCTATGTCGAAAATCTGGCTGCCGATATGACAGTGAAGTCCAACCAAATTTATATTTTTAAGGGCAACCGCTTTTTGCACCGCCTCAAAAGCCTCCCCCGTTTCGAGGGCAAAGCCGAACTTGCTGTCAATCTGACCTGTTCTTATAAAATCGTGGGTGTGAGCGTCAATGCCCGGCTTTATGCGGAACATTATATTCGCGGCAGCGCCTTTCATTTCGGCAAGGCGGTTAAGCCTTTCAAGCTCGGAAATGTTGTCCACGATAATTCTGCCGACTTTGCGGTCGAGAGCCATTTCAAGCTCCCCGTCGGTTTTGTTGTTGCCGTGAAAGCAGACCTTTTCCATAGGGAAACCCACGCTTGCGGCGGTGTAAAGCTCCCCGTCGGAAACGACGTCAAGACCTATGCCCTCCTCCATGGCAATTCTGCAAACGGCTTTGCAGGAAAAAACCTTGCTTGCGTAGCACACAAGACCCTTTCCGCCGTAGTATTTATCTATGGAAGTCTTGAAACTGCGGCAGTTTTCGCGGATCAAGTCCTCGTCCATAACATAGAGGGGCGTGCCGAATTTTTGGGCAAGGTCGACGGTATCCGCGCCGCCGATTGTCAAATGTCCCTTTTCGTTCACCGATAAATTTTTTGATACAAACATTTTTTATGCTCCTTTAACAGATTATTTTTTATTTAGAAAACGTTTCTTTAATACTTTAAAAATGTTAAACAGTAAATGTGCTATTGCATTTAATATCAAAAAAACAATTCCTATAAGAAAAATATGTATTGATAAATCATCTGAAAATCCCCCTAATGGGAAAACAGAACTTGTATATGTTATGTTCATAAATATAAATGACATAACAATGACATTAACAATTGCAATATAATTTATTTTAAAAATAAATTGTTTACTGCTTTTTAATAAGTTTATACATATTTTGTAAATTAAAATTGTAACTGTTATAATAGATATAGGCGAATAATATACACTAAAATAAGAAGGAAGATTTTCATTCAGAACAATAAACAAAATTAAAGATACAATATCTATTCCAAATATTTCAAGTATTTTCTTAAATTTTTTCACCGAAAAACCCCCATTCGCAACCGTATATTATAATTATATACCATTTGCCGCAACTTGTCAATATTTGCGAAAAAATTTGCAGGAAAATTTTTATCTTCCTGCAAAACATACCTATTTTAATCATACCGAAACATATTTATTGTGCAAATCGTGCATATTGAAAAATTCTCTCATTCATTTTCGGGCAGAACCGATTCCTCTATCAAAGAGCGCACCTTGTCAACGCCCTCCCCCGTTACGGCGGAAAATTCCGCAAAATTTATTTGGTCGAAATACGGGATTTCCTCTGCAAAACCCGCCATTCGCTCCTCCCTCTGCCGCTTGGAAAGCTTGTCGGCTTTGGTGAAAACGATGATAAACGGCTGTTCGCAGTCAATGAGAAAATTTATCATATGCAAGTCGTCGGCGGAGGGCGGATGCCGCATATCTATAAGCTGTACCACGAGGGCGATGTCCCTGTCGGAGGTGAGATACCCCTCGATAAGCTCAGACCAGCGCATTTTTTCCCCCTTTGAGACTTTGGCGTAGCCGTACCCGGGCAAGTCCGCCATAAAGCACTCGTCGACGCTGTAAAAGTTTATGGTTGCGGTTTTCCCCGGGACGGAGGAAACCCTCGCTAAATTTTTCCTGTTGAAAATTTTATTTATCAGCGAGGACTTCCCCACGTTGGAACGTCCCGAAAAGGCTATTTCCGTTTTTTCGCAGGGGGGTATCTGCTTGTACTGCCCGTATGACGCGTAAAATTCCGCCTTGTTAAAATTCATAGTTCCTCCCTTAAAGTGTTACCGTACTGCTCTTGCCCCTTTTCGCTTTGGACGCCCGAGGCTGTTTTGCCGGCTTTTCGGGGTTTTTCGGCTTGATGTAGTGGGGCTCTTTCTTTTCGAGGGCGACGTCCAGAACGTCGGACAGCTTTTCGGCGTAAATGAACCGAATGTTGTCCTTGACAACGTTGTCGACTTCCTCAAGGTCGCCCTTGTTGGCGGCGGGAATTATTACCGTTTTCATACCCGCCTTGTACGCCGCCATTGTCTTTTCCCGAAGTCCGCCTATGGGCAGGACTTTGCCGTGGAGGGTGATTTCCCCCGTCATAGCCACGTCGTGCCGAACGGGAATATTTGCCAGCGCGGACACAAGAGCGGTGGTCATAGTCACGCCCGCGGAAGGTCCGTCCTTGGGGGTTGCGCCCTCGGGTGCGTGAATGTGAATGTCCTTTTCCTTGTAAAACTCGCCCGAAATGCCGTATTTGTCCGCAACACTGCGAACGTAGCTTACCGCTATTTTCGCGCTTTCTTTCATAACGTCGCCCAACGAACCCGTTGTCTCGATTGCGCCCTTGCCGTCGAAAACCGTCGCCTCAAGGGGCATAATCACGCCGCCCACGGAAGTCCACGCCAAACCGTTGACAATGCCTATCTCGTTTTTCTTTTCAAGGTCGTCGTCAAGGTATTTTTTAACGCCCAGATACTGCTCGATATTCTTTTCGCTGATACGCAGGGACTTCTTTTCCCCGCTGACTATCGCCTTTGCGGCTTTTCGGCAAAGCTCGGCAATGCGCCTTTCAAGGGTACGCACTCCCGCCTCGCGGGTGTAGTTGTCGATAATCACGTAAAGCGCGCCGTCGGTGAATTTCAGCATTGCCGCCTTTAAGCCGTTTTCCTTAAGCTGTTTCGGCACAAGGTGTCTTTTGGCGATATTGAACTTCTCCTCACGGGTGTAGCTGGTAAGCTCGATAACGTCCATACGGTCAAGGAGCGGCGGGTCTATGGACTGGGTTGTGTTTGCGGTTGTCACAAACAGAACCTTGCTCAAATCGAAAGGCACTTCAATGTAGTGGTCTCTGAAAGCGTTGTTCTGCTCGCTGTCAAGAACTTCCAAAAGAGCCGAGGAGGGGTCTCCCCGCATATCGTGGGTCATTTTGTCTATCTCGTCAAGGAGAATGAGGGGATTTTTGCTCCCCGCAAGTTTCATGGCGTTGATTATCCTGCCCGGCATTGCTCCTATGTACGTCTTTCTATGACCTCTTATGTCGGATTCGTCCCGAACGCCGCCGAGGGAAATTCTCTGATATTTTTTCCCCATAGCCCGCGCAATTGACTTGCCTATGGAAGTTTTGCCGATACCGGGAGGTCCCACAAGACAGATTATCTGCCCCTTGATGTCGGGGTTAAGCTCCCGCACGGAGATGTTCTCCAAAATTCTTTCCTTGACCTTATCGAGACCGTAATGGTCGTCGTCGAGAACCTTTTTCACCGCGTTTATATCGGTATTATCCTTTGTGGACTTATTCCAAGGCAGCTCCAGTACGTTATCGAGGTAGTTTCTGATAACAAACGCCTCCTGAGACGAGGGCGGCAGTTTTGTAAGCCTGTCAGCCTCGGTAAGGAGCTTTTTGCGGGTTTCCTCAGCGAAATTCATCTCGAGGATTTTTTCGCTGTACTCGTCTATCTCCTCGGGGAAATCCTCGTCCTCGCCCAATTGGCTGGCGATGGCTTTCATCTGCTCCCGCAGATAGTACTCCCTTTGGGTACTGTCAAGCTGTTCCCGAACGCGCTCTTGAATACTGCGTTCGATGTCAAGGACTTCCACTTCTCTGGAAATCATTGCCAACAACATACCGAGACGGGAAATAATGTGGCTCTCCTCAAGGAGCATTTCCTTGTCCTCCACCACAAGAGGAATATTTGAGGCAAGCACGTCGAAAAGGCGGAACGGGTCGTCCTCCCGCATAACGCTTTCCACAAGCTCTTTGGGCATGCGGGGCATGACAATGCAGTACTGATAAAACGACTGCTTTATCGCCCTGATGACAGCCTCGATTTCTACGTCCTCGGTATGTATGTTTTTTATCTCGGGGAATTCCTTAACATTTGCCACAAGGTAAGGGTCTTTCTGAACGACGTCCAAAAGTTTTGCGCGGTATTTTCCCTCAACGAGAACACGGATAATATTGTCAGCGCCTTTCAGCGTCTGCCTGATCTCGGCGACAACGCCTACCTGGTATAAATCTTGAATAGAAGGGTCGTCAACGGCGTCGTCCCTCTGGGCGGTAAGGAAGATAAGCTTATTATCGCTCAGCGCGGATTTAAGCGCCATTTCGGACTTTTCCCGCGAAACGTCGAAGTGCATAACTACATTCGGAAAAACAACCAGACCCCGCATAGCCAGCGCGGGCATCGTCATTTCTTTAAGTTTCGTCCTCATAGTAACCTCCTGCGTCGAATAATCGACAAATAATATTGCTTATATTCATTATATAACAAAACCGACAATTTTGCAAGTAACAATTTAATGATAATATCCTGTTAAAAAGTGCGCTTTAACAAAAACTTTCCCGCATAAACTTAGAACATTTTACCCTTATCGGCAAAATATGCCAATAAGGGTAAATTTTTCCATTAAATAATGGTACAGACACTGTTACAGAACTTTTTTCCGTATAGCTTTTAAATTTTCGGAAACAGTTACATATAAAAATATTCAGCTTTTCACCATTTGAACCGCTTTTTTTCAGCCTGCGCCTGAATTACCGCCGGCTCTGAAGTTCCGTTTACGCAGTCCTCGTTTACGGTTAGACCGCTTACGCCGCTTGTTGAAGGCAGTTCAAACATGGGCTTTTGCAGAATTTTTTCCACAATCGACCGCAGACCTCTCGCGCCCGTGCCCTGGTCAATCGCCTTTTTGGCAATCGCCGTCAAAGCGTCCTGCTCAAACTCAAGACTGATGCCGTCAAGCTGAAACAATCTTTTATACTGTTTCACCAAAGAGTTTTTCGGTTCTGTAAGGATTTTTATCAGCGACTCCTCGTCAAGCTCGTCCAAAACGGCGATTATCGGCATTCTGCCCACAAATTCGGGAACCATGCCGTACTTGACGAAATCCTGATGTATAATCTCTCTGTAAATACCCTTTGACTTTTCCGCTTTTGTTTTTATTTCCGCGCCGAAACCGAGGGTTGACGCCTCCGTTCTTTGGCGGATAATTCTTTCCATTCCGTCGAAAGCTCCTCCGCATATGAAAAGGATATTTTTGGTATCCATGCGGATAATTTCCTGATTTGGGTGTTTTCTGCCTCCCTGCGGGGGGACGTTCGCCACTGTGCCCTCCACAATTTTAAGGAGAGCCTGCTGTACGCCCTCGCCGCTTACGTCTCTTGTAATGGAAGTATTTTCCGATTTACGGGCAATTTTGTCAATTTCATCTATATAGATGATACCCCGCTGCGCCTCGGCAACGTCGTACTCCGCCGCCTGCAAAAGCCGTACCAAAACGTTTTCGACGTCGTCGCCCACGTAGCCCGCCTCGGTAAGGGTTGTGGCGTCCGCAATGGCAAAGGGGACGTCAAGAGTTTTCGCCAAAGTCTGCGCGAGAATGGTTTTGCCCACGCCCGTCGGTCCAACCAAAATGATGTTGCTTTTCTGAAGTTCCGCGCTGTTGCCGTCCTCGGGAGCGAGAATTCGCTTATAGTGGTTGTACACCGCCACCGAAAGAGCTATCTTAGCGTCGTCCTGCCCAACGACGTACTCGTCCAGAACCTGCTTTATCTCCATGGGTTTTTTCAGCTTTATCTGGTGAGACGAGGTTTTTATGTTTGTTTCGTATTCGGGAATCTGCGGCTCGTTCCCGGGTATCATTTCATAGCAAAGCATAACACACTCGTCGCAGATATTGCAGTTTGCCGAAGTAAACAGACTTCTTACCTGCCCCTCCGATCTGCCGCAGAAACCGCATCTTTTCAGTTTATTGTCGCTGTTGTTATTCTTGCCGTTATCATTTGCCATTGTATCAAACTCCAAAAGGTTAAATTATTTCCATGTGCGGCAGCGCTTAGTACCGCTTGCCGTTATCTGCTGTAAATTACCTTGTCCACCAAGCCGTACTCCGCCGCCTCTTCCGCGCTCATAAAGTTGTCGCGCTCGGTGTCCACGGCTATTGTTTCGATAGGCTTTCCGGTATTTTCCGCGAGAATTTTATTTAACTTCTCCCTTGTTCCCACAAGGTGCTCGGCGCGGATTTTTATATCGGTGCACTGACCCGAAAGTCCCCCCGAAATAAGAGGCTGGTGTATCATAATCTCGGAATTGGGGAGAGCAAGCCTTTTGCCCTTAGTTCCCGAGGAAAGCAGGAACGCGCCCATCGAGGCGGCAAGACCTATGCAGATAGTGGAGACGTCGCACTTGATATACCGCATGGTGTCATAAATCGCCATTCCCGCCGTAACCGAACCGCCCGGGCTGTTGATATAAAGGCTTATATCCTTTTCGGGGTCTTGGCTTTCAAGGTACAAAAGCTGCGCCACCACAAGGCTTGCGGAGGTATCGTTGACTTCCTCCGAAAGCATGATTATCCTGTCCTCCAAAAGCATGGAAAAAATATCCTGAGAACGTTCTCCCCTGCCCGTTTGTCTTACCACATAAGGAACTAAACTCATAAAATCCTCACTTTCCCGCAGAACGCTATGTGCAACAAACCGTCATTCTGCGGAAAGACGGTTTGAGTTAATGCTATTAGCCGTTGATTTTAGCCGAATCCTTGACAATCTTGCTTGCCTCGGCAACCGCCAAATCCTGCTTAACGGACTTGTCGCTGATGATGGAGCGAACCTTTGCCGGAGTAAGGCTGTACTGCTCGGCGATCCTGTTGATCTCTTCGTCAACCTGTTCGTCGGTGATTTCGACGTTTTCAAGCTCGGCAATCTTTTCAAGGGCAAGTCTTACCTTAACCTGTTTCTGAGCCTGCTCTTCAAAGGTCTTTCTGAAAGAAGGCATATCAATATTTGTGTACATAAGATATGTTTCCATTGTAAGACCGTTTTGGCTGAGGCGCACTTCAAAGTCCTTTACCATTTCGTCTATCTTGTTTTCATACATTACCTCGGGAATATCCGCGGTCATCTTGTCGATAAGGGTTTCGTAAATTCTGTTTTCCGTGTCAATATCGGCGTTGGCTGCGGCAGCCTCCTCGAGTTTCTTTCTCATATCGTCCTTAAGCTCGTCGAGGGTGTCGAACTCGGTTGCGTCCTTAACGAACTCGTCGTCAAGGTCGGGCAGCTCCTTGCTCTTTATTTCGTTGAGCCTTATCTTGAACTCGCAGAGCTGACCGGCGATTTCCTCCATTTGGTATTTTTCGGGGAACGTCACGTTGATAGTGAATTCCTCACCTGTTTTTCTGCCCACGATTTGCTCCTCAAAGCCGGGGATAAAGGTATTTGAACCGAGAGCAAGCTCATAGTTCTCGTCCTTGCCGCCGTCGAAAGGAACGCCGTCCTTAAAGCCCTCGAAGTCGATTACCGCGATGTCGCCGTTTTCGGCGGCTCTGTCGTCGACGGTAACAAGTCTGCCGTTTCTTTCTCTGAGAGCCTGAATTTGCTTGTCAATATCCTCGTCGGTTACAGCATTGACAACTTTTTCCACTTCTATTCCTTTATAGTCGGAAATTTCCACCTCGGGCTTAACCGTAATCGTCACCTTAAAGTTTACGCCGTCAGCCTTGTTGATCGAAGTAACGCTGATTTCGGGCGACGCCACAAGCTCGTAGTCCGTTTCCTCGAGAGCGGGGGCAACGTCGGTGTTAACCAGCGAGTTTACCGCGTCCTCGTAAAAAACGTTTTCGCCGTAAATCTGCTCGATCATTTTTCTGGGAGCTTTTCCCTTTCTGAAACCGTTGACGCTTATTCTTTTTCTCGCTTTCATGTAAGCGGTCTGGACGGCTTTTTCAAAGCCCTCCGCGTCAACCTTGATTTCCAGCTCATACTTTGTGGCGTCGATTTTATTTGTTGAAACTAAACTCATTGCAAACGTCCTCCATTTTTATAACAAACATATTTTTAATTATAGCACATTATGAAAAATATTACTATAGAAAAATAATTTTTTTGGAATTTTAAACAAATTATTTTACCAAAATCGGGCAAAATTGTACAAAATCCCCGGCTATTAATTGGAATTTTATTCCGTCTCTCTCCCCGTTTACCGCATATTTGTGGGATTTTCCGTGGAGATGCCCGTAATAACATTCCCTGACATTGTACTTGTACATAACTTCAAGTATGTCATAGTTGCACTCGCTGCCGTAAAGCGGCGGATAGTGCAGAAAAACTATCGGTTCAAGGTTTTCCGCCAAGGCTGACTTTATTGAGGTTTCCAGCCGCTGCGCCTCTCTCGCGAGAATTTTCGCATCGGCGGGGACTTCCGTTTCGTTAATCCAGCCTCTTGTCCCGCATATGCCGTATCCGCCGTAGGCGTAATGGTTGTTGTGCAGGAACTTTATCGTGTCAAAGCGGTTTTCCGCCAAAAAGGCGTTCAGCTTTGACATTGTAGACCACCAGTAATCGTGGTTGCCTTTTGAAATTATCTTGCTGCCTTTCAGTCCGTTGATGTACTCGAAATCGGCTTTCGCCTCGTCAAGGTCGATACCCCAGGAAATATCCCCCGGAATAACCACAACGTCCTCCTCGGACACAAGCCTGTTCCAGTTTTCGGTGAGCCTTTCAACGTGGTTGTCCCAGCCGCCGAAAATATTCATTGGCTTGTCGACCGACATCGAAAGGTGCAGATCCGCGATTGCGTACAAAGCCATTGCGCCACCGCTTACAGGGAAAGCCGGTTAAGAACGTAGTCCTTTTGCTTTTCCTTGGTGATAACGTCCTTGAAACGCTTTTCTTTGGTTTTCAGCTCGGCGAGGGACGAGGGTATTTCGTACCCCGAAAGCTCTTTCAGTCTGTCTACCATATCGAATTCGTCAAGCTCCGACGGTTTGCCCTCGATTGCCTCCAACACGCTTGCGCTGAACTTGTAGGGACTCGCCGTGGAGGCGATAACGGTTTTCGTGGCGTCACCCGTGCTTTGGCGGTAGTCCTCGTAAACCTTTACCGCAACGGCGGAGTGGGTGTCCAGCGTGTAGGAATACTTGTCGTAAATTTTCTTAATGGTTGCTTTCGTCTCGCTGTCGTCGCAGTACCCCGCCGCGAATTCCTCCGCAAGTTTAGCCTTGATTTCGGGAGTTACCTCGTATCTTCCCTCTTTGGCGAGTGAACCGAACCATTCCCTGATTTGGGCGTCGTTTTCGCCGCACATAATGTACAGCAGGCGCTCCAAATTGCTGGAAATAAGTATATCCATAGAGGGCGAAATTGTCGTGTAAAATTGGCGGTTTCTGTCGTACACGCCGGTTGTGATAAAGTCCGTAAGAACCTTATTCGTGTTGGAGGCGCAGATAAGCTTGTTTACCGGCACGCCCATATGCTTGGCGTAGTACGCCGCAAGGATATTTCCAAAATTTCCCGTGGGAACGACGATATTTATCTTGTCCCCCGCCTTGATTTCCTCGTCCTTAACAAGGGTAGCGTAGGCGGAAATGTAGTAAATTATCTGCGGAGCGAGACGTCCCCAGTTTATGGAATTCGCGCTGGAGAACATCATTTTATTTTTGTCAAGCACGGACTTAATTTCCTCGTTGGTAAAAATTGCCTTAACGCCGTTCTGACAGTCGTCGAAGTTGCCCTCAACCGCGCACACGCCGACGTTTGCGCCGCTTTGGGTCGTCATCTGTCTTTTCTGCATGGGGCTTACTCCGTCCTCGGGGTAGAACACCATAATCTGCGTTCCGGGAACGTCCGCAAAACCCTCCAAAGCGGCTTTTCCCGTGTCTCCCGAGGTCGCCACCAAAATAACTATCTTCTTGTCGATATTAATTTTTTTGGCGGAAGTTGTCAGCAGGTACGGCAAAATTTGCAGAGCCATATCCTTGAAAGCGCAGGTGGGACCGTGCCACAGTTCAAGAATATAAGTGCCGTCGAAAAGGTGGGACATTTCGGCGATATTTTCCGTGGCGAACTTTTTGTCGTTGTAGGCGTTTTCGGTGCAGTACCTGATTTCCGCCTCGGTGAAGTCGGTGAGGTACTTTGCGAAAACATACGCCGCCCTTTCGGCATAGCTCATATCCCCCAGCTTGACTATCTCGTCCATAGTTACGGCGGGTATCTCGGAGGGGACGAAAAGTCCGCCGTCCTCGGAAATGCCTTGAACGATAGCCTCGGCGGAGGTGATTTTCACGCCGCTGTTTCTGGTGCTCTTATAATACATAGGTAAACATTCCTTTACAAAAAAATCTATCTGCTTGCGTCAAACGCGTTTTCGATGTACCGAAAGTCCACTACCTTTCTCCCGGTTACCGTTACCCAAGCCACGTCGAACCGCGGCTGCAAGTCGTGGGGAAAGCGGTAGGAGTACTCCTCGGAGGCTTTTATTATCAGCCTTTGCTTTGATTTGGTAACAGCCTCAAAGCCGTTCACAAGCGGCTCGGGAGCTCTTGTTTTGACCTCCACAAAGGCGATTATACCGTCCTTTTCGGCGATAATGTCAATCTCGCCGCCCCTGACGGTGAAGTTCCTCCTCAAAATTCGGTATCCGTTTTTTTCAAGATACCAAACGGCAGCGTTTTCGCCGAAATAGCCAAGTTCTTTTTTATCCATTTTTTAACAACTTCTTTAAAAAGGACATTCTGTGAACGGGGCACGGACCGTGCTCCAGTATCAGCTCGTTGTGGAGCTTTGTGCCGTAGCCCTTGTGCTTGTCAAAGCGGTATTGCGGGTACTTTTCCGCAAGAGCCGTCATATAGCGGTCACGGCTGACCTTTGCCAATATTGACGCAGCCGCTATGCTTGCTGACAAGCCGTCGCCCTTTACAACCGTTCTCATTTCGCAGTTTAAGGCGGGAAAGCGGTTGCCGTCTATAAGAGCAACGTCGGCGGAAATTCCCAGCCCCTCGTAAGCCCTTTCCATGGCGAGAAATGTCGCCTGCAAAATGTTAAGCCGCTCGATTTCCTCCACCGTCGCCGCCGCAACGCAGTACGCCCGCGCTTTGGCGGTTATCTCGTCAAAAAGCTGTTCCCGCTTTTTTTCGGTAAGTTTTTTGCTGTCGTTGAGACCCTCGATAAAAACGCCCTCGTCAAAGATAACCGCGGCGGCGTAAACGTCCCCCGCAAGAGGACCTCTCCCCGCCTCGTCTATTCCGCAGACGGTCGGGAAACCGTTCCGAACCGCGCTGTCGTATTCAAACAAAGTCATAGTTTTTCTCCCTCGGGTCATTCTTTCGGCGGGAGCTCCAGCGTAATACGCCCCAGCTTGCCGCTCCTGTATTCGTCAAGGACGGTTATCGCCGCCCGTTCCGTGTTGATTTCTCCCCCCGAAACAAGCATACCCCGCGCCTTGCCCACCTTTTGCAGCAGTTCATAGCCGCCGTCCTCTTCCGCGATTTCTATTTTGTACCGGGCGGTAAGTTCCTCGCCGTAGGTACTTTTCAGACATTCGAGCAGACGGCAGGCAAGCGCCTCGGTGTCCACAACGTCGTCCTTGACAGCACCCGTAAAGGCAAGCCTTTCGCCCACGGACATATCCTCAAACTTAGGCCACAAAACCCCGGGCATATCCAAAAGCTCAATATCCTCGGAAAGTTTTACCCACTGCTTTGTGCGGGTAACGCCGGGTCTGTCCTCAACCTTGGCTTTTTTCTGTCCCGCAAGGCGGTTTATAAAAGAGGATTTCCCAACATTTGGAATACCCACCACCATAAGGTGCAGAACACGCCCTCTCATGCCCTTAGCCTCATATTTTGCAATAAGGTCGGCAAGGACGTTCCTCACCGCGGGGGCAAACTTGTTCAAACCCTTACCGCTGCGGCAGTCCGCGGCAATCGCCGTAATCCCCTGCTTTTGGTACAGGTTCAGCCACTTTGAGGTAGCCCTCTCGTCGGCGGTATCGCACTTGTTGAGAATGACGATCCTCGGCTTGCCCTCGATAAGGGTCTGCAAATCGGGGTTTTTGCTGGATTCGGGTATCCGCGCGTCAATGATTTCCACAACGGCGTCCACGAGGGGCAGCGACGCTTTTATCATTCGTTTCGTCTTTGTCATATGCCCCGGAAACCATTGTATTGACGGTATTTCAGTCATATTTTCCTCCATTAAGCGGGTACGCCTATAGAATCAAAGGGGAATACCCTCAGCACCACTTTGCCAAGAATGTCCTCCTCGTCCACAAAGCCCACAAGGTTGCTCCTGCTGTCGGTGGAATTCATGCGGTTGTCGCCCATTACGAAAACATATCCGTCCGGAACGGTAACCGGGTACTGATGTCCGCCCTCGTCCATTTGGGTGAGGTCGTTTATATACGGCTCGTCAAGAACCGTACCGTCAACCTTTACCTCGCCGGTATTGAAATTGATGTCCACCGTCTGACCGCCCACGGCGATAACTCTTTTGACGATAACCTTGCCCAGACCGTCCACAGCCGTGACTTGGTTGTTTTCGCCGTAAACGTTGCCGTTTTCGCTGTTGACGATAACAATGTCCCCCGCCTCGGGAGTATACATTATATGCGAAACAATCAGCCTGTCGCCCTCAACAAGCGTAGGCAGCATAGATTCGCCCTCAACATTGGCTATACGGAGAATAATGGTAAAGAAAAGTATTACCGCAAAGAATGAAAAAATGATGGTTTCCACCCAATCAAGGTACTCCTCCGCCGCGGTGACTTCTTTCTTCTTGTCGTCGTCCAATGCCTCATAGTTCAGCTCGTAACCCGCCATAACAATACTTCCTCCCAAACTTTATTATTCGGACGTTCCGCGGGAAATTCCCCCAAAATCCGCCCAAATTTTTTTATAGCAAAAAAGGGACACTGCGTCCCTTTTCCGTAACCGCAATCAGCGAATCTGTTCTTTAACCTTTGCAGCCTTACCCACTCTGTCTCTGAGGTAATAAAGCTTGCTGCGGCGAACCTTACCGTTTCTTACAACCTCTACCTTGTCAACCACGGGCGAATGAACGGGGAAAACCCTTTCTATTCCGCAGCCGTGAGCGACGCGTCTTACGGTGAAAGTCTCGTTGATACCGCCGTGTTTCTTTGCGATAACGGTACCCTCGAACACCTGAATTCTGTACTTTTCGCCTTCCTTGATCTTAACGTGCACCTTAACGGTGTCGCCGATATTGACAGCAGGAGCGTCCTTTTTAAGGCTGCTGTCGCTGATGAGTTTAAGTGCGTCCATTGTAATTTCCTCCTAAATTTCAAGACATTCTTACCTTTCGCAAGAGAGCCGCGTACGATAACATTAACATGGGAATTCCTCCCAAAAGCGGCATAAGGCAGCGGACTGTCCTTTTAATGCAGCCGTTACGGCAGGCATTAATCTCGTCCGAGAGCTTTCCCAAATTTGGCAAAACCCGGGCGGATTTTTAAATGCTATATTATTTTAGCACATTTTTGTACAAATTGCAAGTATTTTTTTGTAAAAAATCATGAAATGTCAATTACACAAAATTTTCACCGTTTTCGAGCAAAATATTTGTGCGTTCTGCATAAATATTTTCAAAGGCAATTCCGCTTAAAGATGAGTACGCGTCAACGAAAACGTTTGAATTGATATTCAGCGACAGCCCCGCGGGAAGTCTGACATTTACCGCGAGGGCGTTTTCGGAAACTTCAGTACCCGTAATTTTTATGTGAGGTTTAATGTCAATTTTTACCGTGCCCTTGCTTTTGGAATGTTTTTCCACCTCAATGTTTTCCATAGACATCATTTTTTCAAGTGCGGCGGACATTTCCTCTCCCGTTGCCCCGCCCGTGAATTTAACGGTGTACTCCGCGAAAGCTATCTCCTTGTTTGCGTGGACGGGCTTGCCCACGCTCAATATACTAAGCCCCTCCGGCATTGCCTTATCAAGGACTTCCCTCGCCTTTTCAAAGTCTATCTCTTCAACAACGGCAAAATCCATAAATTCCCTTTTGCCAACAACTCCCAAGGACAGGGCAAGAGGGAAATTAAGGTAAATTCTGGGATTAAACCCCTGCGTATACCACACGGGAAGTCCCGAACGCTTAACCGCCCGCTGCATAGTCCGCAAAAGGTCAAGGTGGGAAATAAAAACGGCTCGTCCGCTTTTTTCAAAGCAGGCTCTTATCTCAATTTTTTCCAAAACAAGGACCTCCCATAGCCTTTGATAAGCCGCACCCCGAGCATTTTTCCCGGCAGTTCGGCGTGGTTTCGGCATTGTGAGCCTTTTCGTTCTCACGTACCAAAAATTCCTGGGAAACAAAATAGTCCAAATGCTGCCAAGGCATTACCTCGTCATAGGGGCGCGGGCGGTGGGCGTAAAAGTCCACATCAACGCCGAGACGGTCGAAAACCTCCGTCCAAACGTCGTACTTGTAAAGTTCGTCCCATCCGTCGAATTTGCAGCCCCCCCGCCATGCCTCGTAAACCGCGTCGCAGAGCCGTCTGTCCCCCTTTGCCAGCACCGCCTCAAGTATGCTGACCCGATAGTTGTGCCAGCTTACGCTTATTCGCTTGCGGGAGCGTATGCTGTCCAACAAAACCTTTTGCTTGCGCTTTATTTCGTCGATTGTCGCCTGCGCCTCGAATTCAAAGGGCGTAAAGGGTTTCGGCACAAAGGTTGCGCAGCTTATTGAGATTTGCACGTGCTTTCCCCGCTGACGGTTAGGGTTTTGGTAGTACAAATCGGCAATTTTTTCCGCAAGCTCGGCAATGCCCCTAATATCGTCCTCCGTCTCGGTGGGCAGACCCAGCATAAAGTACAGCTTAACCGCCGTGTACCCCCCCTCGAACGCAATTTTGCACGCCCTCGTTATCTCCTCTTCGGTGATGTTTTTGTTGATGACGTCCCGCAGTCGCTGTGTTCCCGCCTCGGGGGCAAAGGTCAGACCGCTTTTCCGCACCTTTTGGAGCTGTTTGGCAATGTCCTCGCTGAAACGGTCGATACGCATCGAGGGCAGAGAAAGGTTGATGTGGCTGTCGTTTGTGTACTCAGAGAGCTTTTCCAGCGTCTCGTCGATTTCAGACAGGTCGCTTGTGCTCAGCGAGGACAGGGAAACCTCCTCATAGCCCGTGCTTTCGCAAAGGGACTTGGTTTGCTTACATATGGTATCGGTGCTTTTCTCCCTGAACGGGCGGTAAATAAAGCCCGCTTGGCAAAAGCGGCAGCCTCTTATGCAGCCTCGCAGCACCTCCACCACCGCCCTGTCGTGGACGATTTCGCAGTAGGGTACCACAAATTCCTCGGGGTAGAAAACCCCGTCCATGTCCTTTATAATGCGTTTTTTCACGGTTTTCGGCGCGTGGGAATTATTGGGGATTATCTCCCGAACAGTGCCGTCCTCATTATATGACACGTCGTAAAACGCGGGTACGTAAATTCCCTCGATTTCGGCGGCGGATTCCAAAAATTCCCTTTTGGTACAGCCTTTTCTCTTCATTTCGGCGTACAAGTCCATAAGCTCGAGGTTGACTTCCTCCCCCTCGCCGATTATGAACAGGTCAATAAAGTCCGCCAGCGGCTCGGGGTTGCAGACGCAAGGTCCGCCCGCCACGACTATGGGCATATCATCTGTACGGTCTTTCACCTTTACAGGCAGCCCCGCAAGGTCCAGCATATTTAAAATATTGGTGTAGCAAAGCTCGTACTGAATTGTAAAGCCTATAAAGTCAAATTCCTTTACAGGGTCGAGGCTTTCAAGTCCGTACAGGGGTATGCCGTTCTCCCGCATAAGCTCCTCGAAGTCCACCCAAGGGGCAAAGGCTCGCTCACACCAAAAGTTTTCCCGCTTGTTTTTCAGTGAGTAGAGTATCTTCATTCCCAAATGGGACATTCCCACGTCGTAAGAGTCGGGGAAACAAAACGCGAACCGCACGTCAACCTTGCTTTTGTCCTTTACCACGCTGTTGAATTCTCCGCCAATGTATCGGGACGGCGATTTCACACGGGGCAAAAGACGTTCTATCTGTTCTTTTAACATAAAATTTACACTTCCTTAACATTATTCCGCACAGATTGACGTTACCAATAAATAGCAAAGCGTGACATACAGCGTAATGTTGCCCTTGCCCAAAACCGCGAAAACTATCAGCACCGTCAATATCAGAAACGCGCCGCACCACTTGAAAAACCGCTCCAGCAGGCAAGCCGCCGAATAGCTGCAAAGCCGCCTTATGAGCAGCAAAATCAGCTTTCCGCCATCAAGGTACTGCAATGGCAGCAGGTTGAACGCCCCTATAAGCCCGTTTATCGCCGCAAACAGCCTTACGGCGGGGATTTCAGCGTTATACAGAACCGCCGCAAGAGCAAGGTTTGCGCCGCTCCCGCCTATAAGTATGAGAAAACTCGTCCGAAAACCTGTAAAGTCTATGAGCTTGTCAGGCACAATCTTAATTCCCGCCCCGTAGAAAACCATTCTTTTCACGGGTACGCCGCAGATTTTCATAAAGAAAAGGTGTCCCAGTTCGTGCCAAAGGCAAGCCGCAAGCCCCAGCAGAGCGAAGTTCCCGCTTAAAAGCGTCAGCAAAGCCACCGCCGCAAAAAAGCTGAAATCAAACGCCACGGAAATTTTGCTGAAATTAAGCTCAAACATCAGCTAAGCGGCGTTGACTGTAAAAAGTCGGCAATAATTTCCACAATACGGGAAATATTTCCCGTATCTGTATTTTTTTCAAGGTATATCTCAAAAATATCCGCCGCAAGGTCAGACCGAAAAATATTTAATGTCACAAAGGCTATTGCTGCCACAAGGCACATTATGGCTTGTACGGCAATAATATCCAAAAATGTCGTTTTTTTCCTAACCACGGGTATCGGCTCGTCCGCCTTAACCTCGGTATTTTCAGTGTTTTCGGGCACGTCAACTCCCCCTTTCATAAAAATAATATTTCTTTAGGGGGACAAATATGTTACTTTTTTATCCTTATTATGGAATTTTTTGGGTACGACTTTTCGCAGGGCATAGCAATCTTCATCATTGCGTGGTTGGCGCTGTCGATTTCCTCACCGTTTTCATTGTAAAGTTTTGTTACTTTACACACGTCAAACCGTTTCCCCGGCGAGATTATCTCCACCTCGTCCCCAACGTTGAACTTGTTCCTTTGAGTAGCATAAAGCATACCGCCTTTACACTCATCAACCACCGCGGCAACGTCGTACTCGCGGATATAGCCGCTGTTTTCATAGTACTGACAGTCCTTGGGGTGTCCGAAAAAGAACCCCGTGCAGTATTTTCTGTGGCTCACCTTGAAAACCTCCTCCCGCACCCAATCGGGGAGGACGTAATTTTCCGGGTCTTTTTTAAGAACGTCAACCGCCATTCTGTAGGCGTTTGTCACAATCGAAACGTAGTATGAGGACTTCGCCCTGCCCTCGATTTTAAGGCTTGTCACTCCCGCTTTGGCAATTTTATCCAAATGGTCTATCATACACAAGTCCTTGGCGTTTAAAATGTACGTGCCCTGCCCGTCCTCGAAAATCGGGTAGAACTCCCCGGGACGTGTCTCTTCCATCAAGCTGTAGCTCCAGCGGCAGGGCTGGGCGCACTCTCCCCTGTTGGCGTCGCGGTTCACAAGGTACTGGGAAAGCAGGCATCTCCCCGAAAAGGAAACGCACATCGCCCCGTGCACAAAAGCCTCGATGTCAAGGTCTGCGGGGGTTTTCGCCCTTATTTCGGCAATCTCTTCCAGAGAAAGCTCCCTCGCCGCAACAATCCGCTTTACGCCCATATTGTAAAGCTCGTTGGCGGTTACGTAGTTGACAATCCCCGTTTGGGTGGACATATGCACCTCCATGTCGGGGGCAAACTTTTTCACAAGGGAAAGCAGTCCCAAATCGGCGACAATCGCCGCGTCCACCTTGCTGTCCGCAGCCTCTTTCATGAACCGCTCAAATCGGGGGATTTCGCTGTTTCGGGGCAGGGTGTTGCAGGTCAGGTAGACCTTTACTCCCTTTTGGTGGGCAAGTTCAACAGCCGATTTCAGAGACTCATAGGTAAAATTTTCCGCTCCCGCCCGCATGCCGAAACTTTGTCCGCCGAGATAGACCGCGTCCGCGCCGTAATCAAGGGCGGCGAGGAAACAGTCATAATCCCCCGCGGGAGCGAGAACTTCCAAATTATTCAAATCCATAGCAAATTCTCCCATTTACACAAGTCCCGCCTCGACCAAATTCTGTTCGTGCTCCTCTAAGGTTTCGGCGTAGTAAAACTCCCCCGTTTCAAGGTTTGAGCAGAAGTAATAATAGTCCGTCTCCGCAGGGTAAAGCACGGCGTTTATGGCGTCAAGCCCGGGGTTGCAGATAGGTCCGGGAGGAAGTCCCGCGCCGCGGTAGGTGTCGTAAGCCTCGAATATTTTTTCGGACTTGTACTCGATATTGGGCATAATCACGTCCTCAACATAATTCGTGGTAGGGTCGGACTGGAGCAGCGGGTACTCGTCGGGGTTGTTAAGCCTGTTGTAAAATACCGACGCCACATTTTTCATATCCCGCGTGTTGGACGCCTCAGCCTGAACTATGGACGCCAGCGTAAGAACTTCCTCCAAATCCATTTCGAGGTCTCTCATTCTGCCGTAATAGTCCGGGGTAATCCGCGCGTCGAAGTTTTTGTAAATCTTTTTCGCCACAATCATCGGGTCTTCCTCGACGTAAAACTGATAGGTGTCGGGAAAGAAATAACCCTCCATTTTGTAAAATTTCAATGAATTTATTTTTACCGTTTCCTCAAAGTCAAAACCGAATTTTGAGGAATTGAACACCTCGATAAATTCCGCCGCATTGCAGACATTCTTTTCCTCAAGCCTTTGAGCCGCCTCGTAAAGTGTGATACCCTCGGGGAAAACCACGTCCACGGTATCCCGCTTGCTTTCGATTTCCTCCTGCAAAGTCTCGATAATGTCGTTATAGGTCATTTTTGGGGACAGAACGTGACTTCCCGCGATATATGTACCGTCCGCGCCCTTGAATTTTGAATAAGCTCTAAACAAGTTCACGTCGGTGATAATTCCCTCGTTATAAAGAATTTCGGCAATGTCGACCGTGCTTGAATTTAACGGTATGTCAACAACCGTCTCCCGTTCGGACTTGTCAATGCCAAACAGCTCTTTCGCCCATTTTAGAATGAACACCGCCGCCAAAATCGACACGGAAATAATTACCGCGCTAAGCAGCATGCCGAAAATAAGATGCCCGTGCCCCCGCTTTTTTCGGCGGGGCTTTTCTTTATATCTGTTTTTGGGAATATCTTCCTCATATTCGTCATATTCCTCGTCAGGCTCTTCGGGAACTTCCTCAGCCTCTCCGCCGGGAATATTCTCCTCCGCCTGCCGCTCGCCCTCTTCCGTTTCCACGGGAACTTTTTCCAAAGCCGCTTGCTGCTCCGCAATCTCGGTATTTTCCTCCTCGGGGACGTTTTCCGCGTTTTGGGCGGTTTCCCCGATTTCCTCGGGCATACTTTCCAATATGTCGTTTAGGGTAACCTTATCTTCCGTATATTCCTTTTGCTCCATTGCTGTTCCTCCTTTCGCCGACGTTTTTTACATATTTTTCCGTAACAAGAAAGTCCACGGGAATATCGTGTCTGCCGTGGCTTAACTTCATTTCGGTGCAGCAGCAGTACCCCAAACCTATCTTGAAAACGTTTTCGTGCGCCGACAAAAACCTGTCGTAGTACCCCTTGCCGTAGCCCAGCCTGTAACCGTACCTATCATAGGCAAGTGCGGGAACGATACACAAAGCCCTGTGGAAATTCCTCAAAAGCTCGCATTTTTCGGGAATGGGTTCAAGCACCGAAAAGCTGCCCTCCTCCAAATCCTCAAGGGAGTTTATCAGATAAAAGTCCATATCCCGCGTGCCCTTTACGCACAGGGGGACGGCGACATTTTTCCCGTCGGCAAAAGCCCTTTCGATAAGCCCACGGGTGTCCGCCTCGATAGGCGTGGAAACATATGTCAGCACCGTTTGGCAGTTTTTGTAAACAGGCAGAGCCACAAGTTTGCGGAGTATTCTCTCGTCACGGGTTTTTTTCAAATCCTCGGGCATTTCCCGCCTTATCTGCTTGTATTTTTCCCTTAAAGCGTTTTTTTCCTCCCGAATATCGTATCTTACTTCCTTGTCCATAAAAGAGCCTCTCCCATTTTTTGGCTTTTTTCCTTTGAGGTAAGAACCTCGGCGAGAGCCAGTCCGAACTCAACCGCCGCTCCCGCTCCCCTTGCGGTAATGATTTTGCCGTCGATAACGGCGGGGTCGGAAAGAACCTCCGCGCCCGCAAGCTCCTGCTCAAAGCCTGTGTAGCAGGTGGCTTTTTTGCCTTTCAGCAGACCCTTGTGACCGAGAATTGACGGCGCGGCGCAGATTGCCCCGATGTAAAGGTTATTGGCTGTACAGTAGTCTATCGCCTTTTGGACGATTTCCGAACCCTCCAAATTCACCGTTCCGGGCATACCTCCGGGGAGAACTATCATTTCCAGCTCATCGTTAAGCTCGATGAGCCTGTCCTCGGTGTCGGCGACGATGGTTATTCCGTGAGAACCGGTGATAATATTGTCTCCGATACCCACCGTTATAACCTTTTTTCCGCACCTGCGGAGAATGTCGATAGGGGTTATTGCCTCGGTTTCCTCAAAACCTTGTGCGAGAAATGTGTAAATCATAATAAAATCTCCTTTTTATTTAAATGTAACCGTGTTCTTTTGCAGCATAAACGCGGGGTGGTAGGAACGCTTTGACTTGCGAAGTCCCTCCAGACCTAAGTCCTCCTCGCGGTTTATATAGGTATAGCCCTTTGCCGCGGACTTGGCGAACTCGTTGTTTATCGCCGCGTACGCCCCTTGAATTGACGCGTTCGCCTTTTCGATATGAATGTCAAAGGTGTCGGAATTTATCCCGTCGCCTATTGTAAAGCCTTCGACCTTGCCGTCCACCCGAATAACGCCGCCTTTCAGCTCCAGTCCGTCAAAATAATTCATAAAGGTGTTTATGGCGAACTGCTCCGCAACGCTGGATTCGTCGTCGTAGGCTTGGTTGTCGTTATAGCTTTTCACCGCGAACTCTATGCACTCGTCGAAATCCTTTTCCGTCATATCGGAGTATTCCCAGTTATTCTCATAAAATCTTGCAAGATGATTTCGCTTGCTGTGGTACTTTTTACCCGACAAGGTTTTCAGCTTGTCAGCCTCGTAAATGTAGTCGCAGTCCGCCTCGTCGCAGGTTACGCCGTATTCGCCGGGGTACAGTTCCTCAAAAAGCGGCAAATTTTCATTGGTTACGGAACTTACCGTCAAGGGCACGCCCCCTGCCGCCGCCTCTTTTTTCAGCGTATCGAACAGGTCTTTATAGTCCCCCTCCCCCGCGGGGAAAGTGAACCGCATACCGTACTTCATCGAGCGGGAGATGTAAAAATTCTTGTAACGACAGATTTTCGTCTCATAGAGCCTGTGCCAAGCCATATTGTTGGAAAAATTATACTCGCACCCTCTGAAATCGGAAATTTTTAACAGCTCCGTCACCCATTGCCTGTCAGACATTTCAATGGTCTTAAATTCAAGCATTACAGCACCTCGTTTATTAATTGCAATAATTTTCCGTTTATTTCCTCCACGGACAGGGGTTTGCCGTCCCTGCCGCACTCCAATATTTTCCAGCCAAGCCTTTCGGCGGCGTACAGGGCGGACTTGCGGCACGCCTGTAAATATTTAACATTCCCCTCGTGAATGTCCTTTTTGCTCTCGTCACCGCCGTAACGCTCCGACATAAGCCGCTGGGAGATTTCCACGGGCATATCCAAAAACACCACCAAATCGGGCTTTGGCAGACCCAGCTTGCCGTACTCATAGTCCGAAAGCCAGTCAAGATAGCCGTCCCAGTGGCTTTCGGGCAGCTTTACCATTTGGTGTATGGCGTTTGAGGACACGTACCTGCTTGCCAGTATCAAATCGCCGTTTCGGTAGTTTTCCTCCCAAAACATTTTGTAGCTTGCGTACCTGTCCACCGCGTAAAAACTTGAGGCGGCATAGGCGTTTACCCCGTCTGCGGACTTTGACAGTTCCCCGCTCAGATACATCTTCACCAAAGCCGAGGACGGATTGCCGTAGTCGGGAAAGCTTATAGCCTTTACACCGTTTATACTGTACTCCGCCGACAGTTTTTCCCGTATAATCTCAAACTGGGTGGTTTTTCCGCTGCCGTCAAGACCGTCAATGACAATTAATTTTCCCATAATTTTGAAACTCCCTGAAATGTACATATACTATTATTATATCATTAAACGGCGGTTTAGTCAATATTCATCAAGGTATTTTAAGCTATTAATTTTTCAGAATAAAAAGAGGAGCGAAAAAATCGCTCCGCAAAATCAATGTACAAGCCTTTTTTCAATATATGTATTGACCGGCAGACCGCGTTTTTTTGCCTCATTATAAATTTCCGCCGCTCTGCGCATTTCTCCAACATCTATTAACGCGTTTACCGCCGCTGTTATACAAACATTTGCACGGTTTTTAGGCGAACGCTTGCGATTAAGATACTCCCATTCACCGCATACAAATTCCGAGGGCGTATCATCGGAAACAAGATTTTCCAAAAAATCCCTGCAAAGATTTTCAACATCAATGTCAGTTCTTTTAAAAGCCTTTATGACAGAAGTCAGATACATCAATTTATAAAAATCGTTTTCGTCGGCGTCCTTGGTATTCTCAACAAATTCCGAAAACTTTTTATCGGCATAAAGCAAATGCTCCTCGGGAATTTCAAGCGACGTGTGCACCGCCAATGCCGCGCGGTGCATTTCATAAGAAATACGGTAATTTTCACTTGTAACTTCACAATTTTCCGAAACATTATAATATAATTCATACCAAAAGCTTTCATAACCGGAGGAAACAAGAGTAAACCGCTGTGTTGTGTCGGAAACTGTCCAAAATCCGTATATGCTTGGTTTATCGGAAAGAAAAGCGGCAAATCTTTTATGATTTTTATACAGCTTTTCGCCGTCGCGCATTAAGGCATAGCTGTCCGAAATATTCCACAAGCAAAAGCCCGTATCAAACAAATCGTTTGTTCGATTGGCAAGCAAATAATTCATATACTCTATGACCGACATATCGGAAAAAAGTTTTTCAGCGGAACTTTTGGGATTTCTTTCTCCGATATATTTTATTTGCCTGAATTTCCGACGTATCTCATCATTAAGCATAATGTTCTCCAAATTAACAAATATTACAAATATTATATCATTAAACGCCTTTTTTGTCAATATTCATAAGCACAAAAAATGCCGCCAATCTCTTGGCAGCATTTGGAAACTATTATGACTATTCACTCGACGAGTTAGCCGCGGCTGTTGTTTGCACTCCCGAACCGCTGCATGTGTATTTGCAGCCGTCGTCGCTGCCGGGCTGTGGGAAAAACTGCTCGGTGGGGAATTCAATTCTGTCGAATACGTCGCAGGGAGCCTCAGAGGACGCCACG
>JAMPDU010000043.1 GCA_023665505.1 Ruminococcus sp.
TTTAAACAGTTAACAATGTTACCGATTATGACAAATTATGTAAATTATTTCCTAATATTTTCCAACTCTTTATTGACAGCTGCGGAAACGTCCTTGCTCGGTTTAAACAGCGACTCATAGCGGTACAACGCCACCCCGCCGTAGTTGGGAAGTCCCCGCGCCGCCGCGATTTGCCGCGCCATAATGTCGGTGTTGTTAAGCCATTCGTTTTTGCCGCTTGCCCCCGCGTAACCGTCCGCCGCGCCTATTTTGTACGCCGCCAGCCCGATTACAAGCTGCACCCGCGGGTTTGTGACCATGCCGCTCCATTCGTCAATCACCCTGCTGTAGGGCAGCGCGGCGTTTTCAAAGCCGAAGTAGACCTGGGGCAGGATATAGTCGCAGTAGCCGCTTTCCGCGCACCAGGTCTTAACGTCGGCGTAAAGCTCGTCGTAGTTGTTTTCAAGGCTGCCTTGGGGGGAAATCCCAAAAATTACCGTATCGTTGGCGTTGTGTACCGCGCTGTACAGCTTTTTTACCATTTTATTGACGTTGGAAATTCGCCAATCGCTCAGCGAAAGAGACGTCCCGGAAGAGGAGTAGGCGGACTTGTCAAAGCTCGCCTCCGTTGTGGGGTAGAAGTAATCGTCTATCTGAATGCCGTCTACGTCGTAGTTTGAGACGATTTCCGCGATGCCGTCGGCGATAAGGTCGGTAACCTCGCTGTAGGCGGGGTTCAGGTAAAGTCTGCCATTTGTTTCCACAATATGGGTGCCGTTTTTATTGGCGTACCACTTTTTAATTTGGTAAGAATTATCAATATTTTCCATTTGCGCCGCCGTCATCAGCCGCATGGGGTTCACCCAAGCGTGTAGGGAAAGTCCCCGCGCGTGGGCGCAGTCTATCATAATTTGCAGGGCGTCGAAGGAGTTTTTTGTGCCGATATTGCCATCAAACTGTTCCCCCGAGGGGAACAGCGCGGAGTTGTAGTAAGCGTCCCCGAACGCCCGCACCTGCACGTACACGGTGTTGAAACCGAGGGCGGAAATGTTGTCAAAGTACGTCTCCACCGAGGTTTTAAAGCTGCTCGCCGACTTGTTTTTCAAAATGGACATATATTCCAGATATGTAATCCAAAAGCCCTTTTGCTCGGCGAAATTCACCGCCCGGTATGTACTGCCGCCCCTGTCGGGATTTATATCGGTAACCCCCGCAACCGCCGTTTTTACCGCCGTTTCCTCGGTTGTAACCGTCGGCATAGTCACGGGTTCGGAGGGGCTTTCATACTGTATGGTAATTTTTGTAATTTCTGTTTCGGTAACCGTTTCCGCAGCTGTGGTTGCGGTTTCGGAGGCGGTTTCCTCGGCGGTAACGGTTTGGGAAGTTTCCGAACTCTCGGGTTGGGGAGATGTAACCGCAGATGACGGTACAGAAACGGTTTGAGAGGTTTCCGCCAAAGCGATGGAAGTTTCCTCGGCAGGAAAAATATGGGTGAGGCTGACCATGCCGTCTGTCTCGGACACCTTTTGGCAAGACGAAAAAATGACAGCGACGGCAATTGCTGCCGAAAAAAACCGGAAATTAACTTTATTTTTCATAGTAACCTCTTTTCCCGAAAACGAAATTCATAACTGTAAAGTTATTATATAACATTTTTGCGGGAAAGTCAATTACAGAAAAGTTACAATTCAGGTTTTTAAGCTGAAAATGTTTGGCATTATTTCATTAAATTGGTAGGAAACGGGATTTTTTGCCTTATTTTGGAGGACTACCCTTATATCGGGGGCAAATTCCGCCAAAACTTGCCTGCAAATCCCGCAGGGAAAGGTTTCCTCGCCGCCCGAGGAGACTATGGCGATTGCCAGAAAATCCCTTTTCCCCTCGGAGACGGCTTTGAAAACGGCGGTGCGCTCCGCGCAGTTGGACGCGCCGTAGCTGGCGTTTTCGATGTTGCAGCCCGTGAAAACCGCTCCGTCGGCGCAGAGGAGAGCCGCTCCCACCTTGAAATCCGAGTAGGGGGCGTAGGCGTTTTCCATGGCTTTTTCGGCGGTTTCCAGTAATTCCCTGTCGGTCATAACAAACGTCCTTTCAAAAAAATTTACATAAAAATTATAGCACATTTTGCCGGGTTTTTCAACGGTTAACGGTGATTTTTCAGAATATTTACGCAGGTTTTGTAATCGGGCATAAGCTCCCCGACGAGGGCGTAAAACGCCTTGCTGTGGTTGGGTACGACGAAGTGGGCGTACTCGTGGATAAAGACGTATTCGGTGCAAGCCTCGGGGTACAGGGCGAGGCGGCTGTTCATGACGATTTTGCCCTGGTTGACGTGGCAGCTGCCCCAGCGGGAGCTCATGCCGCGGATTTGCAGGTCGGCGAAAGGGACGCTGTAGCCTTTTTCGCGGAACATCAGGCAGGTGCGCCTGTTGAGGGTGAAAAAGAGTTTGGCGGTTTCCCGCTCGTAAAATTTTTTCAGCACAAGTCCCGTGCGCTCCTCGGTTCTTGCCGCCGTCAGCATTAGCGTACCGCTTAGTTTTACCTCTTCTATGGGGGAAATTATTATACTTAAAGTATAATCTGTACCGAAATAACGGAGAGTATCGCCATTTTGAAAGGTTTCCCCAATTTTTGGGAGTTCGGGTTCGGGGGGAAGTGAGGAAAATCTTTCCAGCGCAGAGAAGATGAAGTCCGACTTTTGGCGGATAAAGTCCTCGATAAAGCCTATGGGGACGCGGTTCGGCGCGCTTATGGAGACTGTGCCGTCGGGTTTTACACGCATATTTACATTTTTTACCTTTTTACGGGACAGCTGCCAGATTATCTCTTTGCCGTCAACCGTCAGTTTGCGCAGTTCACTCATAGAATACCTCGTCTACGGTTATAACAGGGAAAAAACGGCTGTCTTTCTCGGCTATCAGTTCCTTAACCCTGTCAACTATACGCTGACTTTCCTCGGGTTTGCGGACGGTTACAGCCATGTCGAAAATCACGTTGATACGGTTTTTGCCGTCGGTAATTCTGAAGTCGTGCATGGTGGCGGCGGGGTCTACGTTGGAAATACATTCCATAATTTGGTTTTTTATGCCGTCCACGTATTCGTTGTTTATCGATACGGGGTCGGAATGTATTACCGTTTGTATGCCCGTTTCAAGGAAGATACGCCGCTCGGTGGCGTCGATTATTTCGTGAATGTGTACCGCGTCCGCGTCGTCGGGGACTTCGGCGTGCACCGAGGCGAAAACCCGTCCCGGACCGTAGTCGTGAACCATCAGGTCGTGAAGTCCCACAATTTCGTCGGGGGCAAGAATTATTTCGCTGAGGGCGTTTATGGTTTCCTTTGAGGGGGGCGCGCCGAGGAGCAGGTCTATGGTTTCTTTTGCCATATTTACGCCGCTGTACATGATGTACGCCGCAATGAGTACGCCGATAAAGCCGTCGATTTGAAAGGGGAGAAAGTTGCCTATAACCGTGGTGACGATTACCGCAGATGTGGATATAACGTCGTTTACGCTGTCTTTGGCGGAGGCTTTCATTACGGTGGAGTTTATCTTTTTGGCAATAGAATTGTAACAAAAATACATAAATAATTTAACAAATACCGAGGCTGCCAAAATTACCGTCATTACGCCGTTAAAGTTGAGCGGTTCGGGGTTTGCGATACGTCCGCAGCTTGATTTGAAAAGCTCGAAACCCACCAGCAGGATTATAAAGGAAACTATCAGCGAGGAAATGTACTCGATACGCCCGTGACCGAAAGGGTGCTGACGGTCGGGGAGGCGGTTAGCCATTTTCGCGCCGATTATCGCCACGATACAGCTGCCTGTGTCGGAGAGGTTGTTGAAGGCGTCGGAGGTTATGGCGATGCTTTTCATAGCCGCGCCGATGACGAGTTTCAGGGCGAAAAGGAAGAGGTTGCAGACCGTACCCAAAATGCCGCCCATGACGCAGTAAGCCTGCCGCACGTTTTTGTCGGACGTATTTTCGCTGTCGTGAATAAATTTTTTCGCGAGAAAATTTATCATAGTTTTCCTCCGTATAAACGTATGGCGGGAACTCGCCAACGCAGACAGTCCCGCCCAAAGTTACAAACAGAATTAATAATTTCCCGAACGTGTAGGGGTTACAAAAAATTATTAATTATCAATTGTTAGGATACCTGTATTTCGTAACAATAACCGTCCCGTCGCCGCGCATTTCAATGACAAAATCGCCGCCGTCGATATAGGACATTTCATGGTTCTCGTTAAACTTTTCCTGCTTTGTGTGATAGACGATTGTGTTCTCCTGCCGCACAAAATCGGTTATGGTAAGTTTCCCCAGGGTCTCGTCATAGCCGCCGTCGCCCAAAACGGTGTACAGCTCGCCGTCGATGTCGCGGTACTTCTGAGGCGCGTTTGCGAACATATAGTCCGTCAGCTCCTCGGAAAAATACTCGCTGACATAATCCCGCAGTTCCTTCACCGTGCCGAACCTCGGGTCGTCCACCTTAAAGAAGTAGCGGCTCTGCTCTTCGCCCTCGAGTTTTACCTCTTTGAAATTCTCGTTGTCGCTGACGTTCAGGCTGGTTGCTATAAAATATTTGTAAATTTCCCCCGCAACGGCGTGGGTCATATAGCCGTAGTAAATATTGCCGTCCGAGACAGGCTCGTAAGCCCGCCGCATTGTCATATCTTCGGGGTTGAGGGTGTAGGTTATAACCTCGGCGGTGAGCCGCCCCGTGCCGTCCTCGGAAACCTTTGGCTCGGGCATGAACTTTAACGGTTCGGTTTGGTACAGATAGCTTTCGGGGATATAGTCCAGTTCCTTGAAAAATTTCAAATCCTCTTTCTCCGCGTTAAGGACGGCTGTTTCGCTGCCGTAATCAACGTACTCCGCGCCGTCGGCGGTTGTGTAATCGGCGTCTGTCTCGGCGTTTTCAACGCCTACGGTGTCGTACACCTCAATCTCCACAAGCTGACCGTTAAGTATCGAATAAAGCCTGCTGACGGTATAGGGCAGGGTTTCGTCCTCAAAATTTGACAGGTAGAAATCTATCTTCAGCAAGTCGGGGTACACGCCGTTCTCGTCCGAGCTTTTTATCACCGTGCAGACGCGGTTGGCGTACTCCTGCGAATAGGGCAGAGCCACCGAGTAATTGGCGGGAGGCGCGGCGTGAAACGTTGAAAAGCCGAAAGTGTTGTCCTCGACGGTAAGGTTCAGACCCTCCCCCGTTTCGTCGGGAGCTGCTGTTATCATATAGTTGCTGTCGTAAACTGTAAAATCGTATGAGTAGGACGTAAACGGTTCGTTCTCGATATATTCGTCAAAGCTGTTGCCCACGGCTGTTTTGCTGCGGACGAGGTTCTGTTCCGAGGTAACGGTTTCCGTCACGGTTTCCCGAACAGCCTTTACAGGCTCTTCCGCGGTGCAGCCCGACATCAGAAAACACAAGCAAAGAAACGTTCCGATAACCGAGTTAATTTTTTTCATAGCTGCGGCTCTCCTTTCTTAGAACCTGTCTTCACAAGATATGTGTGCGGATTTTTGGCAAGATTTTGTCGGTGACAAGGCAAAAATCCGCAGGAATACGCGGGTATTTCAAGGATTTTTAACGCAGTCGGCGGCAAAAGATTGCCGAAAAGGCGTATGCGTAGCTTGTGAAGGCAGGTTCTCTTTTCTTTCTGATATTATTATACCATATTTTTGGACGGAAAGCAATTACAAAATGATTACAGTTTGCCGAAATTATTGGTAAATAACGGTAAAAAAGGGGGTGTTTATGAACATTCTGTTTAAAAACGGTAACAAACGGGGGCGAAAAGGTTACAGCAGACAATTTTTGGAAAAAATCAAAAAACGTACCCCGAAATAAATCAAGGTACGCTTTTTAACTTTCAACTGTCAACTATACACTGTACACTGTTTACTCCGTCCGCAAAGCCGTAACGGGGTCTTTCTTAGCCGCCACCCTTGACGGGATAAGTCCCGCGATAAGGGTAAGCACCATGCTGATAACAACCAGTACCGCGCCGCCCACGGGGGGAAGATGACAAAGGTCGTGAACGTCCGTAAGATGAGTTATAATCATATTTATAGGTATTGTCAGCAGCAGGGTGGTAAGTATTCCGATAGCCCCCGCCGTGAAACCCACGATAAGGGTCTCGGCGTTGAAAACCCGGGAAATATCCCTCTTCGACGCGCCGATTGAGCGGAGTATGCCTATCTCCTTTGTGCGCTCCAGTACGGAAATGTAGGTAATTATGCCAATCATTATGGAAGATACTACCAGTGAAATCGCCACAAAGGCAATCAAAATGTAGCTTATGGCGTCGATTATGGTGGTAACGCTGCTCATCATAATGCCCATAATGTCGGAGTACTGTATGCACATCTCGTCCCTGCCCGAGTTGTCCATGCGGGTGTTGTAGTCGTCGATAATGTCGGTTATAAGCTCCTTGGACTCAAAGTCCTTGGGGTAAATATTTATACTGCTTGGCTTTGTAATGTCCGAAACGCCGAGAATACTCAAATTGCCGTCATATGTCGCGTCGGTGGTAGGGTCGGCAAGCTGTTCCGCGAAAGCCGCCGCAATCTGCTCCTCGGACATACCCATTTCCTGCGCCTGCGCAAGCTGACCCATTACCGTCTGCTGCATTTCGGGGTCGAGGGTCATTATGTACGCCTGAATATCCTCCATTGTCAGCGGGGGTTCCTCCTCTTTCTCCTCGGGGTCGGGGAATTCAATTCCCGTAAACACGTCAATATCGGGGTTATCTTTCTGCTGCTTGACAATTTCGCTGTCGTTGACTTTTTCGATAAGGTGGGTCATAAGCTCCGCCTTGTAGCCTATCGAGCCAATCTCGTTGGCGGCGGCGGTGTTGTCCGACGGGCGCACAATTCCCACTATCTCGATTTCCTCGGCGTTGTTTACCCTGTCCGTCATAAAAATTTCGTCGCCGCTTTTGTCCACCCAAACACCGTCCTCTTCCTCGTAGTAGTCGGGGTTGATTATCAGCTTGAATTTAAGCCCTAAAATGTCGTCAAAGCTGATTGACTCGGTGGAATTTATATCCTCAACCTCTTCCCCGTCCATAGTCCTCTGCACCGCGTCCGCAAGCTCGCTGTCGTCCAGAATTCCCAGCGAGTAAAGGCTGTAGTCCGTAACTTGGTTGTACTTGTTCACAAGCAGGATTACCTCGTTGTAATTCTCGGGCATATGCCCCGCCAGCACCTCGTACTGGGAGTTTAAAATTTCCTCCTTTGAAATAAGCTCTTTCCACATGCTGAAAGTGGAGAGCATTGGGTTATTCGTCATCTGCGTCATTTGGGTCATTTGGCTCAAACCCATAGTATCGTAAATGGAAATAGGATTTACCCTGTAAACCCCGTCGGAGGTGTCCGCCTTATAGACCGTCAAGGGGGTGCTGTAGCTGTATTTTATGTCGCTGACAAGGTTCTGTATATCGCTTTCGCCGCTTTCGAGGAACACCTTAAAGCTCTCCAAATCGTTTGAGGAAATCTCCGCGAACATAGCCTCCATCATCGTTGTCATAACGTTTTGGGGGTAAATTTTGTCCTCCTCGAAGTCCTCGCCGTTCTGCTGAGCCATTGCCATCATGGTAGTCATCATGGTGGTGGTGTCGACGGTTGTACCCTCGATAGTCAGCGGGTAACTGGAAAGAGTTTCCTCCTGCACTTGGTCTATATAATCCTGCGCACCGCTTGAAAGGGAAAGTATCAGAGCGATACCGATAATGCCTATGCTGCCCGCGAAAGCCGTCATAAAGGTGCGCCCCTTTTTCGTCATAAGGTTATTCATCGACAGGGACAGCGCCGTCCAAAAGGACATTGACGCCTTTTTCTTGACGACTTGGGGCTTTTCCTTTTCGGCAGCTTTCGGCTCGGGCGTACCGTCATAGGGCATGGTGTCGTCCTTGACCTCGCCGTCCAAAAGGCGGATTATTCTTGTGGAATATTTTTCCGCCAGCTCGGGGTTGTGGGTAACCATAATGATGAGCTTGTCTTTGGCAATTTCTTTCAGAAGTTCCATAATCTGTAAACTCGTCTCGGAGTCAAGCGCACCCGTAGGCTCGTCCGCAAGGAGAATATCCGGCTCGTTAACAAGGGCGCGGGCGATAGCAACCCGCTGCATCTGTCCCCCGGACATCTGATTTGGCTTTTTGTTAAGCTGGTCGCCGAGACCGACTTTTTCGAGAGCCTCCGTGGCACGTTTTCTCCGCTCGGATTTGGAAACCCCCGAAAGGGTCAGCGCAAGCTCCACGTTGGAAAGCACCGTTTGGTGGGGAATAAGGTTATAGCTCTGAAAAACAAAGCCTATGGAGTGGTTGCGGTAGGTGTCCCAATCCTTGTCCTTGTACTGTTTGGTGGACTTGCCGTTGATGATAAGGTCGCCGCTTGTGTACTGGTCTAACCCGCCGATAATGTTAAGCAGGGTGGTTTTGCCGCAGCCCGACTGCCCCAGCACCGAGACGAACTCGTTCTCGCGGAATTTCATGCTCACCCCTTTAAGGGCGTGGATTTCGGTGTCGCCGACCTTGTAGTTCTTTACGATTTGGTTTAATTCAAGCATTTGTCAGACAGTTCCTTTCAAGATATTTCAAACGATTGCTATACAAAATTATACTAAAAAAATATCGCCTATTCATTGACAAATTATTAACATTATGGAAACTTAACAATGTTAAATGTTTTTAACAAATTGAAAATTTTTCCCCAATTGTCAACCAACGCCAAAAATACCGTTGACAATTGGAATGTAACATGCTATAATAAGTACAGCGAAACTACCCCGAAAGGAACGGTAAAAATGAAAAAAAATACGGTATACAAAATGGCTTTGTGCGGGCTTTTCGCCGCGCTGACGGCGGTTTGCTCATGGATAACAATTCCCACGGCGGTGCCGTTCACGCTGCAAACGTTCGCGGTTTTCTGCGCGCTGGGCACTCTTGGCGGACAGTGGGGCACGGTTTCGGTGTTGGTTTACCTTTTGCTTGGATTTGCCGGCGTACCCGTTTTCGCGGGGTTTTCAGGGGGGTACTCCGCGCTTTTCACCCCCTCGGGCGGATTTTTACTGGGATTTATTGCCACAGCTCTTGTGTACCGGGTCATAACCGCGGCTTTCGGCGAAAAGCCCGCAGTTACGGCGATTGCGTTGGTTTTAGGGCTTATCGCCTGCTATGCGGTGGGCACGGCTTGGTTTGTTTTGGTGTACGCAAAAGGCGAGGCGGGTGTACTTACCGCGCTGACAATGTGCGTGTTCCCGTTTGTTATACCGGACGCGGCAAAAATAGCCGCCGCTTTGGTAATTTCTGCAAGAATAAGGAAGATTTTGAAATATGAAAAAACAACTTGAAACGGTGCAAATACGTCCGCACCACGGGCTTTGCGCGGAATTTTTCCGCGGGGAGGGCTACAGCGGGGAGTTCAGCCAAAATATGGCAAAAGTTTTGAAAATGCTTAACGAAACCGACCCGACAGTGTCCCCGAAAGCCGCCGCCGACTTGATTTGCGGGCATTGCCCCAACAACGCGGGCGGCGTTTGCAGTACCGAGGAAAAGGTTTTGCGGTACGACAAAAAGGTGCTTGAAATCTGCGGCATTGCCGAGGGTGCGCCGATAAAGTGGAGCGAATTCCGCCGCTTGGCTGCGGAAAAAATTGTCAGCGCGGGGAAACTCGGCGAGGTCTGCGGCGACTGCGGGTGGTTTTATATTTGCGGAAAAATTTTTTAAAAAGTCCACCAACAGTAATATCAAAATCAACCACATGTTGAAAACTTTGTGGTAAAATATGCACGAAATGGTTATATAATAGCCATTTTTATGCTTAATAGGTAAAACGGTGCAAGTAAGGAGGCAGCCGTTTTGCTAATTTTTATTTTGAGAGGAGTTTTAAAAATGAAAATCAAAAAGACAATTGCTGCCGTTGCAGCGGCGGCTATGATTTTGACATCGGTGCCTGTCATTGTGGCTTTTGCAGATCCCGAACCTGAACATACACATACTGGCACAAACTTCACTTATACAGCGGGCGGCTCAGGAAGTCATACTAAGAAGTGTGCTGATGATTGCCCGGGCGAGACAGAAGACTGCACAGCCGGCTCAACATATGAGAAAAATGACACACATCACTGGAAAAAGTGTACCGGTTGCGAGGCTGAAATGGATAAGGCAACGCACACTTACACCGACGGAACGTGTGCATGCGGCGCAACTGAATCAGTTCAGACCCCGGATTGTAATCACAAAACTAATGACGAAGATGAGACCGAAACTGCGTGGGGTGCTTGGACGGCAAAGGGTGAAAGCGGTCACGAGCGTACATGCGGTAAGTGCAGTGAGAAACAGACAGGTGATCACACTTGGGGCACAGGCGATAATGCAAACAAGTGCACAGTATGCGAGTACGAAAAAAGCTCAACAGGCTCGACACCCGAGGTAACAGAGCCGAGCGGATCAACATCGAGCGAAAGCACAACAACAGCTGCTCCCGAGGAAAGCACCACAACAGGCGAGGAAAGCACCACAACATCTGCTCCCGCTACTTCCGAGGAAACAACAACCACCACTACAGCAGCTCCCGCAGAGCCTATAGTTTATACTCCCGGAGCGTCAAGCTCGTCCGGAGACAGCGCTGACGCAGCTCCCGAAACGGTTGTTGCCTCAGCAAAAGAAGTTGCCTCGGCAAAGGATACAAACCTCACGGTAAACGCGGCTGAAACCCCCGTTTCCGCAAGCATGCTGACGGCGTTCACAAACAACAAGGCGGCTAAAACCCTTACCCTTAACTGCGGCTCGGGTCTTAAGATAGCGGTTGACAAGGAAAACGTCAAGGACAGCGCGGCGGCTAACCTTGATTTCTCCACAAGCGGAAAGAATTTCCTTAACGTTGAGACAATCGAAAGCGTTGCCGAGCTCAGCGAGGCTACCAAGATAGTACAGCTCGACTTTGTCAGCGAGGGCGACTTCGGCGGCGTTGATAAAGTTACCGTAAAGAATAAGGTAGGCATGCAGTTCGTCGGACAAAAGGTTGCCGTTTACGAGTACGTTGACGGCAAACTTGTTAAACTCGGCGTTGCAACCGTTAACGGCGCAGGCGTTGTTAAGTTCAGCATCGACCACTTCGGTCAGTTTGTTTTGGCGGTTGAATAAATCCCCTTTTCATAGAAATTCCCCATAAAATTTACCCCCGCAGGGGTTTCCTGCGGGGGTGAGTTTTTTTGTGTTGACAAAACGTACCGAAATATGGTATAATTTATAAAAGAAAATTCACAAAGGAGACTGCGAAATGAAAGAACTTAACCCCAACGCGAAAATCGAGACAAAATGCCTCCACGCGGGATATACCCCCAAAAACGGCGAGCCGCGGGTTGTGCCTATCGTTCAGAGCACAACTTATGTGTACGACTCCACCGACGACGTTGCGGCGGTCTTTGACGACCCCACAAAAAGCCTTATCTACTCCCGTTTCGAGAACCCCACTACCGACGCGGTGGAAAAGAAAATCGCCGCTTTGGAGGGGGGCGCTGCCGCCATGTGCACCTCCAGCGGACAGGCTGCCTCTTTGCTGTCGATACTCAACATCTGTCAGGCTGGGGACAGTTTTATCGCCTCTTCGTCCATTTACGGCGGCACGATAAACCTTTTCGGCGTGACCCTGAAAAGAATGGGCATTGAGTGCATTTGGGTTGACGTTGACGCCTCCGAGGAGGAGCTTAACGCCGCGTTTAAGTCCAACACAAAGGCTGTTTTCGGCGAGACTGTTGCCAACCCCGCCCTGACCGTCCTCGACATTGAAAAATGGGCAAAAGCCGCCCACGCCCACGGCGTACCCCTTATCGTGGACAACACTTTCGCCACGCCGATTTTGTGCCGCCCGATCGAGTGGGGCGCGGATATTGTCATTCACTCCACCTCGAAATATATGGACGGACACGCGGTTCAAGTGGGCGGCGTTATCGTGGACTCCGGCAAGTTTGACTGGACGAACGGCAAATTCCCCTGCATGACCGAGCCGGACGAAAGCTACCACGGCATTGTCTACACGGAAAAATATTCCTTTGCGCCGTTTATCGTCAAGGCGCGTATGCAGCTTATGCGGGACTTCGGCTGCTACCCCGCGGCGAACAGCTCTTTCCTCCTGAATTTGGGTCTGGAGACTTTGGCGGTGCGAATGAAACAGTACTGCGACAACGCCTATAAAGCGGCGAAGTTTATCCAGTGCACGGGCAAGGTGAATTTTGTTTCTTACCCCGCTTTGGAGGGCAACAAGTACAAAGCTTTGGCGGACAAATACCTGCCCCTGGGCGCAAGCGGCGTAATATCGTTCTCCATAAAGGGCGGCAGGGATACGGCGGTTAAGTTTATGGACAGCCTCACCCTTGCCTCAAACGAGGTGCACGTGGCGGATATACGCACCTGCGTGCTGCACCCAGCCTCTGCAACGCACAGGCAGCTTTCCGACGAGCAGCTTGCGGCGGCGGGCATTGACGGCGGCTTGATACGTTTCTCGGTGGGACTTGAAAACATCGAGGATATTATCGCCGACTTAAAGCAGGCGTTTGACGGGATATAAAAGCAAAATCCGAAACTTTAACAGGTTTCGGATTTTTTCATGTTATTTTTAATTTTACTGTTTTCGGTATCACGCGGCGTATCGCTTGAAACAGTTGAAGTTTTTGCTTTCAGCTTGCCTTTTTCATATTCGACAGCCTCGTTCAAACCGCGGATAATGCTTTCATATACGCTCATAATTATTCCCCCTTACATATATTATACACTATTTATTACGTTTTGTCAACACAAAAAAACTCACCCCCCGCCGCTCGGCAGGGGGTAAATTTTATGGGGAATTTCTATGAAAAGGGGATTTATTCAACCGCCAAAACAAACTGACCGAAGTGGTCGATGTTGAACTTAACAACGCCTGCGCCGTTAACTTCCGCAACGCCGAGTTTTACCAGTTTGCCGTCAACATACTCGTATACGGTAACTTTCTGTCCCACATACTGCATGCCAACTCTGTTCTTGATTGTTACCTTGTCAACGCCGCCGAAGTCGCCCTCGCTTACGAAGTCAAGCTGAACAACCTTTGTTGCCTCGCTGAGAGCCGCGCTCTTGGCGATTGCTTTTTCGGAAAGGAAGTTTTTGCCGCTCAAAGAGAAGTCGAGGTTTGCGGCAGCCTCGCCGTTAACGTCAGACTTGTTGATTGTAACCTTAAGAGCCGAGCTGTACTTAAGAGTAAGGGTCTCGGAACTCTTGTTGTTTGCGAACGCCTCGAGAACGCTCTCGGTTACGGGAGCTGTCGCCTCGATAACAACGTCCTTGTCCTTTGAGGCGGAAACAGCCGCGGGGCTTGCCTCAACCGTAGGCTCTGCCGCTGCCTCGGAAGAGCCGGAGGAAGTGGACGAACCGGGAACATAAACTATGGGGTCTGCGGTTGTGGTTGTTTCGTCCTCGGGTTCTTTTTCAACGGGTTTTACATAAACTTTCAAATCTTTAGTAGCAAGCTCTTCAACCGTTTCATCGTCCTTGCTGACAATATATACCTTTACGGTAACGTTGCCGTTTTCGTCAGGCTCGAATTCATAAGTTACGTCTATATCTTCATATCCCAAAGCAGACAATTTATCAAGTAAATCAGCCTCGGCGTCCGCAGCTGTCATTTGGCTGTAGTCAAGACCGTCAATAAGTGTCTGTACCTCGTCCAATGCCGCCGCAACTTTTTCCTCTGCTGTAGGCTCTGTAACTACGGGAGCGGGAGTATATGTGCCGTTAGTGCTTGTAATGTTCAATACTATTGTATCGTCACCCTTTTTAAGAATTACCTTGTAAGTCTTTTGGCTGTTAGCAGCACCTACAGGCAGCCAAAGCCCGAGTTTACCGTCATATACATTATTTGACATTACACCCAAATCGGCTGTATAATCACTGCCGTCAGCGAATGACCAAGTGGCGGCATCTATACCATCTATTGGAATTTCCAATAAATAGTCTTTTCTGTTAGCGTCATTATCTTGCTCGTGTCTGCCGCCGTCTATAGCCTCATTTTCGCCTTTTTTAAGCTGTACGGTTACATTATACTCATTTGTTGCGCCGTCCTTTGCTGCAACATTAACCGAACCGCTTTCGCCTTCCTCCAAATATGAGACTCCTCCATTTACTGAACCGGTGGTAACTGTAGGCATTGTATTGCCGGCAGGTGCATCACCGCTGTCTCCGTCATCGCCGTCTCCGTCGTCAACGTCAACAGTATCTGCCTGAGCCGCAGGCTGGTTTTCGTTTGTCTCAACATCAGCAGCGGGTGTTACCGCAGCCGTGTCGTCAGCAGCAACGCTTGTGCCCGCAAAAACAGGAGCAAGGCTTGTTGCCGACGCAACCATTGCAATCGCCGCAATGGACGCAATTGTCTTTTTAACGTTCATGTTAAAAACTCCTCTCAAAATATCGTAAAAGGTTGCCTCCCAACCTTTTCAAAAAGTATTATAACACAAAATTTTAAATTTGTCAACTATCTGTTGACTAAAATATAACTTTCAGTGTACAATAAATTGGTATGATAATTATAACAGTTTTGTACAAAATGACAGTGCAAGAAAAAAATTTACAAAAAATTCACGAAAGGAGACGCCGTGAAAACGGCTCGATTATGGTTGATATTATGTTTGAATTTGGAAACAGACTTTCGGATTTAAGAAAACAAAATCACATGACCCAGCAGGTTTTAAGCGAACGGCTTTGCGTGACAAAAGCCACCGTAAGCGCCTATGAAACGGGAATGCGCCTGCCGTCTTACGACGTGCTCATTAAAATTGCCTATATTTTCCATGTTTCCACGGACTATCTTCTCGGCGTTTCGGATAAAAATCATCTCTCGGTTGACGGGCTGACGGACGGGCAGATACAAATTTTAACCTTGCTTATTTCGGAATTTAAGATTACGGCTCGATAAATATTTATAATAGTATATGAAAACGGCGGGAAATCTGCCGCGTTTTTTGTTTTTAGGGGCAAAAACTTGACATTTCGCATTAAATATAGTATACTGCTGATAGCGGAACTTAAAAAGACGGTTTTTCCTTTATCTGCCAAACGGAAAAACTGGTTTCTTAATACAGCGTACAACATTTACGTGTTCCACTTTTGTAAATGTGCCTCCCACATTTCGCCCCTGTTCCTCCTTTATTTAATCATTCCACCGCAAAAAATCTTTTCCCGCGGCCCGGTCTACAACATTTACGTGTGCGAATTTTGTAAACGGTTTTCCGCTGTCTTTTAGGTTCGGTAAAAATTTCCTGTTTTACCGCGTTAAAAAATTTCCGCGGAATTTTGTCGAATGCTGTCTTTTTTTGCGGAAAAAATTTTTTTTCACTCGGATTTTGCGATAAATAATTTACAAAATTTGGAAAATAAGTCTTGCAATTAGTTCCATTTTGTGGTAAAATATGGAAAGAGAAAAATTTTAGGAGGTTGTACAAATGTCAACACAATCGGAAATCAAAATACTTATAGGAGATGAAAATCTCGAATTCGCCGAGCAGTGCTCAAAAGAGGCGGAAGAGGCTGGGTACATCGCCAGAACCTGTACCGCCGACGCGGGCGTTATACTGGGCGAGGTCAAAAGCTTTATGCCGGACTTTGTGGTGTGCTGCGCCCTAATGCCCGGCGGCAACGCAATCGAGCTTATCGAAAATACGGGAAACATGAAAAGGCGTCCCTTTTTCATCGTCATGTCCCAGTACAAAAACGAAAGGATAGAAATGGAAATTCTATCCCAAGAGAACGCCTATCTTATGGTAAAGCCGTTCAACGCCGCCGCGCTGATAAACACCATAAAGCGGCTTGAAAACAGCGGCAGCGATGTTCACCGTCTGGAAAACCGCGACGCCAGGCTGGAAATAATTGTTACCGAAATAATACATCAGATAGGCATACCCGCACATATAAAGGGTTACCATTATTTGAGAAAAGCGATAATGCTTTCCTTAAAAGAGCCCGAAATGCTGGAGAGCATAACAAAGCTGCTTTACCCGACGATAGCCGAGGCGTTCAATACGTCTCCCTCGCGGGTAGAGAGGGCGATACGCCACGCTATCGAGACGGCGTGGGACAGAGGCGATGTGGACGTGCTTAACAACATGTTCGGCTACACCATAAGCGTAGGCAAGGGCAAGCCCACAAATTCGGAGTTTATCGCCCTTGTTACGGACAACCTCCGTCTGAAATTCCGCCTTGAAAACAAGGAGGAGGAAAAGGCAGGCAGACGGTAGGAATTAGGGTCTCCGAAGAGAATAAAAACCGGCTGACGGGAGGCAGCCGGTTTTTTTGTTTAGATTTTAAGTTTGAATTTGCAGTACATTTTGGGCATGTTTTTTATGGCGGTTAAACAGCTAAATTAAAATTTATCTCAATCATTCTCCCCGCTTTTAACCTCAATCCCCAAAACCTCCAAACTCTCCCCGTCAACGGGCGAGGGGCACGCCGACATAAGCTCCGAGGCGTTCTGCACTTTTGGGAACGCGGTTACGTCCCGCAGGCTGTCCGCGCCGCACATTATCATCGCAAGGCGGTCAAGACCTATTCCCATACCGCCGTGGGGGGCTGCGCCGTACTTGTACGCCTCAACCAAAAAGCCGAATTTCGCCTCAATTTCCTCATCGGTAAGACCCAACGCCTTGAACATCTTCTGCTGCAATTCATAGTCGTTGATACGGATCGAGCCGCTTGACAGCTCCGTGCCGTTGAGAACAAGGTCGTACGCCTTTGCGAAAACCTTTTCGGGGGCGGTGTCCAGGTACTGCAAGCACTCGTCCATAGGCATTGTAAAGGGGTGGTGCATTGCGTCCCAGTGGTTGGTTTCCTCGTTGTACTCAAAGAACGGGAACTCCGTAATCCACAGGAAATTGAACTTGTCCGCGGGAATGATGTCAAGCTGTTTCGCAACTTTCAGACGGAGCGCGCCCAGCGTCGGCAGGGTAACGCTGTTTTTGTCCGCCACTATGAGTACCACGTCTCCCTTTTCCGCGCCCACGGCGGAGAGGATTTTTTCAAGCTCTCCCTCGGCGAGGAATTTCGCAAAGGAGCAGTTAGGCGCGTCCTCAACCCAGCGGATATAGGCAAGACCCTTTGCGCCAATTCCGCGGACGTACTCCGTCAGCTTGTCTATCTCTTTTCGGGTGAGAGTTGCCGCTCCGTTTTTGGCGGTAATTGCCCGTACCGAGCCGCCCCCCTCGATAGCGGAAGTAAACACGCCGAAACCGCAGGACTTGACGATTTCCGAAATGTCGGTAATTTCCATTGCAAAGCGGGTGTCGGGCTTGTCCGAGCCGAAACGGTTCATTGCCTCGGTGTAGGTCAGCCTCGGCAGGGGCGTGGGAATGTCAACGTCCATAACGTCCTTAAAAAGCCGCTTTACAAAGCCCTCGCCCATTTCCATAATGTCGGGGACGTCAACAAAAGACATCTCCAAATCTATCTGTGTAAACTCGGGTTGCCTGTCCGCACGCAAATCCTCGTCACGGAAACACCGCGCAAGCTGTATATAGCGGTCAAACCCCGCAACCATAAGGAGCTGCTTGTAAATCTGCGGCGACTGGGGCAGGGCGTAAAACTTGCCCCGATGTACCCTTGACGGCACAAGATAGTCCCGCGCGCCCTCGGGGGTGGACTTTATCATCATCGGCGTTTCGATTTCGATAAAGCCGTTCTCGTAAAAATAATCCCGCGCGGTTTTGGCGATTTTGCTCCGCATAATGATGTTGTCCTGCAAGGGCTTGCGGCGCAGATCGAGATAGCGGTATTTCAGCCGCAGCTCCTCGTTGGTGTTGGTGTTGCCGACAATCTCAAAGGGCGGCGTTTCGGCTTTGGCGAGAATACGCAGGTCGTCCGCGAAAATCTCAACGCGCCCCGTGGGGATTTTGTCGTTGACGCTTTCGCGCTCCCGAACCTCGCCCTTAGCCATAATCACGTACTCGGAATGGCAGGCGGCGGCTTTCTCGAAAACCGCCCTGTCGGTGGTTTCGTTAAACGTCAGCTGTACCACACCCGTCCTGTCGCGGAGGACGATAAAAATAATCCCCCCCTTGTCGCGGACGGTATCAACATACCCGCCCACGGTGACGGTTTCCCCCGCCGTAAGCACCTCTCCGCAGTAATGTGTTCTTTTCAGACCTTTCATGTTATCCATTTTTAAAACTCCTTTGTAAATTTATTATCGTTATGTTTTGTAGGGGCGGGGTTTCCCCGCCCGCGAATTCACGTCCAATCATTTTTTCAATTGCAATAAAAACAATCGCTTTCCCAATTTAAAGGATTTTCGTCAATATATTTATATATTTTCTGAAATTCTTTGTCGTTTCTTATTATGTGGTCGTGAAACGAACGCTGAAAAAATTTTGCGGGCGATAAATTTTGTATATAATTTATTTCCTTTGTTACAGCATATTTAAACCAACCGATAACGTTGCCAATTGTAGGGGACGGGTTTCCCGTCCCGTTCGTCAGATACAGAATTATATGAATATGATTTGGCATTATCACATAATTTTCAACATTAACATCGGGGAATTTGCTGTGAATTAAATTTATATATTTATCGGCAAAAAATCCCGCACCTGTTAATTGCGGGACGGGAAACCCGTCCCCTACATCGTCGTTCACGTTAATTATCTTTGATAATGAACATTCTCTGTTCCGTGTACATATTGTAATAAAATATGTTCCTGCCGTGCTGTAATCATATCCCGATAATCTGTTTTGTTTCCTCGTCGGACGTTCCATTGCAGCATCTCCCAAACGTCAAATTTCAACCGCGTTCAGCATTTCCGCCACAAAAATATTGGAAAAATTATCAATAAACCCATCGTCCAGCGCAATATCCACCTGCTCGCCGCTTGACATATTTTTCAGCTTAGCCGTGCCGCTTTCAAGCTCGTTGTCGCCGAGAACAATCACAAACGCCGCCCCGATTTTGTTGGCGTACTTCATCTGCGGCTTGATACCTCGGTTCATTGCGTCGAACTCGGCTCGGTAGCCCTCGTCCCGGAGCTGTTTTGTCAGCACAATCGCTTTCTCCCGCGCCTTGTCCCCCATTGCCCCGATATAGATGTCGCACTTTTTCTCGGGGACGAACTCTGCTCCCTTGTTTTCCATAGTCATAATAAGCCGCTCCAAACCCATTGCAAAGCCCAGCGCGGGAGTGGGATTTCCCCCAAGCTGTTCGATAAGACCGTCGTAACGTCCGCCGCCGCAGACCGTGCCCTGCGCGCCTATGTCGTTTGTGATAAACTCGAAAACCGTCTTTGTGTAATAGTCCAGCCCCCGCACGATTTTCGGGTTGATTTTAAAGTCAATGCCCATAGCGGCAAGACTGCTTTTCAGCTTTTCAAAGTGGGCGGAACATTCCTCGCAAAGGAAGTCCAGAATAACGGGAGCGTCTTTTGCAATGTCTTGACAGATAGGACTTTTGCAGTCCAAAATACGCATAGGGTTTCTTTCAAGGCGGTCAAGACAGGTGGGGCAAAGTTCGCTTTTCCTGCCCTCGAAATATTCTTTCAAAGCCTTGTGGTACTCTGCCCGACAGGTCGGACAGCCTATGGAATTTATAAACAACTCCACATTGTCAAGTCCGAGACGGTCAAGCAGGGACTTCGCCAGCGCGATAATTTCCGCGTCGGCGTACGCGTCGGGACTTCCGTACATCTCCGCGCCGAACTGGTGAAATTCCCGCAAACGTCCCGCCTGAGGCTTTTCGTGGCGGAAACAGGAAATTATATAGTACACCTTTTGAGGAAGAGCGCCGTTCAGCAAGCCGTTTTCGACAGCCGCCCGAGCCGCCCCCGCCGTACCCTCGGGGCGCAGGGTAAAATCGTCGGGGTCTTTGCCGTTGGCGGGACTTTTCGCCGTCACGCCGTACATTTCTTTCTGCACCACGTCGGTGGAGTCCCCAACGCTCCTCTTGAAAAGGGCGGTGTTCTCAAAGGTTGGGAAACGTATCTCCCGAAAGCCGTAACACTCCGCCGTTTCAGCGGCGCACCTTTCCACGGTCTGCCACTTGTACGCCTCGCTCGGAACTACGTCCTGCGTGCCTTTCGGTCTGTTTGTGATGATTGACATTTTCATTCTCCTTTTTAATTTTTGTAAATTTTTTATAGCAATCCAATAAACAACCCATTTTGTAGGGGCGAGGTTATGCCAATACAGGCACCCCGCCCGATGCTGCGCGCCAACGGGACGGGAAACCCGTCCCCTACAAATGTTTGTATAGTGTGTATAAACGTTGCACATCTTTTTTGTGCAATCATACAAAATTTTTTATTTTGCAAAAAAACTTTTCTCTTAGTTGCACGTTGGCGTACAACTTTTCCCGTTTTGGGACTGTTAGTAGAGGGGTAAATTATTTTCCGCCGTAATTTCCCACATCTTCGCTTTCATAAGCTCGTAATATTTTATTCTTTCGTCGTGGTTGTCGAAAATCATAGGTACTCCTTTTCTTTTAGAGGATAGACGATAGAGAATAGAGGATAGAAATTATATATCTGCCCAATGTCAAACCTTTAAATAACGCTTTTTGTAGGGGACGGGTTTCCCGTCCCGCTGTCACATGTCCTCGGGCGGGGAGACCCCGCCCCTACAGTGCTGTAAAAAAACAAAAACCGCCCCTATAAAAGGGACGGTGCTGACCGTGATACCACCCAAATTCATTTATGCGCGGAAACGCACAAACCTCATTGCCCCTTAACGCGGGAAACGTCCGTCCTTGGTCAGACGGCGGCTCATGGGTGTCCTTGGCAAAATCCCCCCGCAGACGCTTTCAGCAAAGCGAACACCGTTCGCACACGTCCTCTCTTTGGCGCAGGAAAAATTGTTACTCTCCCAATCAAAGCCTTTAAATATGGAAATAACTGTCAACTGTACACTGTAAACTATACACTGTTTAAGCCGGGTTGACAATCTGCCGCCAGTCAAGGTCGCCGCGCTCGAGGGCGTGAATAAGCGCCTCGGCGGTGGCAATGTTCGTGCCGACGGGAATGTTGTGCACGTCGCAGAGCCGCAGCAGGTCGCTTTCGTTGGGCTCGTGAGCCTTGGGCGTAAGAGGGTCGCGGAAAAACAAAAGCAGGTCTATCTCATTGCAGGAAATCCTCGCGCTTATCTGCTGCGCGCCGCCCTGAGAGCCGCTGAGATACCGCTGAATGTTCAGACCCGTGGCTTGGGAGACCATTTTCCCCGTAGTACCCGTGGCGCACAAATTATGCCGCGACAAAATGCCGCAGTACGCAATGCAGAACTGCACCATAAGCTCCTTTTTTGAATCGTGGGCGATTAAAGCTATATTCATTTTTCTCAATCCTCTCCGACAAAATTACGCGGTTATTGTAACAGCACCTTAAAGCTAAGGGGAACGTCCTCGCCCTTAATTCTCTTGGAAATGGCGTCGAACGCCCTGAACGCGAGAGAATTTGAGGGTAGGGGAATGCCCTTGCCCGTTGAGATAACGACTTCGTTGTCGCTGGGGATAACGCCTATCAGCTGCACGCCGATGGTGTCGATAATGGCGTCAAGGTCGACGACGATGTCCGCCTTGAAAATATCGGGGTCAACCTTGTTGATAATAAGCCGCTGCTTTTTGTTGCCCCTTTTGTAGAACTCATCGGACATAAGCCGCGCGTCCCGCACGCAGATAGGGTCGGGTGTGGTGTTTATCAGAATAAGGTCGGACTGCTCCACCACGTCGAAAACGCTCTCGTTTGTACCCGCCGACGTGTCCACGATTATGTACTCATAATACTTGCGCATTTCGTTGCAGATATTGGAAATAGTTTCCGCGTCAATTTTCGCGAAAGGGTCTTCGGGGGCGCAGACGATGCTGAGATTGCTTGCCAGCTTAACCTGAGTTGTAGCCTTGTAAATATCGCATTCCCCGTTCAGAACCGAGCCTAAATCATACTTAATATCGTCCTTAACGCCGAGCATAATGTCGAGGCAGCGCAAACCGAAGTCCAGCTCGATTATGAGGGTTCTGTGCCCCTGTTTTGCCAGGGCGAACCCAAGCTCCGAGCATATGGAGGATTTGCCCGTGCCTCCCTTACCGGAAGTAATAGCAATAATTTTTGACATAAAAAGCTCCTTTCAAAAGGGGCAGCCGAAAGCGGCGGCGCGCCTTTTTTCCCGACCTCAAAAACCGGTGGTACTGTGCGGTTTTGCACACATTTTCGACTGTGGTCGGTATTACAGAATTTTTACCTACTTTATATTGTACCACAAAATGCCGATTTGTCAAAGCGTTTTTGAGCAATCTGCACATTTTTGTTAAACTTGTCGGTAAACGGTTTGTTGTTTTTGTACATTTTATACAATGATTTTTGCCTGATTTTTTATCATAAATATTTTTTTGCGCATGAAAGGATTTTGCGCGTTAAATTTCCATTTATAATAGTACATTTCCGCATGGGCGGATTCCATATCCTCCCCTACAAAAATATGTACAAAAAAGCGTACCCCAAAGAGGTACGCTTTAACTATCAACTATACACTGTCACCCGTAAACTGTTCAGACTTGACTGTTGTTGTCAAGAAAGTCCATAACGTCGTCAACATAGGTGAACGCAAGGGACGTGCAGGTGTCGGCGCAGCCGTAGTAAATGCAAATTCTGCCCGTGTCAGCGTCAACAAGGTTGGCGCAGGGGAACGTTACCGCGTCGGTGTCGCCGATAAGCTCGTAGCTCGTCTGGGGGCTGATAAGGTAGGACGCGCCTCTCTTCAGCACCTTCCAAGGCTCGTCCTTGTCAAGGAGAGCGGCGGAAAAGCTGTACACATAGCCGTTGCAGGAGGTCAGCACGCCGTGGTAGAAAATGAGCCAGCCTCTGTCCGTTTCGATAGGAATGGGACCCGCGCCCATTTTTGTAGCCTCCCAGCCCTTTGACGGACCCATAACGTGCCTGTGCTCGCCCCAGTAAGTAAGGTCGGGGGACTGGCTTATGAACATATCGCCGAAAGGCGTGTGTCCGCTGTCGGAGGGACGGCTCATCATAACGTACTTGCCGTTGATTTTGCGGGGGAACATTACGCCGTTTCTGTTGAAAGGCAGGTAAGCGTTTTCAAGCTGTGTAAATTCCTTGAAATCGTATGTGTAGGCAATGCCGATGGTGGGTTTCCAGCCGTAGGCGTTGCACCAGGTAACGATGTACTTGTCCTCGATTTTGCAAACGCGGGGGTCGTAGCCGTACTGCCACTGACCGACTTCGGGAATATCGCATTTGAACTTAATGCGCTCCTCGTTGATGTCCCAGTTAAAGCCGTCTTTGGAGAAACCCGCGTGCAGCTCCATGTTGCGCTCTCTGTCGTCCACGCGGAACACGCCGGCGAACTTGTAGCCGTCCACCTCAAAGGGTACTACGGAGCTGTTGAAAATGGAGTTTGAGGGTTCTCTGTAGCCGTTGGCTTTTTTTACCATAATGTGGTCCCGCTTGATGATGGGGTTGGCGTCGTAGCGCCAAACCACGTCGCGGCAGCCCTCGGGCTTGTCCTGCCAGGGGATATTGGGGAGTGATACGCCGTTTAAAACTTTTACTTTCATTGATTGACCGCCTTTCAGCAATGTAATTCTCTGGGCGATTGCCCACATTACTCCTATTATACACTATATCTTTCCAAAAATCAATACCAATTTTTGCACTTAAAGGTATAAGTCACAAAAATTTAATAATTGGCATATTTTTATTTTGGTTGGAACTGTCGGCTGTTCTGTTATTTGGCGTGTTTTTCCGATTGCAAGGCGTTCGCGGTTTACGGTGTGGTTGTTGTGGCTTTTGGGTTCTTTTCGGAACTGTTTACTGCACGGGTTTTTGCGGTTTCGGTTGGTTTGCTTTTGAATTTTTAAACCTCTTTCATAAACTGTTACTCGTTCACAAAGTCCCGGAGGTCAGACACCATAAAGGGAGAGGGGGACAACAAAA
>JAMPDU010000044.1 GCA_023665505.1 Ruminococcus sp.
GACCCCGCAGCCTTGAAAGGCTGGCGAACTTTTTGCTTGCCTAAAGGGCGTTTGGTTAGATGCTATAAAAATTTGGTTGCTAAACCGCCGATTGGAAACGTACTCAAAATATAAATTTACACCTTACCCGTTAAGCACCCCGTTCATCATGGTGATTATCAGCGCAGCCGTCACCCAAAGTATTACGGGTATGCTTGTGAATATCCACATCATTTTTTTCCCGAAAGACATGTACCGCGGTTTCATGTTTACCCCGAAACAGTCGCTGTGGCGGTATAAAAACCTTATCATAAATATAAGCCCCAAAATAAGCGAAATAAACAGGTACAGCACAACAAAAACATAGCCGTGATTTTCATAAGTAAAGCGGCAGGCAAGAAACAGCCCGAACGTGTACAGACTGAGCGTGAGCCGCATAACCGCCCCCGCAAGCACCGAACCCGTGCGGAGGGTGAAGTACCTTATGGTTATCGCCGCCGTGAAATAAAAAAGAAACTGCGAAAAATCATAGCAGAACGCCGCCGTGATAAAACTTGTCAGCACAAGCGCGACCCCGTCCCCAAACTGGCGCATAAGCTGGAGAATTACCCCGCCCGAGCAAAGCTCGCTTATTACGGGGACTATGATAATATGGGTTATTACCGTGTATATCCACCCCGAAACCGTTTCCGGCAGCGCGGCGCGTTCAAACGGCTGTGGCACGCGGAAGATTTCCCGAAAAACCGCCGACATCACGCAGCAAGCTCCGCCTATGAGAACCGCCGCGGGTACGCATGCCTTAAACATATGCCTGTTGCCGACTTTCATCGGCAGCATTACCCTGAACGGCAGCTTAAAGCCTGCCGTCAGCATAATCGCGGGCAGTACAACCGACAAAGCCTCCGTGACAAATTTTACCGTTATCAGCAGAGTTTCGCCGCCGTAAAGTTTTCCCGTAAAAATATCGTAGCTTATGTCAAAACCCATCGCCCCGAAAAGCGCGGGCAGCAGGTACGTCGAAAACGCGTCAAAGAACACCCTGAACAAAAGCACCGTCCCGAGGACGGTTATCGTCCTTTTAAGAGCCTTTGCCTCGTGCGCCTCGGGAGCGTCCTTGATAAAGCCCACGCCGTCCTGATAGGTCAGCTCGTTGGGATTTTCGGCGAAATAGAACCCCGCCGAGTCCTTGTTTCGTTTCCGCCACTGTTTGTAGCTTTCGTTGTAAGCCTTGTCCTGATAACGCCATCTGAGCCTGTCCTCGCCGTTTTCGGAATGTTCGTGAACGCCGGATTTCAAAGCAATCCCCCCTTTCGGAATAATTTACAAAGTTTAAATCCCGCGGAAAGTTTCTTTCAAACAATCCTTTGTTTGGCATACTACTTCATAAGAAGTGTTATTTGTCAGCAGTTCAAGCTTAGTTTTGCAGTACGGGCATACGGTATCGGATTTTCCTTTTTCGGATATTTCCGTCAAAAAGCTGTCCACTGCTTTAAATCCTTTGTCATCCATTTTATTTACCATACAGCGTCCTCCTTATAAAATCATTATATCGAATGTTTACTCCCGCCTCTTTTGCGCGTTCAATTGCGTCCGAAATCAAATAACGTCTGTCCTCATCGGAGAGATTGGGACAAATTTTTGCGGCAGTATAGCTTGCTCTGAATTCATCGTTCCAAGAACCCTTTTCAAGTGTTGTGCCGCGGTGTACCCTATGCCCGTAATATTCATGGGCGAGTACGGCTCGTTCGCTCATCAGGTCTCTGGGGTGAAATGAACCGTCGTTTGAGGGGAAAATATTCGAGCTTATAAATATTATGTCACGGCTGTCCGAATATCCGCTGCCAAAGCCGTCGCGGAACACGAATACAGCGGGGTCGGCTTTGATTGCGGCTATTTCATTCAGTATATGCGTTTTATCATCGCAGGATAATTTTATTTTTGGACTTTTTCGCAGCCCGTTTGCCATTTTTCGGGTATCCGTATTTATTTCTTTTATGCCGTTGTACAAAATCCTGTCAGCCCCTTACAATTCTTTTTCTGTTTATATTATACCACTCTTAGCGTACATTTGTCAATATCTTTGTATCGGGTTATAATTTAAAGGGACGGAAAAATCAGAATTTTTCCGTCCCCTATTTATCATCAATATCTCTTCCCGCTCCGCTTGCCCGCGCCGTTATACGCGCCGCGCCTGCGGCTTTGGCTTTGGGAATTCCCCCGCCGCTCGCGTCCCTCGTAAAGTTTTATCTTTATCTTGTGACCGTTTATCTTCGCCCCCGTCATGCAGTCAAGGACGTGCTCCTTGTCCGCCTCGGGGACTTCCACCGTGGTGAATTTGTCGTAAATATCTATCTTGCCGAAACTTTTTCCCGCAAGACCCGTTGCGTCCACCAGTGCGCCCAGAATGTAGTTGGGGGCGATTTTATTCTGTCTGCCCACAGAAATTTCCACCTTGACGCTTTCTCTGTTTCTGCCCCTGCTTTCGGCACGTTCCTTTCCCGATGAACGGCGTTTCACGGGGGTTATGAATTCGGGAACTGTCCGTATCTCCCGTGAGATACGCATGCCCAAAAGCGCGGCGGCGAGTTTTTCCGCCGAGTAGCCCTCCGCCTCAAGTCCCGACAGCAAATTCGCGTAGTCGGAATATTTTCCCGAGTCGGAATAGCCCTTTACCTTTTCGAGTACCGCCGAGGTTTTGGCGTTTATAACGTCGTCGCGGGTGGGCAGCTCCCGCCGTTCGATTTTCGCCTTGGTGTAGCGGGCGATGTCCATAAGCTCCGCCGCCTGCCGCCTGCCGCTGACAATGGTGTACGCCGCCCCTGTTTTGCCCGCTCTGCCCGTCCTGCCTATGCGGTGTATGTAGTACTCGTTGTCCTGGGGCACGTCGTAGTTGAACACCGCGTCAACGTTGTCCACGTCAATACCCCGCGCCGCCACGTCGGTTGCGATAAGAATATTAATCCTGCCGCTTTTAAAGGAATTCAGCACCTGCGTCCTGCCGGACTGTTTCATATCGCCGTGCAAGCCTGCCGCCTTGAAACCTTTGGAAACAAGCTGCTCCGTAAGCTCGTCAACCATACGCTTTGTGTTGCAGAAAATCATTGACAGCTTTGGCTCGTAGGCAAGCAGCAGCATTTGCAGCGCGTCGGTTTTCCTGCCCGGGGGCACGTCGAAGTAGTACTGCTCAACGCTGTCCACCGTGCGGGACTTTTCCGCAGTACCAACCACAACGGGGTCGGTTTGGTACTGTTCGGTTATCGCCATAATCTGTTCGGGCATGGTTGCGCTGAAAAGCACGGTCTGACGCTGTTCGGGGACGAACCCGAGAATTGTTTCGATGTCCTCCCGAAAACCCATGTTCAGCATTTCGTCCGCCTCGTCGAGGATAATTGTGCGTATGCTGTCAAGCTTTAAGGTGCGGCGGCTGATGTGATCCATAACCCTGCCGGGGGTGCCCACAACGATATTCGCGCCCTTTTTAAGCTGAAAGATTTGCTTTTCGATGTCCGCGCCGCCGTAAATTGCGCAGGTGCGTACCCAAGGCATAAATTCGGAAAACTTGTCAAGCTCGCCGCAGGCTTGCACCGCAAGTTCCCGGGTGGGGCACAGCACCATAACCTGCACGGTATTTTTGCGGCTTTTGTCAATAGATTCCACCGCGGGTATGCCGAAAGCGGCGGTTTTCCCCGTGCCCGTGTGGGAACGCCCGATAACGTCCCTGCCCTCCATAAGCAGCGGGATTGTTTTGGATTGGATTTCAGTAGCCTCTTCAAAGCCGATTTTCTCCACAGCTTTGAGTATCTCTTCGGACAGACCGAGTTCAGTGAATTGCATAATAAAAAGGTTCCCTTCGCGATTGGGCGCGGACAGTCCGCGCCTGTGATAGATTTCGTAAAATATAATTATAGCATATAAAGTGTGCTTTTGTCAATATCAAATTTGCAAAAAGCTGTAAAAATTATGCCGCTATATTGACAAAGGGGCAAAAAAAGTGTATAATAATATCGGGAGGGTAAAGAATGAAACGCAGAGATTTAATCAGATTGTTGGAGAAAAACGGTTGGAAATTTGACAGAAACGGCGGAAATCACGATGTTTTCATAAAAGGCAGAAAAACGGAATCAATTCCGAGACATAACGAGATAAACGAAAATCTTTCAAAAGCGATTATTAAGCGAAACAACCTCAAATAAAGGAGCGATATTTATGAAAGCCTGCTACCCTGTAATACTCAATAAATGCGACGACGGCAGCGGATACCTTGTGACTATTCCCGACTTCGACAACAACACATTCGGGAAAGACGTTAACGAGGCGATTTTTATGGCGCGGGACGCTGTTAATCTTTTGTGTCTGACCTATGAGGAGGAAAAATGGGATTTGCCCGCCCCGTCCGAAATATCGGAAATAAAAACCGAAAACGAAAGCGATATAGTCACCCTTGTGGACGCCGATACGGATGAATACCGCCGAATGCTTGACAACCGCGCCGTACGGAAAAACTGCACCATACCCTCCTGGCTCAACGATATGGCGGTAAAGGCAAATATTAACTTCTCCGCCACGCTGCAAAACGCGCTGAAAGAACAGCTCAATATTCGGTAATTTTATTCCGTACCCTTTGGGGTACGGATTTTTTTATTTCAAATGTCTCTGTACGTTAAAAAAATATACATAATATTTTTACGGTATATATGTATCAATATGTGCTCAAATGAATTATAATACATATGAACAGTTATTCAAATGTTGATTTGAGGAAGTGATTGCCAATGGAAAATACAAAGGAAAACACCGAAATTTGGTCGGAAACCGCCAATCCCGAGGTGGTGAAAGCCGTCTCGGAAAAGCTGCCCGACATCGAGCTGCTTTACGACGTGGCGGAGCTTTTTAAGGTTTTCGGGGACTCAACGCGGGTGCGTATTCTATGCGCGTTGTTTGAAAGCGAAATGTGCGTGTGCGACATCGCGGGGGTGCTGGAAATGACCCAGTCGGCGATTTCTCACCAGCTGCGGGTGCTGAAACAGGCGCGGCTTGTGAAGTACCGCCGCGAGGGGAAAACCGTTTACTACTCCCTTGCGGACGACCACATTCAGACCATTTTCAACCAAGCCTTTGAGCACATTATGGAATAGGGAGGCGGGGAAATGACATTTTGGGACAAAATCGCGGGATTTTACGATATTGCGGAAAGCCTTAACCCAATGGCGTACAAGGCTATGCTGAACGGCGTGAAAAGCATTGTCCCCGAGGGGGCGAAGGTTCTTGACTGCGCGGCGGGAACGGGCGCGCTTTCCCTTGCGGCGGCGGAAAAGGCGGAACACGTCCTCTGCACGGATATGTCTTTGCCAATGCTTGACAGGGCGAGGAAAAAGTCCGAGAAAGCAGGTTTTGCCAATATCGATTTTGCGGAACGGGATATTCTTTCCCTCGCCGATGAGGACGGTACGTACGACGTTGCAATGGCGGGGAACGTCCTGCATCTGCTGGAAAACCCCGAAAAAGCCGTGCGGGAACTGTGCCGCGTGACAAAGCATGGCGGCAGGGTAATTCTGCCCACGTTTATGGCTAAGGGGAATAATTTGCTGATAAAAATTTACACCCTTATGGGGTACAGGGCTTTTGCGGAGTACACCGCCGAAAGCTACGAAAAAATGCTGAAAGGCTGCGGCTGCGGACGGGTCAAAGTCACGGAAATAAAGGGTACAATTCCCGTGGCGTTCGGCGTGATAAAAACAAATCCCCAATAAAAAACGCAGGCAAAAATCATATAAATTTGTACATTTAAAATTGAAGAGCAACAAAAAATGTAAAGGAGAATTGCTATGGAAATGACGCTGTACTTAAAAAATCTGGACTGCCCCCACTGCGCGGAAAAAATCCGCACGGCGGCGGAAAAAATTCCGTTTGTGAAAACGGCTGAAATGAATTTTATGGTAAAGCGGCTCTCGCTGACGGTTGCGGAGCAAAGCGATGAGGCGGTGCTTAAAGAGGTTACGAAAATAGTCGCCGATATGGAACCCGACGTTGAGGTACAGCTTATGGCGAACGCCTCGGCGGCTGCCGCGCCCCATGAGGAGGAAGAGGACGAGGGCGATTTAAAAATTGACTTGATAAAAATTATTGTGGCGGCGGTGATTTTCGCGGCGGGATTTATCTTCCCCGAAAGGCAGCTTTGGATATTTTTGGCTGCGTACCTTATCGCGGGGCTTAACGTCATTGTGACGGCGGTGAAAAATATCGTCAAGCTCCGTCCCTTTGACGAGTGTTTTCTGATGACGGTGGCGTCTTTGGGGGCGTTTTTCGTGGGTGAGTACAGCGAGGGCGCGGCGGTTATGATTTTGTACCAAATCGGCGAGCTGTTCCAAAGCTACGCTGTGCGGCGGTCGCGGAAAAGCATTGCCGACCTTATGGACATTCGCCCCGACGCGGCTAACCTCAAGACTGAAAGCGGCGTTGAGATTGTCCCTCCCGAAACGGTGAAAAGGGGAGACATTATCGTTGTCAAGGCGGGGGAGAAAATCCCTCTTGACGGAATTATCGTTGACGGCTCGACCACACTCGACACTTCCGCTTTAACGGGAGAAAGCGTCCCGCGGGAGGTTTCAAAGGGCGGCGAGGTAATGAGCGGCTGCGTGAACCTGACGGGGGTTGTCGAGGTTGAGGTTACCAAAGAATTCGGCGAGAGCACGGTATCGAAAATCCTTGAAATGGTGGAGAACGCCTCGGCGAAAAAAGCCCGCTCCGAGCAGTTTATAACCCGTTTCGCAAGGGTGTACACCCCCTGCGTGGTTATCGCGGCGGTGCTTTTGGCGGTAATTCCCTCGCTTATCGGCGGTTATAAGTCTCAGTACCTTTACAGCGCGCTTTCGTTTTTGGTGGTATCCTGCCCCTGCGCTTTGGTAATATCCGTACCCCTCAGCTTTTTCGGCGGTATCGGCGGGGCGTCCTCACGGGGAATACTCATCAAGGGCGGCGTGACTATGGAGCAGCTTGCGGAATGCGGCACGGTAATTTTTGACAAGACGGGTACTCTTACCGACGGCAGCTTTGAGATAACCCGAATAGTCCCCAACAACCGCAGCGAGGAAAGCCTTTTGGAGCTTGCGGCTATTGCTGAACAGGGCTCTAACCACCCCGCCGCCCTTGCGGTAATGAGGCGGTTTAAGGGCGTACCCCAAAAGGCTGAAATTACGGAAATAGCGGGGCGGGGCGTAAAAGCCAAAAGCGGCGGACAGGAAATCCTTGCGGGAAACGCCAAGCTTATGGAAGAGAACGGAATTGAAGTACCGCTGAAAATACAGTCGGCGGGAACGATAATTTTCGTCGCCGAAAACGGCAGATACGCGGGGGCGGTTGAGATTGCCGACAGTATTAAGAAAGACGCGGCGGAGGCAATTGCCAAGCTGAAAAATGCGGGGATACGCACCGTCATGCTCACGGGCGACAGACACGAGGCGGCGGACATTATCGGCGGAAAGCTGGGTCTTGACGAATGGCGCGCGGAGCTGCTCCCGGGGGGCAAGGTTGAGGCTATGGAGAAGATTATGGAAAAATCTTCCGGGAAAACCGTTTTCGTGGGGGACGGCATAAACGACGCGCCTGTGCTTATGCGGGCGGACGCGGGCGTGGCAATGGGCGGCATAGGCTCGGACGCGGCAATAGAGGCGGCGGACGTGGTGCTTATGACCGACGAGCCGTCAAAGCTCATGGAGGCGATACGGTTCTCGAAAAAGACGAAACGGATAGTTATACAGAACATAGTGTTCTCGCTGGCGGTAAAGGCGGCGGTGCTGATTTTGGCGGCGTTCGGCATAGCCACGATGTGGGCGGCTGTTTTCGCGGACGTGGGGGTTTGCTTTTTGGCAATCCTCAACGCCATGCGGGCGAGAAAAGCATAAATATTCAGATACCTATGGGAATAATTCCCATAGGTATTTTTTTCGGACAAATTGCCAAAAAGGTATTGAAAAAAGTGTGAAAATGTGCTATAATAAGAAAAGCTATAATTTTGTATGGAGGGAATTATATGAATTTTAACAGAAAAAAGCATAGCCGCTTTGTTAGGTATCTTGACGAAACGGCTGAGAAAAATCCGCTTTTGTGGTTTCCCTGCGTTGCGCTGCTGGCGTTGATACTGGCGGGAAGTCATATTGCGGGGTACGTTAAAATGGCGTATTCGCACCGAAATACCGAAAAATCCGCCGTGAACGTCCCGCGGGTGAGGAAACCGTTTTTCCTGAGAGCGGCGGCGGTAACCATGGCGGCGGCGTTCAGCCTTATGCTTGTGCCCGCCTCGGCGTTTGAGGCTTTTGCGGAGGAGTACTCCGAGGAGTACGGCGAAGAGATTACCGAAATAATCGAGGCGGCGGAAACCGAAGTCCCCGAGGAAGTGAAAGAACCCGAGGAGACGGAAGAGCCTGCCGAAACAGAGGAAACCGAAGTCCCCGTGGAAACAGAAGTTACGGAGGAAGAGGAAGAGCCTGTAGAGACGACCGTTACCGAGGAAAAGCCCGAAGAGACGGAAGAGCCTGACGAAACAGAGAAAACGGAAGTCCCCGATGAGACGGAAGTTACGGAGGAAGAGACCGAGGAGACGGTTGAAAACGAGGAGGATTTGACTTCAGACAACGATATAGCTTTAGCTGCCGACCATACGCATGATTTGCACATGAATAAGACAGAATACATACATTGGCAGGTGTGTACAATTTGTCAGCAGGAATTTAACAGGAGCGAACATGATTATGCCATAACGATTGTAAACCCAACTCAACTTGTTGAGGGAAGTAAAACATTTACCTGTACGTTCTGCGGTTACGGATATACAAAAACTCTGCCTACCGTAACCCACGACCACCAATATTCAAACCTTTGGGAATATGATACAAATTCTCATTGGCATGTATGTGTAAATGCAAACTGCGAGGCGGTAGGCGATTTCGGAGCACACACGCCGGGCGATTGGCAAAATGACCGCTCGCGTCACTGGAGAATTTGTACGGTATGCGGAAAAAGAAGTGACAGCGGCTATCACGATTTTGAATGGGTAGTTGAGGCTGACGGGCATCAGCTTATATGTGACGAGTGCGGTTATTATGAAAACAAGACCGCACACAGCTTTCAAACAAAATACGATAAAGACAACCATTGGGAAGAGTGTTCGGCATGCGGCTATAAAACGGGCGAGACGGCGCACACATTAGACGTTGATAACTGGCAGAAAAACCCTGACGGTCATAGAAAGGGCTGTACGGTGTGCAATTACTCCACAGAATCAGCCGGTCACTCCCTTGATTGGAATAGGGATGCCGACGGCAACCATTGGCAGTCATGTTCCGTATGCGGTTGGGAAAGTGCGAAAACCGCCCACGCTTTTACGTGGACAAACGACGGCAAAGAAACCGACGAGGGCAAGCATTGGGAAGTCTGCGCCTGCGGCTTGACGAGAAACGAGGGTACTCACCGTTACCAATGGCAAAAAAGCGAGACCAACCACTGGGAAGAGTGCTCTGTAGTCGGCTGCAACTTTACAAGAAACAACAGCCGGCACGACCAGGGCGAGTGGCATAACAACGAAACAGACCACTGGCGGGTGTGCAGCGTTGATGTGTGCGGCAAAACGTTCGCGGAGGGACCTCACGTTTTCGGCTGGACATGGGACGACGACAACCACTGGGAAGAGTGCGAATGCGGGTGGAAACGCTCCGAGGGGAAACACGATTTCCCCGAAAAGGCAATTGCCGCGCTTATCAGGGTTGACGGCGAGGACATTGCCGTAAAACGCTTTTACTGCACAGACCCCAACTGCAATTATTATTACGACGAACCCATTGATTTGGGGCACAGAATAGGCAGTATCTGGAAGTACGACAGCGCAAGCCATTGGCATGAATGTATCTACTGCGGCAGAAAATATGATACCGCGGCTCACGAATACAGCGTTGAGGTAATCCCCGACCCCAACGACCCCACCGAGGGCACAAGGGTGTACACCTGTACGGTCTGCGGCTATTCCTATGACGAGCCTGCCGACCATACCCATATTTTCGGTACGGATTGGAAGTACGACGGCTCGAACCATTGGCATGAGTGTATTTCCTGCGGCGAGAAAGCCGATACGGCGGCTCACGTTTCGGACGGCGGCGCTGTAACCGCTCCCGGCGTAAGGACGTACAGCTGCACGGTCTGCGGGTACATAATAAGAACCGAGGCTGCCGTCCAAACAAGCATTGCGGTACCGTTAAGGCTGCCCTACATTACCGACGAACCCGATTTTAAGGGCTGGGAAAAAATTGCCGAATATATCAACGCCTCCCCCGACGGCGCGCTGATTTCGGTGACAATGAACGGCGAGAGCAGTATGCCGAAAGATATTGCGGAATGTATTATCGGCAGAAATGTTACTCTAAGTATAAAAATGGACGGCAATTACAGCTGGACTGTAAACGGTCTTGACGTTACCAACCCGAAAACGGTAAACCTGCGTATTTCAAAACTGACGGACAGCATTCCCGAAAGCGTTGTGAGCGGCATGAGCAGCGAGCTTACCCCCGCGGAGTACAGACTTTACCACAGCGGCGACTTCGGCTTTAAGGCGGTGCTTACGCTGAATACGGCGAGTAAATACGACAATTATTACGCGCAGCTTTACTACTACAACACCCGCACGGGCGAGCCGGAATTTATCGGCGAAAGCTTTGTTTCGGGCAGACAGGCGACGTTCGCGTTTACACACGCGTCCTATTACGTCATAACCTACAGCAGCGTTTCGCTGTACAGCGACGTATCTGCGGGTGCGGGAATATTTGAGGGACTGATACCCCTCGAAACCTCGGCGATGCCCGAAACGAACGGAGTAACGCTCCCGGCGGTCAAGCTGCCGCAGATACCGAAGTATTCGAGCAAAAAGCGCAGATACCGTATTCTTAAAAAGAGACGGCTTGATGATTTGGTGTTTGTGATGTGATAATACTGCCGCACGGTGCTTGTGTACCGTGCGGTAATTTTTTATTGATTTATATTTGGTAACATTTGCGAGGGACGGGAAACCCGTCCCCTACAAATCGTGTCAAAAGCAATTGCATAAAATAATTATTAATTATTAATTCTTAATTATTATTTATCTGCCCACAAACTCCCCCACTACGGTAGGCTCCAAAAACCTGCGGATTTGATACCCGGCGGCGTCGCTTTCAAGAACGGTATCCAGAATTTTCCTCGAGGCGCCGCTCAGGACGGGCAGCAGTATATCCGCTCCCTCGTCTATCGCCCCGTAAAGATTGGGGCTGTCACGGAATTTCAGCGTTACCCCGTCCCCATCGAAAATGAATTTCAGCAGGCGGGTACAGGCGGTTTCCGTAAAGCACAGCATTACCCTCAGGACGGGCGCGCCGTCCTCGTCGGCGGTGAATTTCCCGACCGCGCCCAAGCGGAAAACGTCCCCCCGCCGCTCCAAATCAAAATAGGCGGGCTTGCCGTCAAGCCTTAGGGGAATTCCCGCCGAATTGCCGCTGTTGTCGTAATGGGTAAGAATGAGCGTTTCCTCCCGCAGAGCGAAAACCACACGGTTCGTGCCGCTGTCGAAATTGCCGCTCATAGCCTGAATAAGCATGGGCAGCAGGTCGCCGCCCTTGTTTTCCTCGAAAACAATTTCGCCGCCGTCAAGAATTTCCGCCGCTTTAAGCAGGGCGTTTTCCTCCTCGCTTTCGGCGGGGGCTTTTTTCCTCGGCAGCAAAATATTCCGCAGAATTTCCGCCGCCGCGGGTTTGGGACTTACCGTCAGCGGCTCGCCGAATTTCGCCTCCGTAAGGGCGTTCCGCAGGTTTGCCGCCTCTTTGTAACGGAATTCCGCAATGGGGGTATCGCTGAAATTTTCGCCGTCCCCGATAAATTCCTCGATAATATCAGCCGCGCGGCAGTCGGGGAAAACCGCGTCGCTGCCCGCTGTCAGGGCTATTACCGTGCGCCTTTCGGGGTACACAAAAACATTCTGCCCCAGCATGCCGCTGAAAACATAGCCGCCCCGCGTCAGCCAGATTTGGTAGCCGTACCCCTTGCGGCAGGGGCTTTCACCCTTGACAATTTGGCGGGACGTCGACTCCTTTACCCAGCTTTCGGCAATTATACGCTTGCCGTTCCAAGTGCCGCCGTTAAGGTACAGCTGCCCCAGTTTCGCGTAGTCGAACAGGGTCATGTAAAGTCCCCAGCCGCCTTTTTCAATGCCGCGGGGACACTTTTCCCAGTAAAAATTTTTTATGCCCAGCGGTCTGAAAAGCCTTTGGTTAAGGTACTCGGACAGGGACGTGCCCGCCCGCTTGCAGACGATTGCCGACAGCATATAGCTGTTTAAACTGTTGTAGTGAAAGTCCGTCCCCGGGGGGAATTTTATTTCGGAGGAAAGAAAGTCCCGCACCCAGTTTTTGCTCATCACCGCCTTTGCCTCGTTGAAATCCGCGCCGCTTGACATTGTGAGAAGATTTCGCACGGTAATTTTTTCCATAAACTTATGGGGATTTTTCGGCAGTTCCTCCTTAAAAATCGGGGCGACCTTTTCGGTGAGAAAAAGAATTTTTTCGCTTGCGGCAAGTCCAACCGCCATTGAAACCACGCTTTTGCACAGCGAGTGGGAGACGTGGGGGTACTCAATCTCATAAGGCGACCAGTCGGCTTTGGCAATGAGCTTGCCGTCCCGCAAAACCGCGGCGGAATGGGGGTTTACGCCCTTTGCCGCGGAAAGCCCCGCGAACATTTTCAACAGTCCCGCCGACCGCACCCCAACCTGTTCGGGGAGAAGTTCCTCAAAGCCGCCCGAGCCGTCGGCGGGGTAAAGTTTCGGCTTTTGGGGGACGTAAACGCCGTCCGTTTCCTTTCCGCCGATAAGACCGCGGAACCATTCCAGCGCGCGGATTTGTTTACCGATTTCCATAAGCGGCAGTCCTTTCACATTTTTATATGAAAAGTATATGCCGAATTTTTTCGCAAAATACGCGGGGCGAACGCAAAATCCGCCCCTGAAAAACTGTCGGTTGCCGGCTGTACGCTGTCAGCCGCCTTTTCTCGCCCTTTTCAGCGTAAACGCCCATAAAAGCATAATCGCCCCCACAGCCGCCAGCGTCCCGCCAAATCGGTAAATGTCGGGAGCAACCACCTCGGCGGCGCACTGTACAACGCTTTTCACAAGCCTGTCCAGTCCCGAGGAAAACACCTGCGCCGAAAAGAGGAATACAGCCACGAGCACTGCCGCGCCCCCCGCCAAAACCGCCGCGCCTCCCCAGCCGAGGGTTTTTCCCGCCTTGCGGTTTATCGCCCAAAGCGCCGCAAGCATGGCTGCCGCCGCCGCGCCCTCGCCGATTATGACGGGCAGGGAGCTTACAAGCCGCAGCAGGGTCAGGGTAGCCTCCCCGAGACCGTTTTCGAGACGGGAGGGGGCAATCGCCTCCAGCACAGGCTCGGCGCGGTCAAGCTCGGCAAAGGCAAGCTCGATGTCGTGCTGAGTAAGCGGCTTGCCTATCGCCTCGCTTATGAGGCTGATATTTTCGCTGAAAACCTCTTTCAGTTTTTCCGAGGTAAGTTTTTCGGGGAGCTTTCCCTCGCGGATAAATTCGGCGTACCCGCTGAGCTGGGCGCAGAGAAAATTCTGCACGGTGGAGCTTTCGTAAATCTCCCTGATGTCCTCGCGGGTAAGTCCCGTGCCGCTTGACATTACGAAAATAGCCTCCTGAATGGTGGCGTCGGGGGAAATTTCGTAATCGTAAGCCGTCAGCATGACCGTCTGCGCGGCGGGCAGGCTCATAACGTCCAGCTTTGCGGTAAATTGGGAGATTTTATCGCTGTCCGTGACGAGCCTTACCGAAAGGGACGCCGCCGTCAAAAGCAGCAGAGTGAACATTGCCAGCGAGGCGGCGAACGAGCCTATCCCGCGCGCCGCCGCGGTTTTCCAATCCGCCGCCGGTTTTAAAGAGGGGACGGGGGGTTTTTTCTCCGCGTTCGACTTATTTTTGGCGGACTTTTCCATGGGCGGATATTCGGAGTGCCCCTTCAAAACCCGCGCAAAGCCGCCCGTTTCGGGGACGTCCTCGACGGTGCTCTCATAAGCTGTCTCGGGGATAACAGGCTCAAAGCGGATTTGCTCCGAGGATTTCTCACGCGGCACAAGCTCCGCGCCGCAGCTGATGCAGCAAGTCATTTTTTCGTTATATTCCTTTCCGCAGTTTGGGCAAATCATTTTCATCAATCCTTATCTTTTTTGGAATATTATGGGTAATATACTTATATAATATACCATTTTATTCCATTTGTCAATAAAATTTATTCGACAAATTTTTTGGGCGGACGTGTTCGCGTTCCCCGCCGACACGGTTTCGGGGCATGCGGGACGGGAAACCCGTCCCCTACAAATTTGTTGTAACGCGATTGTAGGGGCGGATATGGAATCCGCCCCTACGGCAGCTGTACGATAAAATAATAAAAAACCGTAAATTTTTAACATTTAGGGTTGAATTTTGCAGAAAAAATTGGTATAATAAATTGTTAGAATGTTTTTTATTCGATAATGATATTATGCCGTTTGTACAAGGTGTACAATTAATAGGTACACGGAAAAATATTTTTTGTGCATTGCTACAAATCGTGAAAGGCAATGCAACAAAACGGACTTTTTTTGCCACTACTATAATGACAGGTTCATTAAGGGCAGAAACGGTGGAATGTCATTATCAATGCCGATACAGAAAAAGGGCGGAGAGGTGATATTACAGAATGAATACCGATTTCGCCGAGCAGGTCAAAAAAGCTCGGAACGGCGACGCCGACGCGTTCGCTGAATTGTATTCCTTGGTGTATAAAGAATTGTACCGAATTGCTCTTGTAAACCTGAAAAATCAGCACGACGCTTCCGACGCGGTTAGCGACGCGGTTTTGGAGGCCTACTCTTCCATAAAAAAATTAAGAGATGAAAAAGCGTTTAAGGCTTGGATAATCAAAATCCTTACTGTGAAGATAAAAAGAAAACAGAGGGAATATATAAAGATACGCGATTACCAAACCGATCTCGAGGATCTCGAAAATAGTGTAGAACAAAAGGAATCTGCGGAGATAAATTACGGCGGATTGGAAATAATGGAGGAGTTCAGGCGGCTGAACGAGGAAGAACGGCTCATTTTGTCATTAAGCGTGGTTTCGGGATATACCAGCGAGGAGATCGCCAAAGTCACGGGGTTATCTGCAAACACCGTGAGGTCAAAGGCGGCGAGAGCTAAGATTAAGCTGAAACAGATGCTTGAAGAACACTGAACGGAAAGGAGGTCGGAATTATGAAGTTTGAGGAAAAACTGAACGAGCTAATCAGCGAGGTACCGGTTCCCGACGAACTGTCGCCTCACAATGTCGCGAAGATGCTCAAGGCTCAGAACGCGCACTCCAAAATGGAGTCGGAGCACAAAACGTCAAAGGCAAACCCAAATATCTCTGTACTGCGCCGTACCATTATTATAAGAACTGTTTCAGCCGCGGCGGCGTGCGCCGTTTTCGTACTGGGCATGACGGTTTACAACGACCGGCGAGCCGAGCAGGAAATGCTTGAGGAGCAAATCAGCTATAAGGACGTGGTTACGCCCGACAGCTACGACGATTGGTATAACATCTATACCGGCATCGACCTAAACGGAGGCAACAGTCCCGCGGACGGCGATCAACCTATAGACGACGAACCTATCCCGGACGATACGGAACCGATTGAGTATTCGCGGAAAAACCCGAACGAAAGCCTCTCGGAACTGACAGCCTACGATTTCCCCGATAAGGAAAAATTCGGCGAGAACGTTTCACGGGCGGACGTTACGGTAACGGACGGAAAATACGTCTATTGCTTAAAGGGCAGCACGCTGACGGTTATTTCTTTGGAAACAATGGAAATAGTCTCAACACTGGACAGCTCGTTAGACCCGCCCATAGAGATTTATAAGGACGGAGACAGGGTATTTCTCATTTCAAGCGAAACAGAGGAAATTCAGGTAATAAGCGGCAGTACGGATAAAGCCGCGGCGGAACCCTCTGACGCCGAAACATCTTCCAATACGTCAAATGTTCCAGCAAGCGGCGTAATACTCAGCAATTCGGCTGCGGGTAATTCCGACGCGGATATTTCCCCGGGCAGTAAACCCAAAACGGCAAGCCGAGCAAACACCTTGGTTGACATATACGACGTAAGCGATCCGGCAAACCCGGTACATACTATTTCATATAAACAAAACGGCAGGTATATAGTTTCACGGCTTGCGGACGGCACGCTTTATTTGGTAACCGACTACGCGGATTACAGAATAAAGTCCCTCGGTACGCAAAACGACCTTGACAGCTATGTTCCTGCCTATTATATTAACGGGGAGAAATTTTTTATCGAGGCTAAGGACGTAATAGTCCCCATGAACGCGGTCAGCACGGACTATACCGTCGCGGCGGCAATAACTCCCGAGGGGGAGACCGTTACCGCGAACGTAAGAGCAATTTTAGGCTCGCGGGGGAACGTCTGCTGCTCAAACGAAACGCTGTATACCGCCTCATCGGTAAAAAACGAAAGCGGCGAATACAGCGTTATCCATTCCTTTAAGCTTTCCCGGGAGGGCATTTCCTACCTTTCGGGGGGAATTATCGACGGCGAGATACTTGGCAGAAAAAGCATGAACGAATACGGCGGCAAGCTGAGAATTGCCTCAAAAATTACCGATGAAAACGGCATACCCTCCACGGCGGTGTACGTGCTGGACAAGTCCCTGACGGTGGAAAACAGCGGGGGGAATATTCTGCACAGCGAAACAATCGCCGAGGTTAAGTTTGAAAAAAACTACGCGCGGCTTTTCAGAAAGAATTCCGGGACAGCCGCGGCGGTGATAGACCTTTCCTCAAACCCGCCCACTTTCGCCCAAACGGCAATGGACGGCGCGGCTTTCCTTTTTGAGTACACCGACGAAAGGCTTTTGGGCATAGGCACTTCGGCGGAGGGCGGCTTGACCTTATCGCTGTTCGACGCCGCAACGGGTCTGACCTTAAGCAGCACGGACTTCGCCCCTGGGGAGCTTTCCAAAGCCCTCACGGACAGGCGTGCGGTGCTTATCGACAGCGAAAACGGCGTAATCGGAGTACCGACCTACAGCCACGGCGAATTCGGCACGGTAAACCGCTACTATGTTTTCAGCTGCGGCGAAATGGGATTTTCGCAAAAGGGCGTTATCGAGTACACCGACATCGACGACAGCAGCCTTTTCGAGCGGGGAAAAATAATCGGCGAAAAACTTTATGTAATCGGCGGCGGCAGGGTAATTTCCGCGCGGCTCGGCGATATGAAAATAATTGAGACGTTTGAGTTTTAGGGGAAGTTTAAAAGGTCGGAGAAAAGGCTGAACCGCCGTTTCTCCGACCCTTTTATTTTACGACATTGAAAAATTTTATCCTGCCCGTCAGAAATTTAAGCAGGTCAAGCCGTACCCTCCGTTCAAATTCGGGTTTCGCGAAATAGTACACGTACATTTCCAGCATGCTTATATCGCCTATGGTCCGCCCCTCGAGCTTAAACTGATTAAAGCCCATGGGGACGTACTTCGTCTCTATATCGTCGGGAGAGATATGCGTCCTGAATTTGTTTATCTCATAAATGTCGTACCCCATATATTTGCACTCAAACGGCTCTTCGACGATATTATTGCTGTTCATGCCGAGGGTCTGCGCCATTGCGCATATTTTTATCTGGTGCTTTCCTATGGCGCTGTAGTGGTCTCCCCGCCGAGGGCATTCGGGCTGACAGCAGGCGTTCACAAGAATTTCGCACCTGCCCCTGTCCTTTATAAGTGCAAGCTCGTCGAACTTGTTGTTCCAGTTGTAGTCGATAACAACGAGGTTGTAGTCCTTGTCAAGCTCGGCGTTAAGACCGTCCATATCCTTTATCTGCTTGCAGGTGGAGGAAGTTATTTTGTACTTGGGATAATTTTCCCGAATGTACTCTTCCAGTATCGGGGACATAACGATTACCTCGTTCAAGCCGTTGTCCGCAAGTTTCATAATTTCGTTGCAAATCTTGTCGCCGAGGTGTTTTTCCTCAATTTCGGGGTTTGTGAACGTAAACCGCAGAGGAATACCCCTGCCGTTAAATTCCTCGAGAATTTTTTCGGCAAGTTTCGGTTCATATTTTCCGCCGACGTTTCTGCCGCCGTTCCATAACGAACCGTCAAAGCAGCCGAACACCGAGGCGATTTTTATTCCCTCCCGGAAGTAATCGGGGTGCTCTTTCATATAGTCGAAAATCAAAAGGTTGAGGCTGTAGTGGTTCGTAAAATTCGGGAGGTGATAATTTATCTCCATAGTAAAATTCCTTTCTTTTAAATCATTTTTGCCGTACCGGCGCGGCGCTATCTGTTTTGATATTCCGCAAAGTTCATAGCGTCAATCATCTGCGAAACAGCTTTCTTTTGTTTGACGGTAAGATTGCTCCAGCCGTCGAAAATCTGTTTAAGCTCGGGTGTAAGCTCAACCATTTCCCCGTCCGCAAAGAATTGGGACAGCGTTATGCCAAACCCTTGACAGATAAGCTCCAGCGTGGGAATTGACGGTATGGTGTTTCTTTTAAAGATGTTAGTCACAGTGGATTCCGACAGACCACTTTCCTTTGACAGTTTGTAGTAAGACCAACCGCGTTCGTCCAAAATTTTTTTCAGCCGTTCGTTTGTGTTCAATCATACCACCACCTTTAATATTATTTTACCATTATAATAGATATTATTGTACCATTCACTTGTAATGTTTATACCATTATGTTATAATGCAAAAAATTTCCCTTTATTGGCAAATCCGCCAATAAAGGGAAATTTTAACTATCAACTTTCAACTGTAAACTGTCAACTATCGTCTGCCCCCATGCCCTCCGCCGCCGTGGTGACTTCCTCCATGGCTGTGACCGCCGCCGCTGTGTCCGCCGCCACCGCCGCTGTCGCTGTCTATCCTTGTGCGGGTGGTGTACTCGCGGACGAACCTGTCCTGCCGCCTGTACATATTAATGGTATTGCTGTTTAAATAGCAGTTAGCCGTGGGCGCGTGGTGAAATTTGTAACGGCTCAGCACAATGCCAATTCCGATAGCCGCGGCGGCAATACCCGCGATAATTCCGCTTAAAAACATAACAAGAGCAACCGCCTCGTCCTCGCTGTCCCGATTGTCGTCGGGGACGAAACCCTCTCCCTTTACGCCGATATTAGGGTCGCGCTGAACCGTCCCTTGGTCGTAGTAATATTCCAAATAATAGTAAAATGTTTCAAGATTTCCCACATCGTCATAGTCGAAATACTCTTCCTCGCACTTGTCGATAAGCCTGTCAAGCCGCGAGGTATTGAAGTAATTCAGCAAATCGCCGTCCATAGCGAAGTGGCGGTAGTCAAGGTCGATAAGATAAACCACCGAGGAGGACGTACTGCCGAAAGCCATATCATAGTAGTCCTCGGCGTAGCGCATAGCCTCCGCGCCGTCCTCGCCGAACCCCACGTTTGTGGTAACAACCGCGATATTCCACCCCGTTTTGTCGGAAACCGCCTGCTGCTTTTCCTCAAGCTCGGCAAGCTCTGACGAGCTGTAAAGTCCCGCCATATCGTCAATAACCGACTTTGCCGCCGATGAGGGAATTGCCAAAAACATCACCGAAAAAAATGTTGCCGCCAAAAAAATCAAAAACCTTTTCACACCATCATACCCCCAATCAGTCCGCCGCCTATTGCGAAAAGCAGGAACAGCCCCGCCCCCAGCAGCGCAAGCTTTTTCCCCGACACGGGGGGTATGCCCGCGATTTTGCCCGTCTGCCCGTTCAGCGCAAAGAAATATTTTTTGCCGTTATGTATGTACGTCATAAACCACACGGGCAGCATTGCATAGTGCCAAGCGGCTTTTTTCACATTCATATTGGCGGACAGCTTAGACACCGAGGTATAGCCGTTGATGTCGTTCATCAGCACCTGTTCCGCGCCCTGCCTCATACGCTCCTTTATACGGGGGAATGCCGTTTCCTTGTCCACATCGTATTTGTCGGCGTAAAAGCCGCTGAAATAATTCATGTTGAACGGCTCGAACGCGCTGTAGTCGAAAGGTTCGATAGCGTCCATAAGGTCGTCCTCCAGCTTTTTCGAGCCGTCGGCGGGGACGCCTCTGTACTCCATAACCGCCGCCCTCTCCACGCTGTAGACCCGTGTGTGAGTTATGCGGTAATTCCCCGAAATATGGGAGCTGACGTTTTTAGCGTCGCAAACAACCGAGGAGTCAACGGTGCAGTCCGAAAGCCAGAACGGCACGTACAGCCCCACCATTTTTTCCAGCTGTTTTTTGGACGTAAAGTCCCCCGGCAGAAACCATTTTTTGGCGCACCAGCCCTCAAAGGCTTTTTCCGCCAAATCCCGGGTGTACTTAAACGGGATTATAAGTTCCGGCTGCAAAGCACCCGAGACCCGCCCCTGGAGCACAACCCCGCCGTGGCAGTAGTGACAGAACGTCGCCGCCGTGTTCTCGTCGGAGACGATTTCCGCGCCGCAGCTTTGGCATTGGTAAAGATTGGTATGCCCGCTGAAATAGTTGTTTTGCTCCACGGTTTTGCGTTCGGTTTCGTTGGCGGAGTTTATTTCCGCCTCGGTAAAATCCGAGCCGCAGAAGTCGCAGACGAACTTCTGAACATCGGGCTTGAACCCCACCGCCGCCCCGCAGTTGGGGCATTTAAGCTGTAATGCTTCCATCAGCATATCCTCACTTTTTCTTTTTTTTGGAAATAACGCCCGCAGCAATTGCGCCGACGATAAGCACAGCCGCGATAATCACGACTATAAGGTAAGCGTTCGCCGACACGTTTCCCGTGGCGGGAAAAGCGGTTGCCGCATAAGTCCAAAGCATAGCCATGCTCCTTTCAAATTGCATTTATATAATTATAACATTTTTCCGCGAAAATAGCAAGGATTTTATTTCAATTAATAATTAAGAATTAATAATTATTTTTTGCAATTTACATTGTAGGGGCGGATATAGAATCCGCCCCTACAGCGGTACAAAATTTAAACCCGCCGACATTGGTTTGTCAGCGGGTTTATTTCATTTTTGGGTTACGAAAAATTATTAATTATTAATTCTTAATTATTAATTAACACTTCAATGCTTAAACCTAATCTCCGGCATAGTGCCCATATTAAGCGACGTATCCTTGTTAGGCTTGCTGAAAAAGATGTCGGGGTCGAGAGGTTCGTCCAAAAACTTCGGCTCGGGTTCTTTTTTGGCTTTTTTCTTTTTCTTTTTGTCCTCGTCCTCGTCGAAACGGACGGCGAACGGGTTGTGAGCCTCCTCCTTTTTCCTCGCCTCCATGCGCGCCATCATCTTCTCCTTGGCGGCGCGGTTGCTTTCTATGGACGCGTTTATCTCTTCCTGAAGTTTCTTTATGTCGAGGTTATTCTTGCTCTCGTGCTTAACAGGCTCGATCGGCTCCGGCTCGGCAGGCTTAAGGTCAAGCTCCTCCTCAACGTCGTAATCAATATCGTTGGTAAACTCAAACGCCTCAAGACCGTCGCTGACTTCCTCGGTATCCTCGGCTGCGGTATTTTCAAAGACAAAGCCGCCGTCGTCCTCTTCCTCGGGGGACATTTCAAAGCCCTGTTCCTCGGTATCGCTTTGCGCGTTTTCAAGTTCCTTAGCCTTTTTGGCAGCCTCTTTCTCCGCGTCCTCTTTAGCCTTTGCAAGCGCCTGTACCGCGTTAAGAGCGCGGCTGCTTACAGCGGGCTTGCTTTCGCCGATAAAGTCGTAGCTGTCCAAATCAAGCTCGTCGGAGGCTGCGGGAGCGGATTGCCGTACCGGCGCGGGTGTTGCCGCGGGAGCGGAAGTTTGCGCCGTTTCCGCAAAATCAAGGTCGCCGAAATCTATGTCCGTATGGGGCGTAGGCGCGGGTCTGGGAACAGCCGCAGGTTCGGGAGCAGGCTTTTCGGCAGCGGGAGCGGGTTCAGCCGCTTTGGAGGTTTCCTCCGCAGAGGCGCGCCGTTTTTTGGCAAAAAGCTCCATATAGCTGTTGGTTTTCTTTTGAGGTTCGGGCTGTACTTCCGCAACAGGCGCAGCAGGCTCGGGTGCGGGTTCAGCCACAGGTTCGGGCTGCACCTCGGCGACGGGCGCAACAGGTTCGGGCGCGGGTTCAGCCACAGGTTCGGGCTGTACCTCGGTAACGGGCGCAGCAGGCTCGGGTACGGGTTCAGTCACAGGTTCGGGCTGTACCTCGGCAACAGGCGCAACTGGCGCTGGCTGCTCTTCGGCAACGGGCTTTGGAGCGGCTTGCTGAACGGGCTGCGGGTTGCTCATGGAATTTATGGCGTCCAAAACGGAGGATACTACAACCTTTCCGTTGGCGTTAAACTGAATAACAGGTTCGGACGGCTGTTCAGCCGCGGGAGCGGGAGTTTCGGAAACCGCGGTTTCCGGTTTCGGTTCGGGGACAGGCTCGCGCTTTTGAATAACGGGTTTTGCGCCCAAATGCTTGAAAGCCTCCTCCACGGAATTCGCCAAATCGTCAGCCTCGCTTGCGGGTTTAGCCGCAGGGGCGGGTTTCGCGACGGGAGCGGGTTTTGCCGCAGGAGCGGGTTTTGCGGTCTCCGCCTTTGGCGCGGGAGCGGGCTGGGGCGGGTTCAAAAACTCGTCGATAGCCTTTTTAATGCTTGCCAGATTGTCCTTGGAGGTGGGGTCGGAATAGCCGTTCAGAATACCCAAAGCGTTGATGTCGTCGCTGGAACGCCCGTCTTTTTTCTCAATGGCGAGCTTGGCGGCGACCAGCTTAACGCTGTCCATTTTGGAGACCGCCTTTTTGTCCATGCCGCTGTTTACCACGTACATGGGGACTTTGCCCTTAAATTCCTCGGGGTAGTTGTCGGCGATAAGTTTATCCTTTGCCTCTTTGGAATCGTTTGTGTACCAGCTTACAGCCATGACCATGGTTTTCTGCACGGGAATGGCGGTAATATTTTTCTTGACGAAATCCATGATGGAAAGTTTGTCGCCGTAAACGCCGCAAGCGAAAATAACCAGCTTATAGGCAAGCATCTGAGTGATATTAAATTTGCTTATGTCGACAGCGTCGGCGTCGACGTCCTCCTTGAGCCACTCGGCATACTGTTTGGTATGCCCGTATTTTGATGAATAAACGACAGCAACCTTTTTCATTACCTTATGTAGCGGCGTTTTTGAGCACGCCGTTGTTCCTCCTTGTTAATCGTTAAGCAGTAGAAATTAATATACTATACATTACAATTATATATCTTAACGGCGTACTATTTGTTACATAATTGTTAATTTTAGATAAATTTTATACAAATTTCAATTTTGGCGGAAATTTTATTGTGTAATTACACAATAGTTGCCTTTTCTTTTTTTGCACTATGCACACTTGGGTATTTTTGCAAAAATTTTGCATATTTTTCAAATTGCATATAGCAACGAAATTTACGCAGCAAACTAACCAAAAACCCTTTAGGCAAGCGGCTGGTCCAGCGCAGCCCCGCG
>JAMPDU010000045.1 GCA_023665505.1 Ruminococcus sp.
AGCGCGGGGCTGCGCTGGACCAGCCGCTTGCCTAAAGGGCGTTTGGTTAGGTACTATAAACTATGGGTTGCTAAACCGCCGTAAAAATAAGTGCTGAAAAAGTGCTGAAAATTTTTCAATAGGTATTGCAATTTAATAATATATATGATATAATATAGTTACAATAATTTCAAGGGGGAATTTCTATGAGATGTCCGAGATGCGGTTCGGAGTATGTGACGGTGCAGGCGGTGACCGAAACCACCACGAAAACCAAGCATAGAGGCTGTTTGGGTTGGGCGATGTGGATTTTGCTGGCGGTTTGCACCTGCGGGCTTATACTTATTATCCCCGCGGTTACCAACAGCAGGACGAAAACCAAAACCAAGACCCACACCGAGGCGGTATGCCAAAGCTGCGGAAACAGGTGGAGGGTGTGAGCGGGGGAGTATACGTGAAAAAATTTAATAAGTCCCTTATTTTTCCAATGATTTACACGGTAATTTCCGCTCTGTCGATTGCGTATTTTTGGGAAGTATTCGGGCGCGGTGCAGACGCTGCTTTTTTAGCTGTCGCCGCATCTGCAATAGGCGTTGCTGCGGGTGTGACAGCAACTGTTCTGACTGCTAAATTCAAGCTGAGCCTTAAAAAGAACTGCATAGCCTACATAATTTCGGTAATTATATCGCTTGCGGTGCTTTTGAGCTATGGGCATATGTGGTATATCAACGATTATGTATTCACTTTGATTATGTTTATTTTGCTGGCTTTGCAGGCTGTTGTACTTGTTCTGCGAAAAGTCTCGGTATCCGAGGTTTTCGTGTGGATTTTTCTTAATCCCGTTTTTAATTATTTTAGTTTTTGTGTAATGATTTTTTTAGTAAGATTTTTTTCTTAATATTTTAAAATTATAATTTACCTATTGCAATTTCAAAAAAAGTATGCTATAATAAACTTGTGAGCAGGAAGAAATACTATTTCGCTCCCAATGTGTATACAAAAAATTCTGCACAAAAACCATATACGCAAGTTTTTGTTTGAATTTTTTGTACACATTTAGGTCGCGAAATAGTATCGCCCGACCGCAAACATATTGTAAATATTTTGTAAATTTTTTGTACTGACTTCCAAAGGTTTTCCTGCGGAGAAAGGCAAGGTGATACGCGTTTTTTATGCCTGCTGTCGGTACGTCAGCAGGCTTTTTGTAATTTTTGGAAAGGAGCTTTCTATGGAAACAAGAGTTGCGCTTATCGGCATCGTGGTGGAAAACCTGAACTCGGTGGAACGGCTGAACGGTCTGCTCCACGATTACGGGCAGTACATAATCGGCAGAATGGGCATACCCTACGAAAAAAAGGGGGTCTCAATAATCAGCGTGGCGGTGGACGCCCCGCAGGACGTTATCAGCGCGCTGTCCGGCAAGCTGGGCATGATTGAGGGGATTACCGCAAAGACAATTTATTCCAAATTGGGTGAGGCAAAATGAGTAAAATTTTGGAACTTATTGACAGGCTCGAAAAGGAACATATTCTCACCAAAGCCGAGCTTGCGGAAATTATTTCGGGGCACGACCCCGACACGGACGAGTACCTTTTTGATAAGGCGAGAGCCGTCCGCGAAAGGGTTTACGGCAGGGACGTTTATATGCGGGGACTTATCGAGTTTACCAATTACTGTAAAAACGACTGTCTTTACTGCGGAATACGCCGCAGCGCAAAAGGCGCGGAGCGATACCGTCTCACCGAGGAGCAGATTTTGCAGTGCTGCGAAACGGGGTATGGACTGGGTTTCCGCACCTTTGTACTGCAAGGCGGGGAGGACGGGTTTTACACGGACGAGAAAATTGTCTCTGTTGTTTCCCAAATAAAGGGAAAGTTTCCCGACTGCGCCGTGACCCTTTCAATCGGGGAGAAGTCCCGGGAAAGCTACGAAAAGTACCGAAAAGCGGGGGCGGACAGGTATCTCCTGCGGCACGAGACTGCCGACGGGGAGCATTACCGAAAGCTCCACCCGAGGGAGCTTTCCCTCGAGAACCGAATGAGGTGCCTGTACGACTTAAAGGAACTGGGTTTCCAGACGGGCTGCGGGTTTATGGTGGGTTCGCCCTTTCAGACGGCGGAAAATCTTGCGGAGGACTTGCTGTTTATCCACAAGTTACAGCCGCAGATGGTGGGGATAGGTCCGTTTATACCGCACCATGACACGCCCTTCGCGGAGGAAAAGGCGGGCACGCTTGAAACCACCCTGCTTATGCTGGGGCTGACGCGGCTTATCGTGCCCAACGTGCTTTTGCCCGCAACAACCGCGCTGGGGACTGTCCACCCAAAGGGGCGGGAAAAGGGCATTTTGGCGGGGGCGAACGTTGTTATGCCAAACCTTTCGCCCCGGGACGTGCGGGACAAGTACCTGCTGTACGACAACAAAATCTGCACGGGGGACGAGGCGGCGGAGTGTATAGCCTGCCTCGGGCGGCGGGTGGAATCCGTCGGATATAAATTGGTTACAGCCAAAGGCGATTTTATTGCCGAATAATTAATATTATGTAAATTTTTTAGGAGGAATTTATTATGTACAATCCCAATTCACTTAAAGCGGAGGAATTTATCGACAACGCAGAAATTTTGGAGACATTGGAGTACGCCGAGAAAAACAAGGACAACGCGGAGCTTATCGACAGCATTATCGAGAAAGCCGAGAAGAGAAAAGGTCTTTCCCACCGCGAGGCGGCGGTGCTGCTGGACTGCACCCTCGAGGACAGGAACGAGCGCATTTATGAGCTTGCGCGGCAGATTAAAAAGGATTTTTACGGAAACCGCATTGTAATGTTCGCGCCGCTGTACCTTTCAAACTACTGTGTGAACGGCTGCGTGTACTGTCCCTACCACCGTCAGAACGGGCATATCCCCCGCAAAAAGCTTACGCAGGAGGAAATCCGTCAGGAAGTTATCGCTTTGCAGGATATGGGGCATAAGCGGCTTGCCATCGAGACGGGCGAAGACCCCGTGAATAACCCCATTGAGTACGTACTGGAGAGCATTAAGACGATTTACGACATCAAGCACAAAAACGGCGCGATACGCCGTGTGAACGTGAATATCGCCGCTACCACCGTTGAAAATTACCGCAAGCTGAAAGAGGCGGGTATCGGTACTTACATTCTTTTCCAGGAGACCTACCACAAGGAAAGCTACGAAAAGCTCCACCCCACGGGACCTAAGCACAATTACGCCTACCACACCGAGGCTATGGACAGGGCTATGGACGGCGGTATTGATGATGTGGGACTGGGCGTGCTGTTCGGTCTGGAGCTGTACCGTTATGAGTTTGCGGGTCTGCTTATGCACGCGGAGCATTTGGAGGCGGTTCACGGGGTTGGACCTCACACAATAAGCGTCCCCCGCGTCAAGAGGGCGGACGACATCGACCCCGACACCTTCGACAACGGCATTGACGACGACACTTTCGCGAAAATTATCGCCTGCATAAGAATTGCCGTGCCCTATACGGGAATGATTATCTCCACCCGCGAAAGCGAGGCTTGCCGCGAAAAGGCTTTGAGCCTCGGCATTTCACAGATTTCGGGCGGTTCGCGGACTACCGTTGGCGGTTACGCGGGCTACACCCCCGAGGTCAGACCTCACGACACGGAACAGTTTGACGTGTCCGACCAGCGTTCTCTTGACGACGTGGTGAACTGGCTTATGAAACTCGGCTACATACCCAGTTTCTGCACGGCGTGCTACCGGGAGGGCAGAACCGGGGACAGGTTTATGACCCTGTGCAAAAACGGTCAGATACAGAACTGCTGTCACCCTAACGCGCTGATGACCCTTAAGGAGTACCTTATGGACTATGCAAGCCCCGAAACGCGGGAGGTTGGCGTTAAACTTATCGAAAGCGAGATTGGGAACGTGCCCAATGAAAAGGTGCGGGGTATCGTTGTGGACAACCTTGCCAAAATTGAGCAGGGGAGCAGGGATTTCCGTTTTTAGCACGGTAAATTAGTAATTTTTTTGTACCGCTGTAGGGGACGGGTTTCCCGTCCCGTTGTCACGTACCTGCGGGACGGGAAACCCGTCCCCTACAAAATATGTTCAAAAAGGTAAATGCCCAAAGGCGGGAGCAAGCCCCCGCCCTACAGCCTTTTCGGCGGATAAATTCTATCCTCTACCCTCTATCCTCTATCTTCTAAAAAAGGAGCTGATTTTATGGGACTTAACGAAACACCATCCGCAAACCGCGTGCACATAGGCATTTTCGGCAGGCGGAACGCAGGCAAGTCAAGCGTTATGAACGCCCTCACAAACCAAAGCATTGCCATTGTTTCCGACGTTCGCGGAACTACCACAGACCCCGTTTTAAAGGCTATGGAGCTTTTGCCCATAGGTCCCGTGGTGATGATTGACACCCCGGGCATTGACGACGAGGGGGAACTTGGCGCGCTGCGGGTGAAAAAAAGCTATCAAATGCTTAACAAGACCGACATTGCCGTTGTCGTCCTCGACGGCGGGAACGAGACCCCCGAGGATACCGCGCTTATGGAAAAAATTTGCAAAAAAAATATTCCCCTTGCGGTTTTCTGCAACAAGGCGGACTTGCTCCCCGAGGGCTTTGCGAAAAAAGAGGGGCGGTTTTACGGCAGCGCACTAAACAACGTCGGCATTGAGGAGCTTAAAGCCGAAATTGCAAGGCTGGCGCAAACTTCCGAGCCTGACAAAAAAATTGTGGGGGACTTGCTTTCACCCCTCGATATTGCGGTGCTTGTTGTGCCTATAGACGCCGCCGCGCCAAAGGGTAGGCTTATTCTGCCGCAGCAGCAGACTATTAGGGATATTTTGGAAGTCGGCGGAATTTCCGTGGTTGTCAAAGAAACCGAGCTTGCGGAAACCCTGCGGAAGTTGGGTACGCCGCCGAAGATTGTCATTACCGACAGTCAGGCGTTCGGTACGGTGAGCAAAACCGTCCCCGAGGATATTTTGCTGACATCTTTTTCCATACTGTTCGCCCGCTATAAGGGAAGTCTTGAAACGGCTGTCCGCGGCGCAAAGGCTTTGGACGGCATCAAGGACGGGGACAAAATTCTCATTTCCGAGGGCTGCACCCACCACAGACAGTGCGGGGATATAGGTACTGTCAAGCTGCCCGCTTGGATTAAAAAGCACACGGGCAAGGACGTTTCTTTTGAGTACACCTCGGGAACGGAATTTCCCGACGATTTGGGCGGCTATGCGGTAATCGTGCACTGCGGCGGCTGTATGCTTAACGAGCGGGAGATGAAGTACCGCTACGCCTGTGCCGAAGAGCAGGGCGTGCCGATTACAAATTACGGCATTGCCATCGCCCATATGCACGGCATACTGAAACGCAGCGTTGAGGCGTTTGAGGGGATTAGGGAGATTTTGGAGTGAGAAATTTTGCGGTGTCTAATCAAAGTATTTACCCCTATTGGCATAATCTGCCAATGGGGGTAAATTTGCTTTCATGGATACAAATTCACACCACACAATAAAAATACTTCATCATAAGTTTCCCGAATTTGTTTTGCGTTTCGCAGTAGCGTTTCGCCAAGGTGTTTACGGCGAGAACCGCGCCGCGGGACTCCGCCTCGGTAAGCAGGTTACCTCCGAAAGAGGCTTTCAGGGCGGCGTTTATCACGAGCTTTGCAGTGCCGTCCGCAAGCAGGGGAGCGCGGTCGGCGAGAACGCTTTCATACTCGCCGTAGTCAAGCCCGCACTGTTTGGGAAGTTTCATGAGCCTTATCAATTTGCCGAATTTTTTGTACGCCGCAAGGGCTGCCGATTTTTCTCCCGAGCCGCATTTTTTTCTGTACAGCGCAATAATCGCCGCCCGCCTTAAAATTATAAGCGCGGGTATTGCCAAAACCGCCAGCGCGGTTACAAGCAGCGGCGTAAGGTCGTAATAAATATCCACGCGGTTTCCGCCTTTTATGCCGAAAATACCGAAACCTACGGTTTTTTCCTCGGAGGGGGGCGTTTCCGTTCCAAAGACGGGGTTTTCCTCTTCGGCTGCCGAGGCGGCGCTTTCGGTTTCATTTTCATTCGGCGCGGAGGTTTCCGGAGCCGCCGTCTGCGAGGGCGCGTTCTGACCTGCCGTAACGGCGGTAACGTCGGATTGCTCCTCTGTAGGAACAGTCTCGGTTTCCTCGGGTACGGTTTCGGTTTCGGGAATTGTCTCGGTGGGAATTGCCGTTCTGATATTTCCGTACCCGGACGTGAATTCCACGGGATACCAGCCGAAACCGTCGATGTAAATTTCCACCCAAGCGTGTCCTCGGGCGTCGGTGACGTCCACAGCGGCGGACTGTCCCGTCTGCGTTCCCGAGGGGAAATCTTTCGGCTTGACGATGTACCCCTCCACATATCGTGCGGGAATTCCCGCGTAACGGCACATTATCGCCGCCGCGCTGGCGAAGTGGGAACAGCTGCCTTTTTTGTTTTCAAGGAAATAATTTACAAAATCCTCTCCCAATGGGAGCTTGCCCGCGCTTAGGCTGTACTCGCAGTTATCTTTCAGCCACTTTTTTATATAGTAGAGTTTGCGGTTGAAAACCGTCATTTCGTCGAGGGTGCTTTTGCCCGTCATAAGTTCCTCGGCGGAAATGTAGCTGTAATACGTTTCGTTGAAAATTTCCCCGGGGTCAAAGGCGGCGGGCAGTTCGGTATAATTTTCGTAGACAAACTGTCTGTACACTGCCTCGTCGGCGGCTAAGTCCGGGGCGGGGGTTATCCACCTTTTCCAGAATAAATTCTGATAGCCGTAGAAAGCCGAGGGGTCGTAGTACTGTCCGAAATAGGAGTTTTCGCCGCCGCCAAAGCTGCTGTCGCCCTGTACGGAGTACCTCGAAACGCTTTCGGGGACAAGATTGTAGGGCATATAAAGGTAATCCCTGCTTGCGGAGACGTTATTTATTTCAAAGCTGTACTTCGGCAGGGAAACGTCGCGGGAGTATTTCAAATTGTAGCTGTCGAAAAGCAGGGGAGTAAGCTCCTCGGAGACAAAGTTTTCCTCAATACCGTTAAGCTCGCGGAGCTTTGAGTTCGGCAGTTCCTCCCAGCTTTTCCCGGTGTAGACCGAGCCGACAAATCCCCTAAGGTATACGGTTTCGTTTGATTTCGGCAAGGTTGCCCGCAAAACCGTTTCGCCGTCGAAAGAGATGTCTCCGATTTCTCCCAGCTTGCCGTGGTTTATTGCGCCGCCGCTGCTTGTCTTTTTTATTGTGACGGTGGTGACGATTTCGTTTATGGCGTTCTGAATGCCGCCGTTTTCTATGCGTCCCGTAATGACGTTGTACATATCGTCGATTTTTTGCGGACGTTCATAGTCCAGAATTTTTACCGCGAAAATTATTCCCCCAAAGCACAATGCCGCTATTGCCGCAGCCGCGAGACCGCTGCCGAAAACCGCCGTGCCGCATTTCTCAAAGGCGAATTTTTCCGAGGAGCTTACCTCAAAGGCAATGGACGCCGCGCACACCGCGATTACCGAAGTAAAGGCGGCGTAATTCGGTTCAAGCCCGAACATCATCGCCGCTATGGGCAGCAGCAGTATGGGAAAACTTATTCCCGCCGCGAAACACCGCCTCGACATGAGATAAGCCGTCAGCAGGCTCAGAAGTACCGTTACAAACACGAAAAACACCGTGCTGTGGTAATAGGCGCGTTCAGGTTCGAGGACGGGTATAAACGGCTCGCCGCGGAATTGCTCCCGCACACGGGAAAGGTATATGCTGACGGAGTTTGCCGCGCCGCCGCATATTTCGTCTCTGAAAAAGCAGGTCAAAATCAGGAAAACCCCCGCCGCCGCGGTTGAGGCGATACCCGAAAGCTTGGGTTTCATGTTAAGGACAAACGTGAAAATTCCGCAGGAAATAACCGCCGAAACGGCGACAGCCGCCTTGGAGACGGCGATGTCGAAACAGGACAGAAACGCAAAGACCGACCCGAGACAGCCCGTCAGCAGCAGAGCGTATTTTATTATAATCGGCGCGAAACTTTGCTCCGAGCCTTTCGGCAGGGTAATTCCCGCGGAAAGGGTTACGGCGGGTTGGGGTCTTTTGCTCATGGAAAAAATCTCCTTTAAATATTGATTTCCGCGTTGTTTTCCTCGGTATCGCCGGGGGATAAAAAGATTACCTCTTCGCTTACGTCCTCGTCGGCGTTTTCGGCGGACGTACAGAAAACCGTCAGCCTTGCCTCGCCGCAGGCTTTTGAAAGCTCCGCAGCCGCCGCCTTGTTTATCGCGGAGGTCACCGCAAGAACGCGGGAAAACCCGTTCCTTATCATCACGGAGTTGTCGGCTGATGAAACAACCTCGGCGATACCTCGGCTGACCTCGAGCCGCGAAACGCGGGTGCACAGCTCCGTAAAGGCGGAGTAAAGCCCGTTGTCGTCGGAAATATCCGCGCTGAAAAGGGTGCGGTCGTCGAGGGCGGCGGCAAGGGTGTGAACAGCGCCGTTCCTTACAAAAAACGAGGAAAGGGTCATAGCCGCGTCCAGAACGCCGTCGGCGCGGTCGGCTGAGCCGCAGCCCGAAAAATCGCACAGTATCATTATTTTGCTGTTGACGGGCCGGGAAAGCTCTTTTACGATAAAAGTTTCGCTGCGGCTGCTGAGTTTCCAGTGTATGCGGTTGTGCCTGTCGCCGTCGCGGTACTCTCTCAGCTGGAATATTTCCGAGGGGTCGTCTCCGGGTTTCACCGCCGAAAAGACTGCGCTGTCCGTTCCGTCGGCGACGCCGTTTTCAAGCTCGGCGTTTATGGGGAAAGCGTTGGGCAGCACGATTACTTTCCCGGAAAAATTTATCTTTCTCAACAAAAACGAGAACCCCAAAAAATCCGACAGTCTAAGGCTTTTTATGCGGAATTCCACCGTGCCGCAGTGTTCGGGGGTGATTGACACCGTAACCGTTTCCGCCGTTCGCTGCTTTACGGGCACGGCTGCGGAGTACTTTTCGTACCCTGCTTTCACGGGGGTTTCGGACATGTGGACGCTCCTGTATTTTACCGAAATTTTACATGCCGCTATGGGCAGGAAAGTTGGGTTGCGTAGGGTAATATTCACCGCCGCGGGCTTGCCCCGTTCGGACGCCGCATCGTCCGCGGAAATATCTATTTTCAAAAGCCTTGTCTGCACCGCCAGTACAATAAACGTCACCGCGGGCAGTATTACCAAAAAGGCGAGTATTATAAACGAAAGGTCGCCTTTGTACAAAATATGGAAAAGACCTATTGATAAAGTCAGAATTATATAAGCTATAAACATTTTGCGTACCTTTCAAATTTTTAGTCAAATTTTGGGTGCGGGTGTGCGTGAGGAAATATCCCGTATAATGTCGGCGGTTTCGATACCCGCCGCTTTGGCTTTGGCGGACAGAATTATACGGTGCTCGGCAACGTCCCGCAGGATAAACTTCACGTCCTCGGGGATAACGTAGGAACGCCCCCGCATAAGAGCCGCCGCCCGTGCCATTGAGGCAAGCGCAACCGTACCCCTCGGACTTAGCCCCAGCTTTATCTGCGGGTGGGAGCGGGTTGCCGCCGCAAGAGAGGCAATGTACCTGTACACCTTGTCGTCAACGAAAATCTCGTCTGCAGCCGCCTGCATGAAGAGTATGTCGTTAGCCTTGGCGACGGGGAGAATTGCTCCCTCGCCGCCGCTTTTCTCCTTGGACTTCAGTATGGCGACCTCGCTTTCAAGGTCGGGGTAGCCCATTGTCAGCTTGATGATAAACCTGTCCAGCTGGGAGTCGGGGAGCATTTGCGTACCCACAGAGCCGATAGGGTTCTGGGTTGCGATAACGGTAAAGGGCTTGGGGAGCTTGTGTGTAACGCCGTCCACCGTTACCGCGCCCTCTTCCATAGCCTCCAAAAGGGCGCTTTGGGTCTTGCTGGAGGTACGGTTTATCTCGTCCGCAAGAAAGAGGCTGCACAAAACCGCCCCCGGGCGGTACTCAAAGCCGCCTGTTTGCTTGTTGTAGACGGTGAACCCGGTAACGTCCGCAGGGAGAACGTCGGGGGTGAACTGCATACGCTTGTAATCGAGAGACATTGCCTTTGAAAAAGCCACCGCCATGGTAGTTTTTCCCACCCCGGGAATGTCGTCCAAAAGAATGTGACCCCTTGAAATAATTGCCAAAAGGGTTTTAATGATGATGTCGTCCTTGCCGATAACGGCTTTGCCCACCTCTGCGATAATGCCCTTGGCAATGGGCATAATTTTTGTTTGAATGATTTCCTCGGTCATTTTTACAGCTCCTTGAAATACGTTTTTTTCGGTAATTCTATTATAGCACACTTTGCTCAAGAAATCAAATTACAATTTGGTTACAAAATAAGCGGGTGTGTTTATATTTTGGCAAAATTTTTGTAAAAAATAAGCTATATTTTGTCGAGGGTATTAACTTACAGCAATCCTGCAAAATAATAACAACACCTGTAGGGGACGGGTTTCCCGTCCCGCTGTTCAGCAATCACGGGCGGGGAAACCCCGCCCCTACAAAAAGCGTTATTTTATAGTATTGCTATACTTTAACATTTACATTAACTTTAGCATTAACTTTAACATTTACATTTACATTTACATTTACATTAACAGCTGATTTTGTTTAGCAAAAAAAGCATTTGCTTATTTTGCTTACGTTTGCTTACGTTTGCTTATTTTGCTTACGTTTGCTTATGTTTGCTTACTTTTGCTTTTTTTGGGTTTTCAAAAAAACCGATTGGTTTATTTGGGTTTATTTGGGTTTCTTTGGGTTTATTTTGGTGTTTGCGCGGAGCGTTCACTCTCACTGTCATTATCTTTTTCTTTTTCATTATCTGTATCTTTATCGGTATTTTTGGTATACCAAATTATACGGTCGTATTTTTCGGCAAAACCGCGGTATACGGTTATTTGTATTCGTATTCGTAATCGTATTCGTATTTGTATTCGTTATCGTATTCGTATTCGTGTACGGTTTTGTATATGCTTTGCATAGTTTTGTATGTGCTTTGCATATGCTTTGTATAATTTTGTATGTACTTTGTATAAATTTGTATCTTTGAATAAACTGTTAACGAACTTTTTTGCATAACCTATTGAAATCTGCGAGAAAATATTGTATAATATTCTTTAACAAATCAAAAAAGGAAGTGCTTTTATTATGTGTACGGCGGCGGCTTACAAAACCAAGGACTTTTATTTCGGCAGAACCCTCGACTATGAGTTTTCCTACGGCGACAGCATTGTCGTTATGCCCAGGAATTACCCCATCGAGTTCCGCAGCATGGGCAGGTCGGAGAACCATTACGCAATGATAGGCATGGCTCACACCGAGGGGGATTACCCCCTTTACTACGACGCGGTGAACGAAAAGGGTCTGGGTATGGCAGGGCTGAACTTTGTGGGCAGCGCCTTTTACCGAGACAAAATTGAGGGAAAGGACAACGTTGCCCAGTTTGAGTTTATCGCTTGGATTTTGTCACGGTGCGATACGGTGGCGTCCGCCAAAAAGCTGTTGGAAAGAATTAACATTGATAACGAGCCGTTCAGCGAAAAGCTGCCCGCCTCGCAGCTCCACTGGCTTATCGCGGACAAAAGCGGCGCGGTAACGGTTGAGTCCGTCAAAGAGGGCGTTAAGGTGTACGACAACCCTGCCCTTGTGCTGACAAACAACCCGCCCTTTGATATGCAAATGGCAAATCTTAACAATTATATGGGACTTTCCGTGAGAAACCCCGAAAACACTTTTTCGGAAAATATTCCCTTAAATTGCTACAGCAGGGGAATGGGTGCAATGGGTCTGCCCGGGGACTTGTCCTCCCAGTCAAGATTTGTCAGGGCGGCGTTTGTGCGGGCGAATTCGGTTTCGGGCAATTCCGAGGAGGAAAGCGTGAGCCAGTTTTTCCACATACTGGGGTCTGTCGACCAGCAGAGAGGCTGCTGCGACGTGGGCGGCGGGAAGTTTGAGATAACCCTGTACACAAGCTGCTGCAACGCCGACAAGGGGGTATACTATTATACAACCTATGACAATCACCAAATTTCCGCCGTGGATATGCGCCGCGAGAACCTTGACGGCAGCGAGCTTATCTGCTTTGAGCCGATTACGGGGGAGCATATAAATTATCAGAATTAAGCCCCGGGATTTGGGGTACAAAAAATTAGCACTCTCAATTGCGGAGTGCTAATTTTTACACAATATACATATTATAATCATAATTTGAACATAATATACCGCTATACTATAATTGTAGCAAATTAAAGGCGTAATTATTTACCCGCCCCCTTGAGGGGGCTTGATACAGTAAAAAATAATAGTCACCCTTATTGGGGGTGACTATGGCTGCGGGGACACCCCGCTGGTGGAGATGACGGGAATCGAACCCGTGTCCGAAAACCTATCCGCATGAACTTCTACGAGTGTAGTTTGTTATTAACATTCCCTCGCGTTATCGGAAACAAACACCCAACAATGCTCGGTAGCCTGCAATACACTGTGCGGACGCAGACACTTCCGCAAAGCGTTCACCGCTGATCGACGCCCAAACCAAAGCCGCGGTACTCCTTGGCAGGACGAGCAGCGCTTAAGCGGCTGCTAATTCAAAATTATTGTTGTCGTCTAATTTTAAAACGGCGTCGTTTAAAGAGATGACGCAATCCTCTACTCGCTTATCATGTTTCAAAATCCCCGTCGAAACCTTTACATCCCCGATTAGAAGTTAGAGGTTAGAGGGTAGAAGTTAGAATTTTTCGCCGGCTGATGTTCTTGAATTTCTTTCTCTTCTGCGGAGAATTCAAGAGGCAAGAGGCAAGAAACCGCCGCTTTGCGGCTCTCAACGGTTACGCTCTTTGACGGCGCGTTCTATGTCCCTTTGGGCAGCTTTCGCCGCCATGTCGTCACGCTTGTCGTGGAGCTTTTTACCCTTGCAAAGCCCAACCTGCACCTTTACCATTGAACCCTTGAAGTACACCGAAATCGGTATCAGCGTCAGACCCTCCTGCTTGACCTTGCCAAAAAGCTGCATAATCTGTTTTTTGTGGAGCAGCAGCTTACGCACCCGCATTGGGTCGCGGTTGAAAATATTGCCGTGGTCGTAGGGGGAAATGTGCATGCCCTTAACCCAAAGCTCGCCGCCGTCAATCGAGCACCAGCTGTCTTTCAGGTTAATTCCGCCCCGGCGGATTGACTTGACTTCCGTGCCCACAAGCTCGATGCCCGCCTCATAGCTGTCAAGGATAAAATATTCGTGCCGCGCCTTGCGGTTTTCGGCAATTGTTTTAAAAGAAGTTTTTTCCATGACAAAATCCTTTCGGCGATACAGGCTGATACTTTTGGGGTAAAATTTATTATACACCATTTTTTCCGATTTGTCAAGCAAAAAAATGCCGTTCGTGAAAAAAATTTTCCGAACGGTAAATATCAGCAAAAAATCAAAAATTATGAAGTCAGGCGGTTAAACGGTGAATTCCGCCGTGACAAGCTCTTCCACCACCTCGGAAAACGTCGAGGGGAGGACGAAATTGTCCGCTATCATGCGGAACATTCGCTCCGCAAGCTCGGGTTCGGTGGTTATGTCCGGTACGGCGGCGGTTTCGGGTTCGCCGAAAATCCCCGATGTTACGGATATTCCGTAATGCGTTCTGCCGTCCTGTTCCTCCGCGAACAGCTCGTACCTAAGTTTTCCCTTTGCCTCTTCAAAAGTTTTGATAATATTCATTTTTACAAGATCCTTTCCTTTTCCGCGTGAGCAATATTTTCCCGCGGGTATAATAGTTTGAACATTTTACCGCTCTGTGTCTCTTGCGGTAAATTAATTATACTGCAAAAGGTAATAAAAGGCAACAAAAAAATTTCGATAAAATTTCCGAAAAATCCCCAAAACGCGGGAAGTTTCGACAAACCGAAAAACCTGTTTTGTTTAATCTGCAAAACCCGTAAAATACGAAAATAGTGATAATAACAAGCAGTCCAAAAAATTGCTTTTATTTTCTACAATTATTACAATCACAGTTAAGGAGTGTGAACTTTATGAACGCGCAAAAATTTACTCAAAAATCCATTGAGGCAATCAATTCCGCCCAAAGCACGGCGATTGAGTACCAAAACCAAAGCGTTGAGCAGGAGCACGTTCTCTATGCCCTTTTGGAGCAGGAGAACGGGCTTATTCCCCAATTATTCACAAAAATGGGAATTGATACCTCAAACGTCAAAAACGAGGCTCTGCGGCTTGTTTCCGCCCTGCCGAGGGTTACGGGCAGCGGACGGGAGGCGGGCACGGTCTACATCACCCGTGACGTGGACAATACCCTAAACAAAGCCGAGGAAACCGCCAAAAATATGCACGACGATTTTGTTTCCGTTGAGCACGTTACGCTTGCTCTTTTCGACACGGCTGACGACAAGCTGAAAAAGCTGTTCAAAACCTTTGACCTGACAAAGGAAAAATTCCTTGCCGCCTTAAAGGAAGTCCGGGGAAACCAGCGGGTAACAAGCGACAACCCCGAGGACACCTACGACGTGCTGAAAAAATACGGGCAGGATTTGGTGGAGCTTGCCAAGCAAAACAAGCTCGACCCCGTTATCGGGCGGGATTCCGAGATACGCAACGTCGTACGGATACTGTCCCGCAAAACCAAAAACAACCCCGTTATCATCGGCGAGCCGGGAGTGGGCAAAACCGCCATTGTGGAGGGTCTTGCCCTGCGTATCGTGCGGGGGGACGTGCCCGACAACCTTAAGGACAGAAAGCTGTTCAGCCTCGATATGGGCAGTTTGATTTCGGGGGCGAAGTTTCGGGGCGAGTTTGAGGAGCGGTTGAAAGCGGTGCTCAACGAAGTCAAAAAGTCGGACGGCAGAATAATTCTCTTTATCGACGAGCTGCACACAATCGTGGGGGCTGGCAAAACCGACGGCGCAATGGACGCGGGCAACCTGCTGAAACCTATGCTTGCCCGCGGCGAGCTGCACTGCATAGGCGCGACCACCCTCAACGAGTACAGAAAGTACATCGAGAAAGACCCCGCCCTGGAGCGGCGTTTCCAGCCCGTTATGGCGGACGAGCCTACGGTTGAGGACACAATTTCCATACTTCGGGGACTTAAAGAGCGGTACGAGGTTTTCCACGGGGTGAAGATACAGGACTCCGCGCTGATTACGGCGGCGACCCTTTCCAATCGGTATATTTCCGACAGGTTTTTGCCCGACAAGGCTATCGACCTTGTGGACGAGGCTTGCGCGTTAATTCGCACGGAAATGGACTCCATGCCCGCAGAAATGGACGACCTCGCCAGAAAAATCATGCAGCAGGAAATTGCCGAAACAGCCCTTAAAAAGGAGGAGGGCAAACTTGCCGCCGAGGAGCTTGCGGAAGTCCAAAGAGAGCTTTCGGAAATGCGGGCGGAGTTCGACGAAATGAAAGCCCGCTGGGAGAACGAAAAAACCGCCATAACCCGTCTGCAAAAGCTGCGGGAGGACATAGAGCAGACCAATGCGGATATTGCCGCCGCGGAGAGAGTACACGACTTAAACAAGGCGGCGGAGTTAAAGTACGGCAAGCTGCCCGCCCTGAAAAAAGAGCTTGAAGAGGCGGAGGACGCCGCCGAAAAGCAAAAAGAAAGCGCGGACAATCTGCTCCGGGACAAGGTTACCGAGGAGGAAATCGCCCGCATAGTCGGCAGGTGGACCGGTATACCCGTGTCCAAACTTATGGAAGGGGAGAGGGAAAAGCTGCTGAATTTGGAGGAAATCCTCCACAAGCGGGTTATCGGGCAGGACGAGGCTGTCCAAAAGGTCAGCGAGGCAATCCTGCGCTCTCGGGCGGGTATTCAGGACCCAAACCGCCCCATTGGTTCGTTCCTGTTTATGGGTCCGACAGGCGTGGGAAAAACCGAACTTGCAAAGGCGCTTGCACAGTCGCTTTTTGACGACGAGCACAACATAGTCCGCATAGATATGACGGAGTATATGGAAAAGCACAGCGTGAGCCGTCTTATCGGCGCGCCTCCGGGGTACGTGGGCTACGAGGAGGGCGGACAGCTTACCGAGGCGGTGCGCAGAAAGCCCTACGCGGTAATTCTTTTCGACGAGGTTGAAAAGGCGCACCCGGACGTGTTCAACATTTTACTGCAAATTCTTGACGACGGGCGTGTTACCGATTCTCAGGGCAGGACGGTGGATTTTAAGAACACGATAATTATACTCACGTCCAACTTGGGTTCGGACTATATTCTGGAGGGAATTGACGAGAACGGGGTGATTTCGGACGAGGCGCGGGAGCAGGTGAACCGTGTGCTGAAAGGGCATTTCCGCCCCGAATTTCTGAACCGTCTGGACGAGATAGTGTTCTACAAACCGCTGACGAAAAAGGAAATTTACCCCATTATAGACCTTATGCTGAGCGACCTGCGAAACCGTTTGAAGAGCAGGCAGCTTGACGTTGCCGTCACCGACGCGGCAAAGGATTACATTGTGAAAGAGGGTTACGACCCGGTTTACGGGGCACGTCCGTTAAAGCGGTTCATACAGCGCAGGCTGGAGACAATGATAGCCCGAACCATAATCGGCGGGGACATTGAGCCGTACTCGGTGCTTAAAGTCGACCATGACGGGGAAAGTCTTACCCTTACGTCAGAAAAGCAAAGCCAATAAAAATTGTCCGCGTACCTATCAGGCGGGTAACGGTACGGAAGTATGTTACCCATGGGAGCGTTTCACCCTTACTGACAAAGTTTGCCAATAAGGGTAAAGGCTCAGCCTTTTCGGTACGCGGATTTTTTGTATTAATATTCTTTATGATGCTGTTCCTCGTATTTGTGCTTTGTAGCCATGCCGCCGCGAATGTGACGTTCCTGCTTGTTGATTTCTAGGATTTCCTTGACAGCGGGGTACATTTGTGGGCAGACCACAGGCAGCTTTTCGGTTATGTCTTTATGTACGGTAGATTTTGAAATTCCGAACTGTTTAGCAGCGGCACGAACAGTAGCTTTGTGTTCGAGGATATAGCGCCCCAAAATGACCGCCCGTTCCTCAATATCCTGACCTGCTTTTACCTTCAATATGCTCACTCCAATACACGATATTTCTATCTATGTATATGCTCGCGTATTTCGGTTAATGACGGGGGACAAGGTGGGAATTTTAATTGCGGGAAAGGAATTTCAAAATCGGCAGAGAAAATTTTTTCGGGGAAATATTCAAAAATTCGTTATTTATCGGAAATATTAATGATTTTTGCCAAAATTTTCAAAATTTCCTCCGTGTACGGAATATATTTTTCATCTATTCCCGAAATAATTCGTTCAAATTTTTTGGTATTGTAGGTCTGCTCGTTTGTTTTGCCCATAAGAATGTAGTCGGACGACACTGACAGCACCTTGCATATGCGTATTAGCGTGGGGAAAGACATTCCCCTGTTTCCAAGCTCTATGTCTGTTGCAAAACGTTCGGATATATCGACAGCCTCCGCGAATTGCTCACGTGTGTACCCCATAAGGGTTCTCTGCTCCCGCACGCGCTGACCGATTTCAAGATTGAGTGTGTTCTTCATATTTATCACCTCTTAGTGTAGTATTGTTATCCGCTTACAGCGTAATAACTAATGTAATTTTACCATATGCTGACAGTACACTTAATATGCTTACGGACGAAAAAATATTACTGCTTTTCGTGTAAAATTTACGCTATTAGCTCTTGACAAATTTCTACTAATAGTGTATAATAGTAACAATGAAACGACTATTCTCGTTTTAAACCAATTTATGGTAAAAATGGAAATGAATAAAAGATGAAACTTATACTCTTATACTTATAGAGATTTATCTTACACAATTTCAAATAATGAGATAACTATTACTTATTGTGATGGAAATGCTGTAAGTGTTGATATTCCGTCTGAAATTAGAGGGATTCCTGTTATTGCAAAGTGTATAATTTACGTTAGGACTTTTTTGACGAATAAAGTCTATATGCAATTAATTATGGAGGGCAGAGAAAATTATAATGGATAATAACAAAGATGATTTATGGTTGAAGTTTATGGAGTTCGGAGCAAGAGTTGGGTGTCATCAGATGGCAGAAAGAAGTTTCTTTATTAATAATCGTCAATTTCCTGTTTGTGCTCGATGTACAGGTGTCTTTATTGGCTATGCTTTGGCAGTTCCGGCATTTGCTTTTTTTATAACTCCAATGTGGGTGTGCTTGCTGTTTTGCCTTATTATGTTTCTTGATTGGCTTATTCAGCATTTGAAAATACGAGAATCAAATAATATCAGGAGGTTTATTACTGGTATTATAGGAGGTTATGGCTTTTTATCGCTTGAAATAAATGTAGTTGCATTTATTGTCATCTATATATCCTTGAAAATAAATTAACAGAGGTGTTTATCTATGAAATGTCCTAAATGTGGTTCAGAAAATGTCAGCCTTATCTCTAATACTATAAATAGTGGATTTAGCACAGGTAAGGCTTGTTGTGGAACATTATTGACGGGCAACTGTCTTGGAATTTTATGTGGATTATGTGGAAGTGGGAAAAAAGAAACGAAAGAGTTTTGGGTATGTAATAATTGCGGAAGTAGGTTTCAGGATAAAGATATAAAGAATTATAATAACAATATCAATCGGCAAGATACCCAATCTATAGATACAAGAAGTCAAAATAATATAATTGATGCTCAGATATCTTCTGAAACTGTTAATGATGTTCCCAAGCAGATAGAGGACAAGAAATCTGTTCCGGTTGCTAAATCTTATGATCCTAAAACTGTTGTTACTAAAACAACAACCTATAGCGGTCCTCTTTCTGTAGAAGATCTGCTTAACAGAGCTCTTATTTTTATTGAGGATAAAGATTGGAACAAAGCCTGCGAATGTTGTATGAATGCCCTTGATCTGGATACAGGCAGTGCAAAGGCATACCTGCTTAAATTTATGGCAGAGTATAATATAAGCAAAGAAGAAGATGTTCCTGTTGATTGTTCCGAAATGGCAGGAGAAAAAGGCTCATTATTTGCATTTGACAGTTACAGGAAAGCTTCACTTTTTGGAGACGATGATTTTAAAAGCAAACTGGATCATTATAATAAACAGGCTGTCTATAATTATGCAATGACACTTATGGGCGGTGATATGACCAACGAAAATTATGATAAGGTCATTAAGCTCCTTGAATCTTTAGATGGTTTTCTTGATTCAAAAGAAAAAATAGAATTCTGTAAAGGACTTTATGACAAAAAGTCTACATATGATGCAGCTTTAACACTGACAAATTATGCGAACAAGCCTTCGGATTACGATGAAGCAAGAGCTATGTTTGAAAGTATTTCTGAATATTTTGATTCAAAAGAAAGAGCCCAAAAATGTATTTCCAGAAAATCTGAATTTATAAAGACTACATATCAAAAGGCTGGAGAAATAGTTGAAACAGCATCTGTTGAGTCAGATTATGATAAAGCAAAGAAATTATATGAAAGCATTTCTATTTATTCTGATTCAGAGAAGAGAGCATTAGATTGTGACAAGATGAAAGAGCAGTTTATAACTTACCGTCAAGCCACTGAATTGGCAATGCACGCTCAGAATGCTGAAAATTTTGACGAAGCAAAGAAACTGTATATAAGCCTTGGAGATTACAGAGACGCACAGCAAAAAGCAGATAAATGTGATAGCCTGAAAATAGAATTTGCTTATAATAAGGCTGTTAAACTGATGTTCACTATAGATTTGAACCAGCAGTCAGATATTATAAAACAAGCAATATCATTGTTTGAACAGGCGATAGATTACAAAGATTCTGCAATTAGAATAAAAATCTGTAAAGCTATGTTATGGGCGTGGGAGCACAAAAATATAATTATTGCTGTCATTTTAGGAATAATAATACTTTTGACTGTTATATTTGGCGTGATTGTCCCAAATATTAAAAATCATAAGGAAACTGTCAAATCATCTTCCGCTACAGTTGAGAAAGCAGAATCTCAGGAAGTTACTAATGTTACTACGGATACAGCTGTAACAACTATCAAATCTGAAACTACTGTAGTTACAGAGTCAGATAGTACTGAAACTGCACAAATGGAAGATTTAATACCAGAGGGAGCATTATATCGACTTGTAGACATAGGCAGTTTGTATGACACGATACGCATTAATGATAATCTCATTTGTTCACCTAAATATATACAAAATGATGAATATTGGGTTTCTCAGATCAACCTTGATTTTATTGACATAAATGAAAATAAAATTTTAGGAACTGTTTCCTTGCCAACAGATTTTAATATTAGTAAAATTTACGCTTTAGAAGGAAATGCTTTGGTAAAAATAGTGAGTGAAAATTATGATTATGAAAGCGATTCTTATATAATTTATGTTGCTACGGTATATGATGACTTTAAACTTGAAATTGTGGAAGATCCTCTAATAAAAGATCTTTGTTTTGAGCGTTATGGTCATAAAATTGTTGAGTGGGATAATGATGTTCTTTGTGCCGACAATGTACTTGATATTATTGTTCCGGGATATAGTGATGTAAATGATGTATATGGTAAAAATACCAAATGGCAGACCTATATGTTTCCTATTGATAAAAATCGTTTTGTTTATCGCACAAATGGATATGAAAGAATACCTGGATTTGGAATATATGATTTTAGCACAAATGTAGCCAAAGATGTTCCTAATTCTGATGATCTTATTCCATTAGAAGGTGTCCACAATGGGAAAATATATTCAGTCAAAAGTTCTTGGGATGGCTTTGGTTCAGAAATTTATGTTACAGATATCAATACTCTTGAAACAAAGTTTTTTACGGATTTCCCATTTAGTTCTTCAGATTCTGAGCATTTTGCATATGTAAAATATTATATGTCAAAAAAAGGTGATTATATATTAGCGGTTAAAGATGGATATGAGGTTGACAGAGCCATTTGTCTTATAGATACTGATTCTGCCGAAATTATAAGCACATATGATGTACCTGACGAATTAAGCTTTGGAGGAACAGGATTTTTTATAGATGACACAAACGTTGCACTGGCAGGATATTCCAACAACAATTCAAAACTGATTATTTTTGATTTACAAAGCTTATTAAGTGCCGACATAACAGATTTTACTTTCACATCTACGGATAATTTTGAAGTCACTTCTACAAGTTCTGAAGAAAATTTTTATGATGTTTATGATTATGGTTACGTAAATGTAGGCTCAGATACGCTTAATGTACGAAGTGGTCCTTCAAAAAACAATGACAAGGTAGGTACACTTGCCGATGGTGCAACTGTTTATATTTGGTTTTACGAGGATGGTTGGTATTATATTTATTATGAAAATGATGGATATGATTTATATGGCTATGTAAGCAGCGAATTTGTTGAATTGTATTAATTTTTTTAGATTGATTGAATACACATATTCAATTTAAAATATGGGAAAGTTCTTAATGTAATTGTTTATTTTGCTGATTATCATTCTCTTTCACATTTAAACATAAAATTACGCCGAATGCTCCAATAGAAACATTCGGCGTATATATTTGTCTGTCTTATTGTATTTTTATACAAAATTATTTTACCAAAATAATTTTTAAAAGATAGTGACATAACAGAGAAAATATTCAGGACATAATATGTTTTCGGCTTTATGCACAACCTTTTTAATTTCCAATTTTTCAAACGATTCGCTGTAAGTACGCTTTTTCTTTCATTTTATTCACACTTCTTCCGCAGAACAAAAACAACGCCTGACTGTACGGGTCGAGCCGCAATTTACCTTGAATAATCGCCGCAAGTCCGTCTATCCCTTTTCTCATATCCGTGTAGCCCGTTACGATGTATACCGTTTTATTTTCCGCAAATTCATTCAGCATTTCAACACCCTCAAAACAGCGGTTATTATTTTTTCCGACATTCCTTTGGGAATTTTTACTACCGCCTCTCCTATTCGGATTTTTATTTCGGGTTCTTCTTTGCTTATTTGCGCAGCCGTTCCTATGGGTACGGGAATTTGCTCTACTATTTTTTACGGGCTTTCCCGAAGATGCGGACGGTCAGCAGACTTGCCTGAAATCTTATCAATGTAAATTTTTTCAACGCCGAGCTGTTCCATAAGAACCTCCTGCCGAGCCGTGTTCTGCTCCGCAGTGGAAACGCGAACGTAGCCAACTTTCATAAAAATTCCTCCAATTTAGTCTCAATAGATTAAACTCTAATGAAACGCTTTTTTCTGCATAAAATCCGTCCCAATAAAGTCGGTTTTTGTATTTTGGAACGTCCCAAAATAAATACCTGCCCTATTGGGAATTTCAAAAAAATATCCGCTTGCATTTTGCTGCAAGCGGATATAATCAAATCATCTGAAAACTCTTAATATCGTCAATATACTCTTGCACATCACCCGAATTGTACAGCATTTCCTCAATGTCAAAAATGTCGTAGCCATATTCCATAAGCGTTAAAATATCCTTGCTGTCCATACCGTAAACAAGCGCAAGCTCTTGAAGATACTCTTTGTCATACATCGGAAAATACTGTCCGCAGTAACCGTAATAATCCTCACGGAAATCAAATTCTCCGACTTCAATTCCGCCTTTGGCATCAAGTTTCAAAATATCTCCGCTCTTGACCGTAACCTTGCCGAACGTCGGTAAATTCAGCTTTTGCAATGTCTCACGCAAAATCTCCTCGGTGCTTGCATAAAGGTAAAAACCGTCAAATTTGTACAGCGCAATCGGGTTGCTGCCCTTGACAATGTACAGCTCGTTTCGGTCGCTCAAAACCGTATAGCAAAACGAACCTTCGGTTTTTTCAGCCATATTTTTTAGGCTTTCAAAATTGAGAATATTCGCCTTTTCAATCAGTTGTACCGCCACATAACTGTCCGTACCGATATGCGTTTTCGGGAGATTTTCCGTTTCCCTCAAAAGCGTATCATTCTGCAGCATACCGTTGTGAGCAAGGGCAAAATTTGCGCCATTTACCCTGCCGAAAAACGGGTGGTTATTATAGTTGAATTTTTCCGAACCCTGTGTAGTCATTCGGGTATGTCCCATAATTATATTGGCGTCCTCGGGCAGTCTGAACCGCATTTCACGGGCGGGAACGGCGCGTTTGTAAATTCGCAGTTTCCCGTTTGAATTGTACGCAATTCCCGTGGCGTCAGTACCTCTGACCTCGCATTCTTCCTACAAAACCAAAATAATTTCAGCACGTTCTTTTGCGGAAAATTTATTTGCGTAATCAATTAAACCAAATACTGCGCACATTAAACGTCCTCCTCGCTTTCCACAGGCTCGTTGACGTACAGCCGACGCTCCTTTAAATAGGTAATCAATTCGGGATATTCGCAACAGTCAATACTTTCCGCAAATTCCGTCCAGCCGATTGATTTTATCTCGTCATCACTGA